>CAZGOM010000056.1:0-30262 GCA_964527265.1 uncultured Phycisphaeraceae bacterium | reverse complement strand
GTGCGTGCGTCCCAGCGGTTTTCAACGGCGACCTGGGGGAGGAGGATGGATTTTTTCTTTCGTTCGCGGCGGATGGATAGGCCGTGGGTGCCGACGTGGACGTGAGCGGCGCGTTCGGGGCCTTCCTGGGTGAGGGTTTCGACGCTGTGTATGAAGGAGATATCGATTTTGAGGTAGGGGAGTTCGTCTTCGGTGACGGAGGGGAGGCGAAGGTCTTTGGAGGCGGCGGCGCGTGCGACGTCAGTGAGGATAAGGCCGACGCTGGAGCCCTTGGTGCTGGCCCATTGACCTTTACAGGCGCGCATGACGCCGCGGACAAGGGTGACGAATATGCCGTGGGAGTGTGCTTCGTCGAGAGCGGGGGGGAGGCGACTAAGGAGGGGTTCGCCGCAGATGGTGGATTCGACGGCGGCACGGGCGTGGATGAGGAGGGCGAGTGTTTCCTGTTCGTCGAAGTCAATACGCGGTGCGATGGTGAAGGGATCAATGCCTTCCTGGAGGATGCTGTCGGAGACGGAATCCTCGTTGGGATTGGCGGCCAGCGAAGGGGGGACGACGCTGGATTCTTCGAGGGATTGTTCGAGATTGAGATTGAGATTGACGCTGTTTTCTGACATGTCTGATTGTCCCAGTGAAACGGCAGACCACTGAAATTAAGGAAGAACGCTCGAACGGGTTTATAAAATTAAAACAAACCCCTGATCAGACCGGCTAGGAATTCCCTTGGGCTGCAAAACCCATTTTTGGGCGAGATCGCATGAAGACTGGATGGACTTGGAATTCTCGCACATTGCGGGGTGAAGAATTGAGCATCATGGCCCTTGCTAAGTGTATACCAGATGATGAGAACACGAAGGAGATATGAGGGCAGAATTACGATTTGGTGTGTATATTTTTGCGGTTGAAAACATGGGGTGGATGACAGGCTGGGATCAGGTGGGCTGGTGTTGCTTTTGTTTCTTTTCACGGTTGAAGCGCATGATTTTCTGATACTCATCCTCAATAACACGGTAGGGTGCGCCGGTGAAGGCGAGGCTGCGGCGCCAGGGGCTCATGCCTTTGGCGGTGGGGTCGATTTCGTGGAGCCAGTCTTTGCAGAGTCCCTGGCAATGGAGGGCGACGCGGGGGGATTTGTTGGCGGCGTGGCTGACATTGCCGGCATGCGCGACGAGGTGGTGGAAGAGGCAGACATCGCCGGGCTCGGCGACGAATTCATAGGGGTCGCCCTTCATGTGGCGCATGATTTGGGGAGAGTCTGGGTAGAAGAGATCGGGGTTGGCGACCAGGTCGCGTTGAACGAGTTTGTGAACGCCGGGGTAGAGGGTGAGATTGCCGGAGAAGGGTTCGCTTTTGACGAGGGAGACCTGGAACATGAAGCCTGAGCCGAAGATGGGGATGGGAGAGCGGACAAAGTCGAGGTGCCCTTCATCGGAGAGGATCTGGGGTGCGGCGGGATCGTAGGGATTGACGAAGAGCTGGAAGGCGCGTTCGCCATTCCACTGGTCCTGGGGTGCGAACATGGCGCGGATGATTTCCTGGATGGCGGGCTGGTCGTAGATCTGGGAGAGGACGGGGTGGCGGGCGGATTCCTCAAAGCGGGTGGGTGTGTTTTCCTTGGTCCACTGGTTTAAGGGGAGATTGTGTTTGTTGAGTTGTTTGACGGCCTGGAGTGCAGGGGCGGTGAATTCGGGGGGGACGGCATTTTTGATGACGGCAAAGCCGTACTCGACGTAGTGATCGGTCCAGTGGAGGCGTTTATCGATATGGAAGGTCATGTGTGTGGCCTTAGAGATGAATAAGATTGATATCAGGTGAATCTTATTTGGGGTGGGTGTCAAGAGGAATTGCGTGTTTGGGGGGCGTTGGAGGAGATGAAAAGAGTCAGATTTTTGACAGGATCAACAGGATTTTGAAGAGTTCCATGGCGTCATCCTGTTGACGAAGGCTCAGGCCTGGTCTTTCAAGCGAAAAATGATGGATGGAAGAAGCAGAAAAGACATGCTCACGCGGACGAGAGCATGGCACGCAGAAAAGTCGATCCGGTAATTGATAATTGAAAGACCACTGCCTCAGAGTTTTTGGGCAAAGCGGGTGAGGATCAGTTGGAGGGGGAGGAGGGAATGGGCTGGGGGAGCTTGAAGGTGAAGGGAGAATTGGGGTTGGGTGAGGCGGGTGTGGTGAATCGCCATGCGGTATCTGTGAGGGGGGCGGGGAGGTTGGGGTGGGAGAGTTTGAAGGCGACTGGGGTGTTGGCGGGGAGGTTGAGTGTGGCGAGGCCCTGGGCGTTGGTGGAGGCTTGGTAGAGGGAAGGGGTGGCGCCCTGGAGTGCGGGGGCGATGTAGATGCCGGGGACGGGTTTGCCGGTGGGGTCGAGGATTTTGAGGGTGGTGGGGATGGTGTTGACGCGGGGGAGCCGGATTTGAACGGGATCCCAGGTGGCGGGGTTGATGGGGGTGGTTGAGAGCCAGAGCAGGTCGGGTGTTGGAGTGGCGATGCCTGCGAGTTCAGAGGGTGGGGTGGGGCGGTCTTTGCCGATAAGCCAGAAACGGGCACGAGGAACGAGGATGGTGCCGCCGGTGAAGGGAATGGCAGTGTTGAGGAAGGGCTCGCCGGTGATGGGGGTGGAGCCTGCAGGAGGGAGCGCAGGGGGGAGGTTTTCGGCCATGACCAGGGCGAGGGCAAGCGTCTGGATTTTAGTGTCGGCATCTGTGCGGGACTGTGGCGGCGCGGCGGGAACGACGTAGATACGAGCCGCGGGTTGGAGGGCGATGCGGATGTCTTTGATGCCTTGCGCATTTGGGGTGGCGTAGGAAGTGAGGCCGGGCAAATAGACCGGGACGTAGCCTTTTGCGCAGGCATAAAGGCCCATGGCGGATGAGTCGGTGTAGGTATTTGCGATTGTTTTTTCGCAGGCGCCATCCTGGCCTGTGATGAGGTTTGGGAAGGCTTCGCCTTTGGGAGGAGATTGGGCCTGAGTGATGAGTGTGGCCCAGTCCTGATCGGAAAACGAGGCGAGGGATTCAAGAGGGAGTCGAATGCCCAGGAGCGCGGAGGGAATGGGCTTTTGGGTTTGGGCATCCAGAAGGGTGAAGCGGAAGACCTGGGAGGTGGGATAGGCGAACGAAATGAAAGGGATTTGAGGATTGAAATCAACCGGTGCGGTGCAGGCAAATTGATTCAGCAGAAGGTGCTTGCCGGGGGTGAGGCGAAGGGATTGAGAGCCTGGGCGAGTGGGAGCGCCCATGATGCAGAGGCCCGATTTGGGATCAATGCGGGCGAGGTAAGCGGGGGTTTTTTCAACCCAGCTGCGGGGGACAGAGTCGGGATGAGAGAGCGTGAACCTGGCGGGATGGGTTTGGGGGAGGGTGAGTGTGAGGGGGTCGGCCGAGGGAAGGGAGCAAAGGGTTGCGGTGATGCCGAGATTTTGGCTGGAGGTTTGGCCTGGGGAGCCTTGTGCGACGACGACCCAGCGGGTGGGGGCAGAGGGGTGGGCGAGGGTATCCCAGGTTGGGCTGATGCGGAAGGAGCCGTCTGAGTCGGTGTAGACGGAGGCGGTGGGGAGGAATGCGGGAACCAGGCCGGGGGAATCGGGTGCGATGGTGTTGATGTGTGCACCGACGAGGCAGTTTGCAGCGGGCTTGCCGTCAGGGAGGAGGACGCGGCCGTGGATGAGGGGGAGGGGATTGTTGTCTGGAGCGGGCAGGGTGACGGGGATGGGGAGTGAGCGGGTGTGGGTGGCGGGATCGAAAGTCCAGTCGTAGCGGCGTTTGTCGGGAGCGGTGACGGTGAAGCGGAAGGGGAGGAGTGCGACGGCGTCTGTGGTGGTGAATATGCCGCGCTCGTCGGTGGTGAATGATTTGGAGCCCATGAAGCCGTCGACCTGAATGGCGGCGTTTGGCAGGGGGCGTCCGGCGGCGTCGGTGATGAGGGTGACGGGTTGGGGGAGCTTGCGGCAGGTGTGCTCAAAGGGTGCGAGGAAGATGGCATTTTTGTTGATGCCGATGGGTGGGGGCATTTCAGTGAGACGGGTGTTGAAGGGGGGGAGGGGTGAGTCGTTTTCAATCGAGATTGTGAGTGAATCGGGTGTGATGGCCAGAGGGAGTTGGACGGTGAATTGGCCGCTGGTGTTGGGGGTGAGGGTGGTTTTGAAATTCTCTGTGGGGGAGGTGAGGGTGATTTTCGATATTGGGCGCAGGGGTGCCAAGGATGCATCTGTGGGTGTGAAAGTGATGGTGCGGATGGTGGAGGAGGCAAGCTGGACGCGGCCAAGATCGACCTCCTGGCCGGGGGTGTAGGTGACCAGGGGTGCGGTGTAGGAAAGGGAGTCGGTGGAGAGTTTTATGAGGATGGGGTATGACGCAGGGAGGCGGAGAGTGATGGGTGTGCTTAGTGAGATATGGGGGAAATATCCGAGCGAGGCGGGATCGATTTCGCAGATGGTTTTGGGTGTGGCAGGGTCGGGGAAAGAGATTTTGAGGGCGATGGGGGTGGGCTGAGTGCCCTGGGGGAGCCTGGGGGTGAATGTGACGGAGGCGGCGGGGATGGCGTAGAGATCAGGTGCTTTGGAAAGGGCGAAGTCGGGCTTGACCTGGTGAGATGCGAGGGTGCGTCCGACCACGGCGACGGGACCGGTGATGTCGGTGTCGAAGGCGTAGCGGCCCTGGGAGTCGGTCCAGGCGAGGGCGATGGGGGTGTAGAGCTGGTTATCGGTCTGCAGAAGGGCAGGGGGGAGGGGAAGGGGCAAGGCGCGGGTTTTATCGAGGGTGTTCCAGGCGTCGGGTGTGAGCTTGTGGGGGTTGAAGCGTTCTCCCAGTGCGTGGACCATGAAGACGAGGGTGTCGGGCGCGGGCTCGCCGGAAGGGGTGAGGACACGGCCAGCGACGTGGAACTCGGGCTTGAAGCTGATGCGGATGGTGTCGGGAGTTTGATCGGCATTGACGGTGAAATAGCGGCTTGGGCTGCCGGGAAGGTCGACGCGGTATTGGCCGTCGGGGTAGGGGAAGGGAGAGTCGGGGGCGCAGTGGAAGGGGATGAATTCCTGCGTTTGCACGAGTGGATTGCGAATGAGAAGTTTAACGGTGGCGAGGCTGGGGGCGGTGAGGGGTTTGTCGTGTGCGTCGGTCAGGAGGAGCCGGCGGGGTTTGGCAGTAAGAAAGCGAACTTCCATTTTGCCGTTGGGCAGACATTGCTGGAAGGCCGGTGCGAGGGGTGTTTGAAGGTTGGGATCGAGGTTTTGAGGATCGAGTTGAGCGACGAAATTGATGTATTGAATCGTGCCTTTCACACCAAGCTGGGCTTCTGTGAGGGGGAGCATTCTGAAGGAAGCCTTGCCCTGGGCATCGGTTTTTGCGCTGAGCCAGGCCCAGTCTTCGTTGGCGTCGTTGCGTCGGAGCGTGTGGACGTAGACCCAGGCGCCGGCGGCGGGCTTGCCATCGGGGAGGAAGACGTGAACCGCGGTCTGGAAGACATCGATGCTGACTTTATCGCCGATGGGAAGGGGGGCGACGATGTTTGGGGGGTTGGAGAAGCGTGGGTGGTCGGGGAAGATGCGGTAGGTCTGATTTTCGCGTGTGAATTCGTACCATGGGCTGGCACCGAAGATGGAGATGCGTATGTCGCCGTCGGGGCCGGTGACCAGAGGAGGGCGGTGGGGAGGGAGTTGAAGCTTGAAGTTGGAGAGGGGTGAATTGGCGGTGTCCAGGAACTGGATGTTTTTTGAGTCGGGTGGGTTGGGCCTGGTGATGCGCGAGACGGGTGGGGGGAGGGATGAGGGGTCTTTGACTGTGCGCCCGCGGTCGGTGCTGGGCACCTGGGGCTGGGGTTGGGGGATGGCGGTGATTTGGTTTAAGGAGACAGTGAAGGTTTTCTGTTCATCGCCGCTCCAGCGGATGATGAGGCTTCTGGGGCCGAGTGCGACGACGCAGGCGGGTGAATAGGTTTTGCCCCAGAGGACTTGGATGAGTGTGCCGGGAGCGAGTGAGGAGGGGGGTGGATTTTTGATTTCGCCGAGCTTGATGGAACTGTAGGGGTGTGCTTCATCGGGCCAGGAGTTGTAGACATCGCTGACGAGGCATTGATCGCCGCGGATCTGATTGACGGTGCAGTTGGTGGTGCGATTGGAGAAGCGGACGCGGACGAGATGTCCGGGTTGTATGGGCAACAAGGCGGGCGTGTTTTCGCCTGGGGCGTCGTCGGCGATGACGGTTAGGGGAGCAGCGGCGAGCGCGGCGAAGACGAGTAACAGCCAGGCGAGTGCCTGGGAGCGGATGTAGGGGGTTGGACGCATCGTGGAGTACCCCGGGGTGCGAATCAATTGTACGAACAGATTAAGTTATCGGGGATGAGGGTTGGAGGAAAGCGCGGGGGGAGGGGAGGAAGGCGCTGATTGGATAGAAAGGAGAGGGTGAAAGCAAAGCAGGGAGAGAGGAGCAGATCGGAGCTTGGGGGCGTTACGGATTTTGTGGCGTGGAAGTGGTGCACGCAGGAGCGTTTTATGTTTACATTTCAGGGCATGCTCAACCGCTTGGGCAATTGGGGTGGTCCTTTGGGGATGAAGACGAAGATGCTGGGAAACGAAGCGTTTTGGAGGGGTGCCCTTAGATCATGTCGAATTTGTCGGGCGTGGGCTTGGGTGTGGGCTTGGGATTTGATTTGGGGTTGTCGGTTCGGCCGGGTTTGGGAGTGGGCTGAATGGGGAGGGGGCGGATTTTATCGTTTGAAAGCCGATGGGTTTTGTCGGCGGATTTGTCCCAGCGGACGACGAGGTTGACGGGGGTGGTGGAGACGACGCGGGCGGGCCAGTATTGGTTGCCCCAATAGACTTGGATGGCCATGCCGGGTTTGAGTTCTTCGGGAGCGGGATTTTTTACGGCGTTGAGCATGACGGAGGAATAGGGGTAGATTTCATCGCTCCAGTCGGGATAAACCTCGCTGACTGTGTAGGACTCGGGGTTTTTCTCGATGAAGGTGGCGTTGGTCCATTTGCCGTTGATGAGGGCGCTGACCTGCTGGCCAGGGGTGACGGTGGGGAGTGGGTTTTCGGGTGAGGCGGTTTGGGCGGGTTGAGTGGTGGGAGGGACGGGGGAAACGGGGAGAGGATCGGCGGGGGTGACGGTGTCTGCGGCGCGGGATGCAGACGTAAGGAAAAAAAGCGCGCAGGAAAACGCGAAGGAAGCCCGGAAGATGGAGCGCATTGAAATTCCCCTGGAAGTAGTAAGGAAGGTCAATTGAAGATATGGGATGACGCGGGGAATGTCCAGAGACAAATGCAAAGGAGGCCGGGAATCCGCTGAAATTGTGTAAAAGTGGCTTTGTAAACCGGTTAGTTTGCGTTAGCATGGCGGTGTAAGGTTAAGTCGGGATCAGTTTTTTTGCCGTGCGTGGGTGTCGGTTTTTTTTGTTTTTATGAGGGGATGAGGATGAACAGGGTGTTTTTTAAAACGATCAGAGGCGGTGGGAGAGATGGGTTTACGCTTATTGAACTGCTGGTGGTGGTAAGCATCATTTCGGTGCTGATGGCGCTGCTGCTTCCAGCGCTGGGAAAAGCGCGTGAGACGGCGCGGGGGGCGTTGTGCGCATCGAACCTGCGGCAGGTTTACATAGCGTTTCCGGTTTATGCGCAGTCCTACAACAATCACTTTCCGGTGCCGGCATCGCCTTCATCGGCGACGGTGAATGGGGTATCGTCCCATAGCGGGAATGAATGGCATGTGAAGCTTGGGGAGACGGAGGCGTGGGGCGGGCCTGGGGTGTTTACGATGCGCAACACCAGCGGCGGAGCGGTGAAACGGTATGGATGGTCAGTGCTGCGATGCCCTGGGGAGAAGGGAAGCCAATTGCAGTCATCGCTGTTTAACCGGACTTATTTTGAGATGGAGAATGGGCGGTCGTCGTATGTGATGAATTTCAGCACATTGAGGCGGAATTCGCTGGATCAGCAGTATTACGGTATTCCGAGGAAGGGGTGGTCGGAGGGGCCGTACATGCCGGTGGTGCAGAGCAATCGGCCGGTGATCATAACGCCCAGCGACGGGCCGCTGGTGATGGATATCAACGAAGAATCCAATGCGTATGTGGATGGGTATTTCGGGGGAAGTTACGACACGACGACTGGGACGGCCTATACGCAGACACAGTATGCCTTCCGGCACAATGAGGCGGCGAATGTGCTGCATTTCGACGGGCATGTGAGCCCACGGCTGCATTACCGTATAACGGATGTTTATAACTATCGGTTTGTGTTCAACCGGGAGACGACGGCGACGATCGAGGGGACGCCGCCGCCGGCGTGGCCGCTGTTTTCAGTGACGCCGCCATAAGGGAAGGAATACGAAACCGCGATTCCGGGTTCAGAAACCAGCCCCAGCCACTCTTTGGGGAATCAAGGGGGAGTTAGTCTGCGCCGGGGCCGTTGTCGCCGTCATTTTCGGTGTTGGGGTCGTCTTTGCCTTCTGCGGTGTCGCCGCGGGCTTTTTTGCCGCTGAATTCTTTACTGGTGCTGGACATGTCCTTGCCCTTGGTGGGACAGCTGGAGACGGGGGAGGGGATGCAGGGGGTTTCTTGGTTTTCTGAGCCATCGGTTTTGGATTTGATGGCGGGATTGGTTTTTTTGTCCTGGGTCATAACGTTCTCCTGAAGAGAGGCGGGCCTGCAACAAGCGGGGGAGGGTTTCAGGTGAAGTCTAGGAGCGCGGAGAAGACGCGTGGATAGGGGAAAGCCTGTGGGGTGGGATTTAAATCAGGGGACGATGTTGATGTTGGGAGGGGGTGGGGGAAGGTTGGAGGCAGGGTCGGGGAGGGAGGGATTGGGCGAGCTTGCAACGCTTTTGACGGCAGTGGAGGCCCATTTGAAGAAGGATTTGAGGGCGTCGGGCTGGAGGGTGTGGAGTTCGATGACGTGATGGCCGATTTGCTTGAGGAGTTCGGGATCGGCATTGCTGCCGGCGGCGCAGGCGATGATGTTGGCGTGGTGGTTTTGAATGAGAATTTTGGCGGGCTGTTCCCAGGCGTCGGTGGGGAGGCCGTCGGTCATGAGGAAGATCAGGGGCGTCCAATCGCCTTTGTGGGCAGAGTCGGGGGGGCGGACTTCGCGGACGATGCAGTTGTTGAGCAGAGTGAGTGCTTCGCCGAGGGAGGTGATGCCTTGGGCGTCGAGGGTGGGTTCCTGGAAGTTGATAAGGTCGGTGAGGGGGGAGATCTGGTGAGCGGATGAGCCGAACGAGATGACAGAGAGCCAGGCGGTTTCGAGGGCCTGGGGATCGCTGCGGAGGTCGGAGGTGAGGGAGCGGACGCCTGCACGCATGGATTCGATGGGATCGCCGGCCATGGAGCCTGAGCAATCAAGGACGAGGTAGACGGGAAGGCGGCGGAAGTTGGGGTCCAATGGGGGAGGCTGGGGACTGGAAGGAGGCGCAACGGGGACCGGGGTTTGTGTCGGTGTGTAGACGGGTTGGGCGGGGGGCTGTGGGGCGGGTTCGATGTCGGGTTGGTTGGTGGAATCTTCAGGGTTCCACAGCGGGGGGCGGTCTGGGGCGGGTTGTGGTTTGTGAGAAGGTGCGGGCGCGGGGACAGGTGTCGCGTGTGGAACGGGGGCGGAAGCGATTGGGGAGTCGGCGGGGTCATCGATGGGGATCTGGAGGACGGGGGGGATGCCGCGCGTGGGGTCTGGGGCGGGTGGTGCGTTTTTGGGTTTTTTAGGGGCTGGGCGTGGGGCGGGGATGTTCAGGGCGGCCCCCCCGGAACTCATGGAGGAAGAGGCGGCGGCGGGCTGGGGCGTGGCTGGGGAAGGAATGCGGGGTAGGCCCAGGACGGCATGGATGCGGTCAATGAGGCGGGTGGTGCGGGCGTCGGGGCTTTGGCTTATCCAGAGGTAGAGGATGGTGTAAAGGTAGGCGTCGTTGGCTTCGTCGTTGCTTGAACCCAGAGGGAGGATGCCCATGCGGCGCTTGGCGAGGCGGACGGCGCGTTCCAGCGCGACCGCGGGGATGTCCTCATGATCCTGGGCGGACAGCCAGTTGAGGATGTCGTTACCCAGGTCGGCCAGGTGCTGCTGTTGGAGGGCCTGGGTGGATTGGGCGAGGGCGATGACTTCAAGGATGAACTTGCCCAGGACCTGTTCTGCGATTTGATTACGGATCTGAGCAGCCTTGGGCATGTTGCCGAAGATGCTGAGGTTGTCGGAGACGGTGGGATCGTCGTCTGGGATGAGGCCCATGTCCAGGAGAATGGTGCGGCCAAGGAGGGCCATGTTGAGTTTCGGGTCCGCCCAGGCGGGGCGGGGTGTTTGGGGAGCCGCGGGGGTCTGGGCGGGGCGTTGCTGGGCCGGTTGATTGCGGGGGGACGCAGGGCGCAGGGCGGCCATGATGCGGGCGCCGAGGTAATGGATGCGGGGCTGGGGATCGGCTTCGATCCATTGCTCAAGGGTGGTGAGGAAATAGCGGTTTTCCTCTTCATCGGGGCCGGTGCCAAGGCCGGTGACCCTCAGGCGCTGTTCGGCGGCGCGGACCATGATGGACTGGGCGCGTTTTTCGATGTCGCGGGCGGGACCCAGGGCGATGTAGTTGATGATTTCATTGCCTAGCTCGGCCAGGGCGGATTTCTGGCTTTGCTGTGCGGCGACGACGGATTCGAGCGCTAGGCGGCCAAAGACCTGCGCGGCGACATGCTGACGGTGCTTGCGGCAATTGGGGTGAGCTCGCCAGGCGTCGAGGGCGTCGGACAAGGTTTGGTCGGCCAGGATGTCGGCTTCGGGAATGAGACCCATATCGGCCAGGACCACGCGATCGGTGAGACCGGGCTTGAGCGGAAGGCTGGGTTGATCGGCACCCCAAGAAGACATTTGGCAGCCCTTTAAATGGTGTATTGCGCGTGGTGTGTTGAGGGAGAAGGAGCCATAGAGAGCAGCGCCCCCGACTGGGCGGACTTTGGGTTGGTTTACCCCTCGCTGGGGTTGATGTCAAAGGCGGCGTTGGAATCGCTGGCGCTGGAGACGCGTTCGCACCAGGGGCAGGTGGCGGTGCCTTTGTTGGCGGGATTTTCACAAAAGAGCTTGCCGCAGCCGCACATGGCGGCGATGCGATTACCACAGTGGGGGCAGGGGGCGACGCCCTTGAGCTTGGCGGAGTTGATCTTGGGCATTTCGTCGTCGTCGCGGTTTTCAACTTCTTCGAGGGGATGGGAAGCGGAGGCCTGGTAGAAATCGCCACCGTCGTCGCCGAAGGTGAGTTCGGCGAGTTCCTCGCCGCCGCGGATGAAGCGCATGAGGTAGGGCCGGCGGGTTTTCTGGCAGCGCAGATGGAGGAAGACCTGGCGTGCGCCTTCCTTGACTCTGGCGCGGGTGTCGGGCGGCTGCATGATTTCCGGAGGGAATTCACGGGGATCAAGGGGGCCTTTGTCGTCGGTGGAGACGTCGACCTTGGAACTGGCGCTTTTGACGGAGGCGGTGAGCCAGACGAAGAATTTGCGGGCGACTTCGGGGGTGAGGTCTTTCATATTGAAGACGACGTCGGTGATGCGCTTCAAGGATTTGACGTCGACGTCCAAGCCGCAACCGATGGCGTAGATGTGGGCGACCTTGGTGCCTTTGCGGCCGTAGGCGATGTCTGCGGCGGCTTCCCAATCATCGGTGGGGATACCGTCGGTGAGGAGAAAGACCAGGGGGCGGTAATCGCCTTTGGTGGTGGCAGTGGTGCGGACGACCTCGCGGTCAATGCATTGGCGGACAAGCTTTAAGGCCGCGCCCAGGGCGGTGCCGGGGCGGATGGAAAGCCTGGGGGCCTGGAACTGGAGGAGGTCGGTGAGGGGGACTTCCTGCTTGGCGTATTTGGAGAAGGTGATGACGCTGAGGGCGACGGTTTCAAGGGCGCGGGGGTCGTTACGCATTTCGCGCACGAGGCTCTGGATGCCCTGATTGACCATGTCGATGGCGGGCCCGGCCATTGATTCGGAGCAGTCGAGGAGGAAATAAACCGGAAGTCTGCGGTCAGCCATGGGCGGGTCCTTGAATGATAGTGGCGAATGAAAGAAGCAGATACCCAAAAGAGATCGGTGCGATGTCTTACGCAAATTCTAGTTCGCAAACGCGAAAAAAGCGGGGATACAGGTGGGATTTAAGAAGCTCGTACAACGGCCATGAAAGCATGGCATAGCAATCGACAGTTAATAAATCGTGGTGTTCAAGCTCATTCACCGGAACAACGAGCATCTGTTCTGTACCTTTGACAATTGCGTCGCGAAGCGCGGCGCGCGCTGTGGCCATGCCCGCAAAAGATTCCAGTCTGGGATCGCGGATTTTACCTCCTTCAACGGCAAAGTACGCTTTTTTGCATGCTGTGGTCTGGTGAACAGTCGGAAAGCCTTGCCAAGCGTCAGATTGATCATCCGGATCATTATTGAACCTGTATGTCCATTGAGTATTCGTTGGAGCAAAATCAACGTGTATAGGCTTGGTGATCCAGGCCGGCTTTACGTCAAGACGAAATCCGTGTGCCAGGATCGATTCTAAAATGGTTTTGTGGACAACGAAGTTGGATGTTGTGGGCAGAGAAACTAATGGAATGTAGCCAATATTGCGGCGCAGGAATAACGGTCGATCATTTTCCGGAATCTTCCACTGAGAAGGATTCGGATATAAATTTTCGCCATGAAAAAGCATTGAATCCAGGTACGAGCATTTGATGGTATTCCCTGGGTTTGACGAAAAACTATGTACCACAGCCCATCGTTTTTTATTCACGTAACGCCTTGCGTAAATTGAACCCATTGAATCGCAATTTTCAATAAAGCAACCATGTGCAGGCAGATCATAAAGATTTTCAAAAGTTATCGTTGAATCAGGGTGTGACGGTTTGCCAGGGGCCGGGGGTGTGGCCGCCGCGGCAAGTGACAAGGGTGCGGTCCTGGGAGACGGCGAAGAGGCTATCCACGGTGAGGCCGCCGAGGGTGGTTTTGTCCCTGCCGTCGGGCTAGACGTGGATCCAGGGCCAGGGGCCGTGGCGGTCGGTGAGGATGCTTTTGGTGATGGAAGGGGTAATTTTGCCTGCGTGCTGATCCATGAGGGCCTTCATGCGGCGATAGCGGAAGACGGTGGTGGCATTGGTGGTGGGGAGGGGGTCGGACTGATTGGCGCAGAGCATGATGTCGCGGCAGGTGTAGTGGTTTGCGCGGAAGAGGATGTCGCCGGAGCGGTCGATGGTTTGTTTGCCGGCAGCGCCTTCGACGACGGCGATGTTGCCCTGGGCGTCGCCCAGGTGGAAGAGGAAACAGCCGGCGATGGGGACGGAGGCAAGGTAGGCGATGGCTTCATCGACGGTGGCGCGGCGGAGGACTTCGGCGATTAAGACATAAGTAGGGACGCCGATGAGAGGGGCGACTTTGGGGAGATAGCCGCCGCCGGTCCACATGAGGGATAAGCCGTGCTCGTTGATGCCGGCGGAGGCCCAGAGGCCGGGGTAGTGATAGGTGGCGGTGCGGGGGGAGTCGGAGACGGAGAGTTTTAAGAGGCCGGCCCAGGGGTAGAGGTTGGGGGCCCAGTCCCAGTTCTGGGCGACGATGGTTTTGGAGGCGCGGGTTGCAGAGCCCGTGGCGGCGAAGGCGGTGCAGTGGGGCTGGTGGTAGACCTCTTCGTGGAGGGTGACAAGATGGGCGTGATCAAGGGAGAGATTTGCGCCCTGGGCCATGCCCTTGATGAATTGGGCGGATTGAGGGGCGTATTTGAGGGTGTGCTTCCAGCAGGCTCGGGCGTAGGCGAGTCTTTCAGTGTCGGGGCGGAGTTCCTGTTTGCAGAAGCCCATGATGAGGGTGGCGAAGGCTTCGCCGTAGGCCTGGCCGGCTTTCAAGGCGGTGCCTTTGATGGTGGTGACGGCGAGGGTGTCGGTGTTTTTCATTTGTGTCCCATCGTTTTAGATTCGCAGGAAAGACATGATACGATTGGGTAGGCTTTTCAAGGGCTTTGGTTAAAACGAACGAGTGGATTCCGGAGGAAGTCAAAATGACGAATAAGAGCTTGATCAAGATAGATGCGTACAAGACGGTGGTGCGCGGGTTGATTAAGCAAGCCTTGGAGAAATGGAAATCAGAGCCCAGGCCGCTTGTGTTTACACTCAGCCTGATGACTTCCCCGCGGGGTTATGCGGGATGGACGACGATCGCAATCGATACACGCGAAAATTCGGATGCTGCGGCTGACCCGCTTCAAAGTTTTCTTAAAGGGCGGGATGGGGGCGCAAAACTGTCCAGCGGGGCATTGTTTGAGAACATCAAGAAATCCTTGGCGAAACCACTGCCGCGAAGATCAAATCCGGCGGATTTCAGGTATGCGCGGTTTATCGAGCATACCCATGATGATGAGTTTACGGCCTGGCAGGAGGTGGAAGGGTGGATGGAAAGCGCGGAGGAAGACGACGAAGGTTACGAAGCGAATAAGAAGCTGCGGGACCACGGATTGGCTGAGCTGGAGAAGGCCCTCATCGAATTACGCGATGATCTGATGAGGGCGTTTTCTCAAGTGGGTTTAGACCCTGATGCAGAGTGCGGGATTTCAAGCGAACGTGACTGGTATGACCATCGAGTCAAGTTCAGTGAACGCACGGGGCGATAGGTTTTTGGTTGTGAGCCGGCATTGACTTATGGCAGGAGGGGTTATTCAGGCGTTCTGCATTGGTCTTCAAGGGTGAGGGAGGAATAATCGATGGTTTTGATGAGTTCTTGGGGGCTGGCGCCGGTTTTGCCGAAGCGGTATTTTTCGACGGCCTGGGTGGGGGTGATGCCGTAGGCGCGCTGGAAGGCGAGGGAGAAGTGTGAGACTTGCTCAAAGCCGGTCTGGCGGGCGATTTGTTTGATGAGCATCTGGCTGTGGACGATTAAGTCCATGGCGCGGGCGAGGCGGAGCTTGTTGCGGTAGGCCAGAGGGGTCATCTTGAACTTGTCTTCAAAGAGCAGGCGGAGGTGATCGAGGGAATAGCCGCACCGCTGGGCGACCTGGCCCAGGCGAAGCTGGCAGCGTTCATCGGCGTCGATCATGGCTTTGAACTGGGAAGCGATGGACTGGTCGTTTTGGATGTGGGTGGAGGCTTCGACGAATTGGCGGAGCATTTGGGCGACGATCATCTGAGAGAGCAGGGCGTTGCCGGGGGTGGGGCTTTTGAGGAGCGTGCCGATCTGGATGAACTGATTGCGCCAGTAGGGGATGCGTGCTTCGTCGATGGGGATCTGGTTTGGGAATTCGTGTATCTGGTTGCGGCCGAGCTTTAAGCCGAAGGTGCCGGGGGTTTTGCCCATGACGGGGTCTTTGGAGTCGATGAGTATGACCCAGTTTTCGCGTCCGACGCCGAATTCAAACTCGCAGGTGGCTCCCGCGGGACAGAAAGTGAGCATGGGGCCGGGGTTGGGAAGGGTGACGCCGTTTAAGGTGTGTTTCTTCAAGCCGGCGCAGATGAGGGTGAGGAAATTACGATGGAGGCGCACCTCGCCTTTTTCAGGTTTGGTGTAGACGCCGACGGAGCGGACGGCGAACTGGATCATGGTTATCTCGTTTTTCAATAACGGTACCGGCGAACCGGCAACGGTCGATATCTGCATTGTGCGGGAACACCACCAGCCTAACGCTATTGTGGGGTGATTCAACTTTAAGGAAGTTAAAAAATGGCTCGTAAAACAAAGTCGGTGTCTAAGAGTTCAGGTTTGATCCGTGTCGGCGTGATCGGCCTGGGGCGCGGGCAGAGCTTCATGAATGCCGCGACGGAGCTGGTGGGGATGAAGCTGGTGGCGCTTTGCGACACGTGGGAGGAGAAGCTGCTTGAGGTGGGCAAGAAGCACGGCGTGGCGACGTACACGGACTACGACAAGTTTCTTGAGCACGACATGGATGCGGTGGTGCTGGCGAACTATTTCCACGAGCATGCGCCGTTTGCGATCAAGGCATTGCAGGCGGGCAAGCACGTAATGAGCGAGACGGCAGCGTGCAAGACGCTGGCGGAAGGGGTGGCGCTTTGCCGCGCGGTTGAGAAGTCGGGCAAGACTTACATGTTTGCGGAGAACTATCCGTTCTCTTCGGCCAATCAGGAATTGCGCAGGCTGTATAAGCTGGGTGAGATCGGCGATGTGCGGTATGCGGAAGGGGAATACAACCACTCGATTGATGAGCAGGGCCGTCTGCGGCTTTCGCCGGGTTATGCGCACTGGCGCAACTGGATTCCGTCGACGTACTACTGCACGCACGCGCTGGCGCCATTGATGTACATGACGGACACGATGCCGGTGAGCGTGAACTCGCTTTCAATCACGGAGCCACCGATGCAGAGCCCCAATACGTCGCGCATTGCGGACATGGGATCGCTGATCTTGACCCGCATGGACAACGGGGCGGTGTTTCGGATTTTCGGACTCATGCTCAGCAGCGAACACAGCGTGAGATACACCCTGCATGGGGAAAAGGGGCTGATCTCCACAGCAGCGCCCAATCACTGGTCGACAGTGCGCATCTACCACGAAAAGTGGCTGCTGAAGAACGGCGCGCCCAACAATGTGACCTATGCGCCTGCATGGCCTGAGCATGCGGATCTGGCGGCTAAGGCCGGGCACGGCGGCGGGGACTTCTGGACGAACTTCCACTTTGTGAACGCGATCCGCGCGGGCGAACAGCCTTACCTGGACGTGTACCGCGGCGTGGCGATGAGCAGCGTGGGGATTCTGGCGTGGAAGTCTGCGCTGGAAGAAGGCAAGCCTTTTGCGGTGCCGGACTTTAAGAACGAGAAGAGCCGTAAGGCGTATGAGAATGATGACTGGTCGCCCTTCCCTGAGGACTACAAGCCTGGGCAGCCGCCGGCAAGCATCAATGGAAACATTGTGCCGTCGAAGAAGGCGCAGAAAGTTTCCGAGGCGAAGTGGACGGAGATGAAGGTGCGGAATATCGGGAGCGTGAAGGAGATCAAGGCGTTTGGGAAGGGGAAGTAAGTCCAGCGTCCTGGGTCCAGAGTCCAGAATCCAGAATCCAAGTTTGGACACTGCTCAAGACAAGAATGCAAACAAACCGGACCCTTGGGGTCCGGTTTTGCGTTTGTCAGGGTGTGCATTGGTGTGGTTGGGGCGACAGGCATGGGACAGATCCGGTTCCTGGAAACCACACTTTGGCGGCAAGCGGGAGTATAAGGCGAGGGTTTTTAGAGTGTGAAGAGAAGGATATGTAATGACAATAGCAATGACGAGTGGAATTGGAAGGGGTGTGGTGATGACAATTATTTTCAATTATGGAGCTTCGGCTTCGACCTTTAACGCGGGGTTTGATAGAATGGAACTTTTGTGCCCAAACAAGGCTAAGCCATGACCCAGACACAGTCGGTTCCACAAGCGAATAATGCTCCTTTCCCGCAGCTTTTCAAGAACGCCAACTGCGCCGTCGTAGGCCTGCAGTGGGGCGATGAAGGCAAGGGCAAGATCGTCGACCTGCTGACGGAGCAGTTTGATATTGTCGTGCGCTATAACGGCGGCGCCAATGCCGGGCACAGCGTTCAGGTGGGGACTGAGCGTTATGCGCTGCACCTGATTCCCTCGGGCATTTTGAACGCCAATAAGCTCAATATCCTGGGCAACGGCGTGGTGATCGACCCGGCGGTGGTGCTGGATGAGATCAACAAGCTGCGTTCGCGGAATGTGTACATCGGTGAGAATCTGCGGATTTCCGATCGGGCGCACATTGTGATGCCTTACCACAAGGCGCAGGATTTGCTGATGGAAGTGGCGATGGCCAAGGGTCGCGAAGACGGCCAGAAGATCGGCACGACGGGGCGCGGGATCGGGCCGTGCTATTCGGATAAGGCGCTGCGGTCCACGGCGATCCGGGCGGGGGATCTGCTGAACCATGACCAGCTGGCTGAGAAGCTGAAACTGATTGTGCGCATCAAGAACGCGATGCTGGCAGCGCTGGCAGTGGAAGCGGAGCACACGTTTGAGCCGGTGCATTTTGACCAGCTTCTGGCTCAGACCAGGGAATGGGCGGAAAAGCTGCGTCCGCACATCTGCGACACAACGTCGCTGCTGCATGACGCGATGGGCCAGGGCAAGCGGCTTTTGTTTGAAGGCGCCAACGCAACGCTACTGGACATCGACCATGGGACGTTCCCGTTTGTGACTTCCAGCAACTGTTCGTCGCTGGGTGTGTATGCCGGGACGGGCGTGCCTGGGCAGAAGGTTTCGGAAGTGCTGGGGATTGTGAAGGCGTATTCGACGCGTGTGGGCGGCGGGCCGATGCCCACCGAACTGAATGACGCGATCGGACAGCGCATCCGCGAAGTGGGGCGCGAGTATGGCACGACCACGGGCCGCCCGCGGCGCTGCGGCTGGCAGGACCTTGTGGCGGTGAAATACTCGGCGATGACGTCGGGCGCAACCTCCATCGGGCTGATGCTGCTGGACGTGCTCTCGGGCCTGCCGACGCTGAAGATCTGCGTGGGTTACAAGTACAAGGGCAAGCTCTTAACGGCTTTCCCGGGTGACGCGCAGGTGCTGGCGGAAGTGGAGCCGGTGTATGAGGAAGTGCCGGGGTTTGGCGCGAATGTGACCGAATGCCGCAAGTGGTCTGATCTGCCCAAGGAAGCGCAGGCGTACATCAAGTTCATTGAGAAGTACGTGGGCGTGCCTGTGAAGATCGTGAGCGTCGGGCCGCGCCGGGATCAGACGCTGTTGGCGGATTGAGGATTGGGTCTTGGGTTCTGGGTCTTGGGTATTGTCAGATAATTAAGGGCGATCCCACATGTGGACTTCAACGTATATCATGTGGCAATATCACTTTTGACTGTGACCCACGTGACGAAAACCAATACTGTGCAGGACTCTGTGACCAAGCGCCGCCTCGGGGCGGAGGGGCTTGGATTGCCTGCGGAAAAGCTGCCGCGGCATATTGCGATCATCATGGACGGCAACGGGCGCTGGGCCAAGGCCCGGGGCTTGAACCGTTTGTTCGGACATCAAGCGGGGGTGATGAAGGTGCGCGAGATCGTCACCGAAAGCGCGCGGCTGGGAATCGAAGTGCTGACGCTGTACAGCTTTTCAGTGGAGAACTGGAAACGGCCGCAGGATGAAGTGGCCGGGCTCATGGCGATCTGCATCGAATACTTGAAGTCCGAGTCCGACCTGATGATGGAGAACAACATCCGCTTTGCGCAGTTTGGGCAGCGGGAGGGGCTCCCTCAGGAAGTGCTGGATGAGATCGACCGGGTGACTGCGTTGACGGCGGGGAACACGGGGATGACGCTGGCGCTGGCGCTGAACTACGGCGGGCGGACGGAGATCGTGGACGCAGTGAAGAAGATCGCCGCGAAGGTAAAGGAAGGGCGCTTGAGCGTGGAAGCGATTGATGAGGAGACGATCTCCAACTCGCTGTACACGGCGGGGCATCCGGACCCGGATCTGCTGATCAGGACGGCGGGTGAGATGCGGGTGAGCAATTATCTTTTGTGGCAGATCAGCTATGCCGAGCTGCACGTGTCGCAGCTTTGCTGGCCGGATTTCGGAGTGGCGCAGTTGCATGAGGCGATCCGGGATTTTGCTTCGCGGAACCGGAAGTTCGGTGGGGTGAGTTAAGGCAGGGAGGCGGGGGAGAGGAGAGATCGGAGTGGATGTGAGGTGGAGCGTGCCACAAGAGCATTGAGGTGGCGGCGCAGGCGTCGGGTGCTTACGTGGAGGTGGATGACCAAGGTGAGCGAGAGGATGAAGGCAGCAGATGCGATGAGCGCTTCGGGCCAGAGAAAGACGAAGCTGAAGGGAGCCTGAGGGGGATTTTTCTGGTTTGCCGGTTGCCAGCCGACAAAGATGTGTTGGTCGTAATAAAAGAGCGCCACAGCGGCGATGTGGGGCTGGTTATGGCTCATGAAGGCTTGATCCCGCCACAAGGCCTCGTGGAGTGAGGAAGCGAGGACCTCGCCCCAATAGGCGGGGCCCGGATCATTGCGCGAAGCAGGGTTGAGGGCAGAGCAGTGATCTTCACGTGCCGTGACGGCAAGACTGCCTGTAATGTAGTTGCCCGCGAAGTCTGCGGGATATCCAAGGGTGTATGTCGGAGCACCGATTCGTCCGGAAGTGCTTTCCATCCAAGCCGTGAGTACAGGGCGCGTGGTGAGTCCTTGCATGACGCAGAGGAAAAACCAGAGGATGAGAAGGGTTATGAGTTTGCCGCGGCCAAAGCGCGCACCCAGATCAAGTGCGGCCCGTCGGAGCATGGGCAGAAGTAGCACGAGAGTAAGCAGGGTGGGGACGAGGAACCAACCCGGGGTGAAGTCCAGAAATAACAGATCCAGAGTCTGGTGAAGATGAGAGCGTTGGCTGGTTTGGATGAGGCATTGCTGGGCGATGAACCACGCGGCTTGCGCCAAAGCAGCGGTAAGCAGGAGCGTGCGGGCGAGGATGGGCAAGGGCGCACGGGGATTGCCAGGGGCGGCGTTATGTAAGAGACAGGCCGCGAGGGTGAGAAGAATCATCCAGATACCGAGTGTGGCTGCGGCGACATGGTCGGCAATTTCACGCAGACCCAGGAAAACGAGGGAGGTATTGAGGACGCAGGTGGCAAGTTGGAGGGTGGTGGCGATGAGGATCAAGCGCAGGGCCCGGGAGAGCTTGATGAAACGGGGGAGGTTTTCCTGGACGTACTGGGGCGAGGGGGTGGTGACCGGGGAGGGAGGCGCACCACATTCAGGGCAGGAGGCAGTTGGCGGGGTGCCGCGAAGGTTGTAGCCGCATTTGAGGCACAGGTGATCGAAGATGGGGGGCGATTGGGAAGCCGGAAGCATTGCGGCATGTTACCGGATGGCGAGATTGACCATTTAGCCCTGTACAGCGCAGGACCAGGGTGAATGAGGGGATTGGCGGGATGAGGATTAAAGCGGGGCAAAAAGAGTGGAACCGGGGGAAGAAAGCATCCTTACTGTGAGCTTGCTCCTGCCGGGCTTGCCAAGAAATCGTAAAAGGGCGCAGGGAGGGGCAGGCCGCGTGGCTGCTTTGGATTTGGCGCGTGAGCAAACGGTCGTGGCAGGGTAAGGTTTTGTAAAAATCTTGAGATTTTTGAATAATTCAGGGGAATTGACGTCTAACCTTTGTCTGTGGCATCAGGTTGTGCGGTGCCGGCGTCGATGGATTTGAGTGGTTCCAACAACATTTTCAGGAAGACTCTCATGCTTCACCGCGGCTTACATCGCACAGGGCGCATCACATCTGGATTTACGCTGGTTGAGTTGCTTGTGGTGATTGGGATTGTGGCGGTGCTGGTGGCCATGGTGGTGCCGTCGCTGCAACAGGCGCGTGCGCAGATGCGGACGACGGCGTGTGCATCCAATTTGCGGCAGCAGGGGGTGGCGCTGGTGAATTACTGCTTGAATGAACGGGACACGTCGTACCCGTATACCGCGCGGTGGTCTGCCAATTGGATGGTGCTGATTGCGCCGCACCTGGGTTATGGTCTGGGCGGGTTGACTGACACGCGAGGGTCAGCGGGATCACATGCCGCCGACCAGCGGGTGAAGGGCCTGAGATGCCCGGAGAGTGCTTTTTATGACAACGCAGGATTTCCAAGCGAGTCGTATTACAACGGGCATTACGGGATTAATTTCTTTTTGACCAACAGTTCCAGCCCACTTTCGCGGCGCAAATACCAGGCATTTCGGGCGGATATGAGCAAGATTTATCTGGTGAGCGACCACCGGATCTACACGGCGTATGAGCCGTGGACTTCGATGGAGACCGGCCTGTCGATGAATTATGTGGCGCCGCGCGGGCACAAAGGGCGTGCGAATATCCTGTTGACCGATGGCCATGTGGAGACGCTGGCCAAAGGGCAGCGCAAGGATCTTCAGTGGTATGACCGGCGGGATGATGGGTTGCTGGAATCGGGATGGTTCTGAGAAAGCGATAGGTGATAAGGTAAAAGGGATAAGGAAGGAATCATTCTTGAACTTCTTTGTTTTTCCTTGTCACTTACCCCTTGTCCCATTTACCCCTTTCCTCTCAGCCGCGCTTGAATTGCTTTTCAAGGTCGCGGAGGGTCATGCGGATGGTGGTGGGGCGTCCGTGGGGGCAGTTGCTGGAGCGCTCGATTTCATCGCGCTTGGCCAGGAGGGCAGCGAGCTCTTCGGGGGTCATTTTGTCGCCGGCTTTGACGGCGGCTTTGCAGGCCATCATGTCGAGCACTTCATGAAGCACGGCTTCGCGGGCGGTGACGCTGGTGACGTCGAGTGTGCCGTCCTCGGCTTTGTCTAACAGCTCGCGGATGAAGGGCTCGGGGGTGACGTTGCGTTCAAAAAGGAAGGAGGGGAAGGCCTGGATGGCGAGGGTGTCGGGGCCGAGGGGTTCGAGTTCGATGCCGATTTTTTCCAGGAGGGGGCGCATGGATTCTGCGACGCTCTGGCGGCGTGCGTTTGCGCGGACGACGCCGGGCATGAGGAGACGCTGGCTTTCGAGGTTCTGGCTGAGGATGCGCTTGGAGAGCTCTTCGAACATGACGCGTTCGTGGAGGGCGTGTTGGTCGATGATGAGTATGCCGTGCTCGTCCTGGGTGACGAGGTAGCTTTTGTGCACTTGCAGGACACCCATGGTGCGGAGGACGGGGGCGACGGGTTCGCCGCTGGAGGAAGGGCTCTGGGATGAGGTGGAAGAAGATTGTGCGGGGCGGGGGTTATCGGTGACCTGGTCGAGTGTGGGTTCAGGAGCGGGTGCTGCACTTGTGCCGGCGTCCATGGCATCTTTGACTTGCTGGTAGACGAAGCCTTTTTGGGAGGGCTCCATGCTTTTGAAGTAATCGACGAAGGCGCGGGCGGAGACGGGGGTGGGCTGGGTTTGGCTTGAGGGCTGGCTGAGCGGCTGGCCGGGGGTGAATGCGGTGCGTGGGAGGCCGGGGGAGGAGGAGGCGGGCTCGAAGGGGGCTTCCTGAGCAGGGGGCGGGGCGGGGTCGAAGGAGAAGCCGGTGGGTTCTTGCGCGGCAGGTTTGAAGGAGGGGGCGAAAGTGGCGCGTGGGGTGAGGTCTGCGCCCAGGAGGCGTTGGCGGATGGCGGAGAGGATAATGCCGTGCGCGCGGCCGGGCTCGCGGAAGCGGACTTCGGATTTGGCGGGATGGACGTTGACGTCGACTTCCTCGGGGTTGATGCTGAGGAAGACGACGACGACGGGCTGCATGTCGGGGGGCATGAGGCCGCGGTAGGCTTCCTTCATGGCGTGGGAGAGGCTGCGGTCCTTGATGGGGCGGGCGTTTAAGTAGAGGTATTGGAATTTGGCGGTGGGGCGGGCGATTTCGGGAAGGCCGGCGAGGCCCCAGACGTGGGCGCCGCCTTTATCGACGGGAGCTGTCTCCTGAAACTCCAGGAGCCCTTTGTCGAGCTCTTTGCCAAGGACGCCGACGCAGCGGTCGCGGTGGGATTGGCCGGCGGGGAGATCGAGGGTTTTGCGGCCGTTGTGGCTCAAGGTGAAGCCGACATTGGGGTGGGCCATGGCGATGCGGTCGACGATTTCGGCGATGTGGCCGAATTCGGTGGGTGGGCCTTTGAGGAACTTGCGGCGTGCGGGGGTATTGTAGAAAAGATCACGGACTTCAATGACGGTGCCGGGAGCGCCGGAAGCAGGGGTGATGGGGCCGATCTCATCGCCGGTGACTTCGATGGAAGCGCCGGCTTCGACAGGGCCTGATTCAAGGGTGGGGCGGCTGTAAATTTTCAGGCGGCTGATGCTGGCGACGGAGGCGAGGGCTTCGCCGCGGAAGCCCATGGTGGCGATGGAGGTGAGATCTTCGGCGGTGCGGAGCTTGCTGGTGGCGTGGGGGGCGATGGCGAGGGTGAGCTCTTCGGGGAGGATGCCGTTGCCGTTATCGCTGATGCGGATGAGCTGGGAGCCGCCTTGCTCAATGAGGACATCGACGCGGGTGGCGCCGGCGTCGATGCTGTTTTCGACAAGTTCCTTGACGACGCTGGCAGGGCGTTCGATGACTTCGCCGGCGGCGATCTGGTTGATGAGGAGGGTGGAGAGTTTATGGATGCGTTTCACGGGGATATCTTAGCGGGGTGGTGGGTTGCGTGATCGATTTGACGGATGGCTGGCGTATGTTAAGTTTTTCGCATTCAAAGTCATTTATTGAAGAGGAGCCGGTCATGCGTAAGCAGTGGTGGAATGTTGTGGCTTTTATGGCTGCGGCTTGTGGATCTGCGAGTCTTTGGGCGGCGGATGTGACGCTGGATTTGAATGGATTTGCGAACACGCTGGGGGGGCAGGTGACGGGCCCTGGGCTGGCCAAGCCGATCAAGATTGAGATTGGGGCCAAGACGGTGGAGTTGAAAGATTTGCAGGCAGGGGCGAAGTATGGGGTGGATTTTTTTCACAATTCGGGGCCAGAGGGGAGCGATTTTATTTTCAGCGTCAATGACACGGGAACGGGGGTGGCCAAGGTGGATTATGTCGGGAAGGTGGCGATTTTGAAGGGGTTTGAAGCGGGGGCCAAAACGCTGGTGTTGGATACGCACCCGATTGTCTATAACGCCAATGGGGGGCAGAGCGGGGCGTATTACATTTTGGGGCTATGCGTCGCTCAGCCGCCCGAATCGGAGCCTTTAAAGGTAATGGCGGTGCCTGGGGCGTATTCGGTGGACAACCTTTTTAATCCTGGGGGCGGGGTGGAGGATTTTTCGATTTTTGTCGACGGGAAGGGGAACGTGCAACCTCTGAAGGGGAGCGAAGAGTATGTCGAGTGCGATGGAGCAAAGGTGAATGTGCGTACGGCGACGGTGCGTTTTAAGATTGAGGCATCGCAGGATATCGCGCGTCACGAATCGCATGTGCAGACGGGCGTGACATTGACGGAGAATTTCGTGACTCAACTCGACCTGAAGGTGCCGGTGGGGGGAGGTGGGGTGAACATCTGGAATTTTGGGACCAACACGGTGGGGAAGAGTGATGCGATTGATGGGTTCGGCAAGCCGGTGGAAGGGAAAGAGAGCAAGAATGACTTCCTGTTTCAACCAAGGCTGAGGTACGACGTGAAGACGAAGGTTTTTTATTTCGAGACGGCCAAAGGACGCGCGCCGGGGGTGTTTGCCGAGGTGTCGGGGATGACCGATGACGATTCTTCGGAGATGAGTGTGAAGATTACGGCGACGATTTTGAGCGACAAGGATCAAAAGGCGGTGGAAAAGGGACAGGAGAAGGGAAAGTAGGAATCCGGCAGGTTGGGTGCTGCGGCGAATCCCGGGTAAAATCATGGGCCTATGACCGGACCGATTCAACCCAGGCATCTTGAATTAAAGAAAGAAAGCGCACTTATCGTCCAATGGGATGACGGGCGCGTGAGTGTGTACCCCATCGCCTATCTGCGCAGGATGTCGCCTTCGGCGGACGCCAAAGCGATTCGCGAGGAGATGGAGCGCAATCCCCTGACCGTGCTGCCCAGCGGCAAGGGGTCTGGCCCACTGACGGCGACAGGGGCGGAAATGGTGGGGAATTACGCCATTAAGATCTTGTTTTCCGATGGACATGACACGGGGCTTTACAGCTGGCCGTATCTGCGGGAGATCGACCCGGAGAACCAGCGCGCCAAGAAGGCGCCCAAGGCCCAGCCGGGCGACGGTTCCAAATGAGTCAGGCGCATGGACTGGTGACAGACGGCGGGGATCCGATCATCTTTGAGGATGCGCGGCCTTATCTGCATTGGCCCAAGCTGCTGCCGGAGGATTTTGACGGGCAGGGGCATATCAACAACATCGTCTATGTGAAATGGATGAACGAGGGGGCATATAACCACTCTGTGCATCTTGGGTATGACTGGGCGAAGTATCAGGAACTTGGGACGAGCTTCGTGGTGCGCAGGCATGAAGTGGATTACCTGGTGCCGGCGCTGCCGGGAGACAAGATCGTACTGGCGACGTGGCCGGGGAAGATGGAAAAATTCACGGCGTATCGGCGGTATCAGATTGTGCGGGTGAATGACGGCAAGACCTTGGCGAGAGCGGTGACGCAGTGGGTGCATGTGGAGATTGCGACGGGGAGGCCGGCGCGGATGACGGCGGAACTGATTGCAAAGTTTGAGCCGCGCGGGTGAATGGGGTGGTCGGGGAGGGTGGTTAAAGCAGCTCGGGAGTGGGTTTTTCAGCTATTTTCCTGCATAATGTCGTGGACAGTTCAAGTTGGGCGGCGTACCATTGAAGCCCCCACAACCCCTACCTGATTTAAATGGATTCCATCTTATGATGACCGCGCCGCTTTCCCGGGTTCTCGGTTTTTTGAATAAGCAGATTTCCGCCCGTGTTGCGGGCTTGACCGACCGGGGGCAGGAACTGGCGCAGCCGAACATGTTTGAGGCGCTTGAAGGGCGCCAGATGATGTCGGGGGGATCAATCATTGACGATGGTTTTGGCACGATGGATATTGTGTCGACCAAGTCGCTGTTTTTCACGCCGACGAGCAAGCTGGTGGTGACCAATGCCAACGGAAACGTGGTGACGTTCACCCTGACGGGCAAGGGGCAGGGGGAACTGAAGGTGTCGGATACGGGGGCGTTTGAAGGGGTGTATCTGACGGGGACGACGATAGCTACTTCAATGAATGTGACGGTGAGTGGGACGAAAGACGGCGGGACAGTGGCGATTGGGGAGATTCAAGTGGCGGCGGGGGCGATGAATGCGATCAATGCGGCGAAGCTGAACCTGGAGGGAACGCTGGAAGTGAGCGCATCGATCACCACGGTGACGCTGAACGATGTGACACACGGGACGCTGAATATTTTCAAGGGCAACACCGTGGCGGGGCCGACCGTAAAGCTGGGGAATGTGGAGGAGACTTCGCTGACAGTCGCGACGGGGATGCTGGCGGGGCTGGAAGTGGGTTCGTGGAAAGATCTGGACGAAACGGCGGATGTGATCATTGCGGCGGGGGTGGGGCGGGTGGTAAGCCGCGGTGATTTCGGGGCGGATTTGATGCTGACATCCAACCCGACGGCGACGCAGGCGACGCTGGGGTCGGTATCGGTGACAGGCGCGGTGGATGGTGCGCAATGGAAGATGGCCGGCTTTGCTGGGGCGATCAGCGTGGGGTCTGCGACGGGGCTTTCAATCACGGCATCAAAGATCGCCTCACTGACAGCAACCACAAAGAACGGATTTACCGAATTAAGCGTCACCGCTGGGCAGCTTGGCACTTTTGTCTCACGCGGGGATGTGGAGGTGGTGAAGCTCAAAATCAATTCCGACGGCACGCCGTCGCCGCTTAATTTCCAGGCTATCGCAGGGATTTCCGTCGTGGGGAATGCGGATAACCTGATCATCACTTCGACCGATACGAATTCGAACGTGGGCGCCATCACCATCACTGGGAACGTGACGGATTTCCATGGTGACATATCCGGCGGCCTGGCCAACCTCACCGCCACCAACGTGGAAGGCCTTTTCATTGACGCCGGCGCTGTCGGCACCCTGGGAATCAGGGGCTCGGCGGCAGCCGTAGACGTCACTGCGGCGAAGATCACCACCATCTCCATCCTGGGGAATCTGACCGACGCCGATCTGGAGTTTGACTCCGACTCCACAAAGGTATTTCAGGCGCTGGGCTCCATGCGTGTGGTGGGCACCACCACCGATCTGGATATCACCTCGACCAATTCATTTGGTAATTTCGGCAGTTTGAGCCTGGTCAACAGCCTTGACAGCGGCAATTGGGAAATTGCGGGCAACGTCACCCTGATCACCACCAACGGCACGCTGGGAAACCTGGATTACACCGGTAAGACGGCCACATCCATCACTGTGGGCAGCCTCAATAAAGTGAGCATGGATCTATTGTCCCTGGGCACATTCAAGGCGTCGTTCGTGGTGACGGAACTGGACCTGCTTCTCAACACCGGGCGCCCTGCGCAGGCCAAGGCATTCAAGGCGCTAGGAAGCTTCACTTCCACCGGCAAAGCCGATCACCTGACGATCCTGGGTGCGGGCGCCAACAGCAATTTTGGCGCGTTTACATTCACCCAGGGTTTATCCAATGCGTCGATCAAGCTCAATGGCGACGGTGCGACGTTCACCTCGCCGGGCATCACCAGCGTGGTGCTTGAAGCCGGCAAGATGACGACAGTGACGCTCAAAGGGGATGTGACAACATCAAGCTTCAAGAATACATCGCTGACATCTGTGACGGTGACGGGGAAAGTGATCGGCCTGGGCCTGGATGTGAATGCCGCGGGATCGACGAACAAGGCGTTTTCCGCACTGGGAACGGTGACGATCAACGGCGATGCGTCGGATTTCCAAGTCAGCGGTACAGGCGCGTACTCGAATGTGGGCAGCATCACCATTACCGGGGATCTGCTCGGCGGCGTGTTCAACGTTAACGGCAACATGACCAAGCTGACGTCCAAGAGCTTCGACAAGACCACCACGGGCTCGATTGCCGGCACGCTGGGAACGTTCAACACGACGGGCGTTCTCTCCGTTTTTGGCGGCAATTACAGCATCGGGGGCGGAATCAGCAAGCTCACCGCCGCTGCGTCATACGAGGCATCGGTGAGCGCCAAGGGCAACATCGGGCCGGTGACCATCAACACCACCATGAACAAGGGCGTTATCCGGACGACCGGTTCCATCGGCGTCGTGAACATCGGCTTCATGAACGAGTCGACGATTTTGTCCGGCTTCCGCGCCGACGCGGCGCTGCCTGAAGGCTTGCCTGTCGACAGCGCAGACTTCATCAATCCGCTGGCGACGATTGGGACTGTGACGATCAAGATCATCGGGTTCCCACCCGCGCCAAGCTTCATCCGAAGCGTCATTGCGGGCGCGCGTCTTGGGCTGGTGTCGCTCAAGAAGGTGAGTACTGACGGGGCTGAGGGCGGAGGTGATGCGAACTTTGGCATCGCTGCGAGCAAGTCGATCACCAATGTGATCGGCGTGGGCCTGCCGCCCCTGCAGAATCTGACAGGCACGGGCATTAAGTACCAGGACGGGCATTTTGTGGTTCGGATCGTCTGAGTTGGTCGCACGGGCGCGCCCGAATAAAAGAGACGGATTGATGGTGACCTGCGCGCAGGGATAAGCTCCGCCGGCAGGATTCGAACCTGCATATGTCTCATTAACAATGAGGCGCACGACCGGTTGTGCTACGGCGAATCACCGGAAAATTGTGTTGGCGGTTTTAGTCGAACAAGCTGCGTTCGGGCGTGAAGCGTTCAAGCGACCCTGCCGCTCGCACGGGGTAGGCTTCCAGGTCGGACGCGTCGTGTGGCGCGAGCATGGCGGCCAAGGCGGGTGTGGTCGCAGAGGGATCAAGCCATGCGTCCCATTGCGTGGGGGGAATGATGGCCGGCATGCGGTGATGAATGGCGGCCAGGGCCGGGGCGGCCGCCTGGGTGATGATGGCCATGCGTGGGATCGGGCCAGGCTGCCAGATACCGGCGAACGCCATGAGGGCGTTATCAGTGCGATGGATGTAGTGGGGTTGTTTGGCGGACCATTCGTACCAGCCGTCGGCGGGCACAAGGCAGCGGCGATGCCGGAAGGCCTCGCGGAAGAGGGGTTTTTCGTGGATGGTTTCGGCGCGGGCGTTGATCAGAAGGTCTGAGCCGTACGGCGAGGTGAAGCCCCAGAGCGCCAGTGCGGCACTGCGGCTGCCAAGGGGGACAAAGAGGATCTTGTCACCTGGCTTGAGGTTAAGCCCGCCGTGGATTTCAAGCAGCATCGACCGTTCAAAATCTTTCAGGAATCCGTCGGCCAGGAATGCATCGTCCAGAAATCCATCGGCCGACCGAATTTTGAGGGCGAAGCGTCCGCACATGCGGGGCATTTTACCGGGCCTGCATGCCGGAGGCAGAGAATGTGTGGGGCCGGATTCGAACCGACATGTTCAGCGTATAGCAACTGGTTTACAGCCAGCCTCCTTCACCATTTGGATACCCACACGCGCAAAAGCAGCCACGGCGGGAATCGAACCCGCGCATCACGGTGTGAAAAACCGCGGACCTCACCCAACTCGGTCATCGTGGCCATCAAAATACTCAAAAGCGGAAGGCAGAGGATTCGAACCCCATCCCGTAAAAGGGACCACCGGTTTTCAAGGCCGGGGCAGCGCCCAATGGCTAGCGTTACCTTCCTTTGGACAATTAAAAAAGGAGAACGGCGGGCACGAACCGCAAGCCATTTGTCAGGCCCCATCTCGTTAGCAGTGAGAGCCGGCCCAGACCGGCCGGTTCATTCTCCGATTCTTCAAACACGCAAAGACCGCGACAGGAGTTGAACCTGCATAAGCCTGAGTTGCAGTCAGGCGCC
>CAZGOM010000055.1:0-30319 GCA_964527265.1 uncultured Phycisphaeraceae bacterium | reverse complement strand
TTGAAGGTGCGCGTACAAAACTCAAGCACCTCTATCCGTCAATTCAAACTTGAAAAACCACTAGCATTGCCCTTCAAAAAATCTTCCCTCGTCCGCCGCCTTCCGTGCTATAGTCGACATCCCAATCACCTCTCCCCCCCCCGGCAAACCCACCCCCTCCTCCCGCCGAGCGCTTTATCGCAACATCCGGTCCACAAAGCCCAATCCACCTCTCCCTCCTTCCAGCATGGAGCAAATCATGCGAAAACTCTGGATCGCCTTTGTCCTTGTTATGACCCTTTCCTTCCTCGTCCTGGGCTGGATCGGTACACGCATCTACCAGGAAATGCCCCCCCTTCCCGACAAAATCGTCACCACCGACGGCCAGACCATCATCGACACGGGTGACATCGCCGCCGGCCAAAACGTCTGGCAAACCATGGGCGGGATGGAAGTCGGTTCCATCTGGGGACACGGAAGCTACGTTGCCCCAGACTGGACCGCTGACTGGCTCCATCGCGAAGCAGTCTTCATTCTCGATCGCTGGGCACAAACCGACTTCAAAGCATCCTTCGCCGACTTGAACGTCGAACAACAAGCCCAACTCGTAGCACGCCTTACCAAAACTTTCCGCACCAACACCTTTGACTCTACCACCAACACCATCACTCTCGACCCCGTCCGCCGCGAGGCCTTCCAGGCTAATCTTGATCACTATTCCCACATCTTCTCTGAGGGCCACCCCGCCTACGCCATCCCCAAAGGGGCTGTCACCGATACCAAGCGCCTCCACAATCTCGCCGCCTTCTTCTTCTGGACCTCCTGGGCTGCCTCAACCAATCGCCCAAATGACGACACCACGTTCACCAACAACTGGCCACACGAACCCCTCATCGCAAACCGCCCCACCCCTGATAGCGTCGTCTGGACAGGCGTCAGCATCATCATGCTCCTGGCAGGCATCTCCGCCATGGCCTGGTGGATAGCCTCAAGAAAAGACGACGAAAACACCCTCCCCGCGCCTGACTCGGATCCTCTCGCCACCTGGGCGCCAACTCCCTCCCAACGCGCCACCGTCAAGTATTTCTGGCTCGTCGCAGCCCTCATCCTCGTCCAGATGCTCCTTGGGGTCATTACAGCCCACTACGGCGTGGAGGGCGACGGCTTCTACGGCATACCCCTCTCCAAATGGCTGCCCTACAGCGTCACACGCACCTGGCACATACAGATCGGCCTCTTCTGGATCGCCACCGCATGGCTCGGAGCCGGTCTCTTCATCGGCCCAGTCGTCAGCGGGAAAGACCCCAAATACCAAGTTCTGGGCGTCAACATCCTCTTTGGCGCCCTCCTGGTCGTTGTTTTTGGCTCTCTCGCAGGCGAATGGCTCAGTGTCCAAAACAAAATGTCTGACTCCACCTCCTTCTACTTCGGCCACCAAGGCTACGAATATGTCGACCTCGGACGCATTTGGCAGATCGGCCTCATGGTCGGCCTGCTCCTTTGGCTCGCACTAATGATCCGCGCCCTCCTCCCTGCCATGCGCCAGACAGGCCATTCCCGCCAACTCGTCATCCTCCTGGCCGTCGCCTCCGGCGCCATTGCCCTCTTCTACGGTGCAGGCCTCACCTGGGGACACCACACACACCTCTCCATGGTTGAATACTGGCGCTGGTGGGTCGTCCACCTCTGGGTCGAAGGCTTCTTCGAAGTCTTCGCTACCACCGTCATCGCCTTCGTCTTCATGCGTTTGGGTCTCGTGCGCCCCGCCGTCGCCGCCTCCTCTGCGCTCCTCTCGGCCACCGTCTTCCTCGCCGGCGGAATCATCGGCACCTGCCACCACCTCTACTTCTCCGGCACACCCACCGTCGCACTGGCCTGGGGTTCGGTCTTCAGCGCCCTCGAAGTCGTCCCCCTCACCCTTTTGGGTTTTGAAGCCACGCACGACCTGCGTCTCTCACGATCCTCCCCCTGGGTTCAGCACTACAAATGGCCAATTTATTTCTTCATCAGCGTCGCCTTCTGGAACATGATCGGCGCAGGCCTCTTTGGCTTCATGATCAACCCACCCGTCGCCCTCTACTACATGCAGGGACTCAACACCACACCCCTCCACGGACACGCAGCCCTCTTTGGCGTCTACGGCATGCTCGGCATCGGACTCATGCTCATGTGCCTTCGCGTCCTCGTCCCCGGACGCGAATGGAAAAATGGCTGGTTAAGCTTCTCTTTCTGGACACTCAACATCGGCCTCATGGCCATGTGCATGCTCAGCCTCCTCCCCGTCGGACTTCTGCAGACGTGGGCCTCCGTCAAATATGGCTACTGGTACGCACGCAGCAGTGAATTCATGCAGACCGACCTCATGCAAACAATCCGCTGGATGCGCGTCCCAGGCGATACCGTCTTCTTCCTCGGCGCCGTCGCTCTTGCCATCTTCATCCTTGGCCTCAAAGTCGGATTCTCATTCAAAAAATCATCGACAACCCCATAAAATGGAGAAAACGAGAATGTCTGAAACCGAATCCGTACATACAACTATCACTCCACAGTCACCACATGCTCCATCCATCCGCTGGCCCGCTTTTGCTGCTCAGTGAAGCGCGCACGAACGCTGGGCGGCATGGCGAAATGGAAGTTGTGCTCCGGTGAATACGTCATCACGTTGTAGTCTTTATTCACGTAGTTGTAGTAGACATTCGTTCGTGTTCGCCCTGACGTATTGCCCAGCCCGTTGTGCAAGAGCGCTTCTGAGAAAATCAGTACATCGCCCGGCTGCCCGGTAATGCGTATGGATCCTGGCATATCCAACCCTTTGTAGCGTCCAAACGGCAAATCAAAATTGGATTTGTGGCCTCCTGGAATCGCCAGCATGCATCCATCGTCGGGACCATTTTCCGTCAAAAAATAGACCGTGTTGAGCATCCGCGTGCGGATCAGGTTGTTGCGCACGCTGTAAAGGTCAGGCCCGATGCCCCGGTGCCATTCCCCCGTGTCGTTACCCATCGTCTTTGTAATCGACCATGTATTGCCCACTTGTGGATCACCCATGAATTCCTGCAGGTAAGGAAACACCGTTGGATAGTCGATCAGGCGGTCGAAGATTCCACTCATGCGCAACAGCCCGTTTAGGCGCAGCCATCCTGGGTTCACCTGTTTGGTGAGTTGGCCGATTCGGCCGTTTGAGAGCGCCTTACGCCAACGGCTGTCATCGTGGTCAAGTTTTTCCAGGCGCTGGACTTCTGACAAAAGCAAAGCGACATCATCCTGGGCGATCGCGCCGCGCAGGATAATGAAACCCTGCATATCAAAGAGGAACTTGTCCTCTAATGTCACTCCGCCAAAGACGGGACGGGGCTGCTGGGGGTGGGCGAGGGGAGCAGAGAGTTCTTGACCGGGTGCTTGCGTCATGATCCATTTTCCTGTTGAAGTTTTAAACCTGAACTTTCGTTCTCATCTGACACCCTATTTTTACGCCAAACCGGTGCGTGGTACCATAATCCCGCGTCCTGAAAACCTGCTGAAAAGTCTTATCCATGCCCAATCCCGGTGATTTGACTGAGCTTTTAGAAGAATCTCTCGTGGTCACCTGCTTACGCGCGGGCACCAATTCCTCACGCGTTAAAACCAAACGTCTTACCCAGCCTTATGCGGTCATCGGTCAATCTGTCCAGATGCAGATTGAAATCGAACCGGAAAACCAGCCCACCACCATTATTCCAGTGGAGGGCGGCTACATTCTGCCTGAAGACGTCGCTTATCGCGTCAATCCCGTTGAGGACATTCGCACCACGTATTACTGGTCTCACTTTCAATTCAGGCTCTTGGGTGAACTGGATCTATTCCAGTTCATCCAATCGCCCTACGCGCTTCCCGCACCCGTTGGACGAGAGATCGCACGGATCAATAAAGCCCTGGCTTACACCTTTCCCACCCTGCCTGTTGGCTGCGACCCACTCCCCAAACTCGACGAGGAGCCAGATCGCTCCGTTATCCAGTCCGTTGCTCAACGCCGCCTCCTGTGTGCGCAGATGTTCAGCCTTGTGGTTCAGCACTGCCACCCTCGCCCCGAAGCTTTCGCCACCCTCGACAAAATCACTCGTCTGCTGCCGGTCCTCAAATTCATGCGTGACCAGATGGCCCGTCCTATTTTCCGTGATGAACTGGCCGCTCTCACGGACCTCTCCCCATCCCGCTTCCATGCGCTCTTCTTGAATGCCACCAGCCAGAGCCCGCTGGAATATCTCACCCGTCTGCGCCTAAAGCGTGCACAGGAATTGCTCCTCTCCACCGCCGCCCCCATCCAGGACATCGCAAATCGCGTCGGCTTCCGCGACCCATTCCATTTCACCCGCACCTTCAAACGCTTCTGCGGCCAAAGCCCGCGCCACTACCGGCAAACTGTCCAAAGCCAGATGCGCCAGGGCAACATCTGATCCATCATTAATTCGTCGGGATGGTCAAAAGCGGCATGCGTTCTTGACCTGATGTGGACTGCAGCGAAAACAACAACTGCAATAACCCAAACGTCGCCTTGGAATCCGCATCCGTGTCGTCGATGTAAAACCAGTACCCGCGATACTGTACCTTCAGCATGTCCCCCACCGGCATCTCCTTCGCGCTTTTGATCCGAAACAAACCCTTGTAAACCTGGTCCCAGTCAAAGCTATGGCCAGCAGACGTGTGCGTCATACGCACCAGATTCGCATTCACATGCTCCTGAGGCACCTCAACCGACTTGGAACAAAAATACAGCACACCCATGAGCGACCGCATGCGGATCGCCATCGTATTGTTTTCCCTCGGATAAAAGCTCTTGGTCACTTTCACCTTGTCGACCTCCTGCGGCACTCCCACAAGCGCCCTGAACCGCTTGAGCAATTCCACATCCTCAGGCTTGGAGGGTGGCATCAGGATCAGATAAACAACTCGCCCTCGATCATCGGGCTTCCCGCTCTCGCCCATAATCGGATCGGCATGCAAACGCACCAATTGCTGCTTGACCAGCATCTTCAAGCACTTGGCGTATTCCTGGAATTCAACAAACGTCGGTTCGCTCTCGGGCGTCGGCCCTGACGCGGCCGGAGCATTTTCCAGGCCGTTGACCCTTTCCACGCAAATCAACGAAAGCCGCTCAATGCTCCAGCCGGAATTCGCCATGAGCACGATTACCTCCAACGAGATCGGACTCAGCATGCGATTGGCGAAATTCTCACCCTGCAACGGCGAATAGGTCACCGTTGGGCGCTCCTGATACACCACTTCCATCCCCACCCTGCCGCTCCCCGCATCCGGCGCAGCTCCGGCAAACAACCCATTGATGCCCCCGGTAATGCCCGCGGAACTGCGTGTTTCCACGCCATACTGCGCAACCACAGAACCTAAATCCAGAAATTGAGTCGTATCGTTGTAGCGCAGTCTCACCAGGTTCAAAAGAAGCTGTTCATCCTGCGTTTTGCGCAGTACTTCGTTGTACAAAATCCGCTCATTTCCAATGGATCGCGGACCAATCCCCGTCCCACACCCTGCCAGCGCCATTCCCAGGCAAATCAATCCCATGACTTGGGCTATTGCTCTCATAAGGCCGTTCCTTGTTGGTGATCAAAAAATTCACCCTGAACTATTACGATGATAACACCCGTCCTCTCTATCTCACACAACTGCTGCTTATAAATGGACTTAAAGACCATCTCAATACCCTAACATTTTCCGTAAAATTCCATTGACACAACCCGTACGATACCCTACTATTTAAAGCAACACTCAAAGACGGGAGCGCCTCATGCTGACCATCACATTAATCGACCGCCTCTTCACCCAAGAACGCTTCGGCAACCTTCTGACACAGCTTTCCCGCAACCATCTCCCACTCCCGGGAACCGTCAAATTGCGCTTGGAAGAAGCTCCTGCGGGCGTGATCGCGTTAGGCTTGCGCCGGGTGATTGACCTCTCTTTTGTACCAACGGTTACTGCGAAAGCGATGCTTTCATTCATCACTGATCGTCAAAACGCAGAAGGTGACTTTCACCAATGCCCGCTGGCCACAGCTGCAGCCATCGGCGTGCTTTCACGCTGGTGTCGAGAGTATGGCCGCAAGACGGTAGCCAACGCTGGCCCCACTTTGGGCGACCTTGCGGCGGCCAAACGGCGTGCCATCCAAGCCTTGGGCCAGATGCGTTCGCATGAAGATTGCCTGTTTGCCCACCCGGAAGACCACAGTCAAAGAGATCGCCAGCTTACCACTGCGATGGTCCTGCTCTTTTTGGGCAATGATGATGACGCCTGGACTGACCTGGCTTTAGGTCGCATTCAAGCTGAGCTCGAAGAAATGCCCATCTCACACGAAGCCCACCAGGTACTTTCACTGGCACAGGCTTCGATTACCAAACACGCGGCGTAACTTCCGGTGCGCCGCCAGTCGCGGCATTCCGGGGGTGGGACATGGTCGGCCGTCTCCTCAGGCGGTTAAGCCCTCCCATCGGCCAGTCCCCTCCCGGATGCCCACCTTATTTCTCTTAGACATACCCGCGCAAAAGACGGATGCTCCAGTCGATGCCGAAGATCACACAAAGCAGGATGAGCAGGACGTAATTGTCCCACAGCCGCCAGCTAAAACGACGATCAGCATGAATGTCACTGGCATTATCCACGCTGGGCCATGTGTCGCTGTTCTTGAGATCCACAGCCTTACCGCCCGTGCCATCAGCGATACGCTGGAGATTGGCAAGGTTCACATCAATGCTGTTGCGCTCGCCGCGTGGCGCATCCACATCAATCGCCGTTACCGTGTCAGCCGCCGTCTTCGTGCCGGTCAACACCTGTGCAGACAACCGATACTGGCCTTCCTTCGTCGGCTCAAACTCCGCAAGATACACACCCTTCTCGGTTGGGTGAGCGCTGAAACCCAAGGGCAGACTCTGGCCATCGGGCATCAGTACGCTGGCTTCGATGGTCGGCCGATCTAGCGGACGAGTGTTTTCAATCTTGGCGCGAACCTGAACCTTCTGCCCCGCCTCATATTTCGAACGATTGGTTTGAAGTTCGATGTACACCCCGCCGGTGCTGGTGCGGGCCGGGGTCATCGCGCGCATGGCTTGCTGCCAGAAAAGTTCGTAAGGGGTCAAAAGGCCGTCAGGCTGTATACGCGCCATCGACTGCCAGCGCCAAAGCGTGTCGGTGTTGATGAAAAGCACGCGCCCGCGCCCAACAGTCTGTTCGGCCATCACAATAGGCCAGCCGTACTGGTTTCTCAGTTCCTGCTTGTCATCGTGGGCTTCAAGAAGAATGGTTGCGCCTGGGCGCTTTTTGATCACACGGAAGATGTCGCCCAGCGCGGGCACCGTCTTCCAGAAATCCTTGAGCTTGGGATTCGGCGGCGTAAAGAAAAAAGATGAGGCAAGCCCTTCGGGCGTAACGTGTACGGCAATCGGCCCATCAATGGCCAAGCCTGCTTCCTTCTCATTCAAATCCACGGGCAAAAGCAGATAAATCTGGGGAAGTTTGACGACCGAGCCGATGTTGTAGTCGGCAATCACCACCAGCGATTTACCGTCATCCACAACCAGGCGATAGATGGCGTTGGCCATGCGCCGCGACATCGTTGCATAATCCACACCACTGAGGATGATGGTGTCAAAACCTTCGAGTTCGCCCTGGCTTTCGGGGAAACCGCCGATGCGCACGCGCCGATCAGGCTCAGCGGCCTGGACATACGCCCCGCCGCCGCGCCGAAGGAAACCAGTGAAGGCAAAGCTCGGATCATTTTCCAACACGCGGCGGATATACCTGAAATCCCAGCGCCATGTGTCTTGGATCAACAGCACTTCATGCTTATTGTCCATCACGTTCACGCTCAGACGATAGGCCGGAGCAGGTTTATCGGCGGGGTTAACCGCGGCGCCCTTTTCACGCACATAAAGCTCGTACGTCTTGAGGCCCGGTTCAGTCGGCCGGTAATGGAAGCGGATCTGCCGCTCGTTAATACCAGAGGGAAAGGTTGCGTCCTGCTTGCCAGCTTCCTTGCCATTCTCCATGAGGATTAGCTCAAGCGGCCGATTGTCCATGTTCTTCTGACGCAGTGTCACCAGCATGCGTGATTCAGACCCCATCAGCACGCGGCGCGGGCTCTGCACGCTGGCCACCACAAGACTCGGAGGCGCATTGTCGGCTTTCGGTTGGCTTGGGCCAAGGGTATAGACGGGCAATCCCACATCCTGCGCCACTTTCACAGGATCTTCGTTGCTCAGGTCGTCGCCATCACTCAAGATCAAAGCACGCACCGGCGGTGAGCTGGTGATGTCACGGGCGGAAACCTGCTGCTGGTAATAATCCCAGCCGCCGCGGATGCTTTCGGCAAAGCGCGTGCTGCCACCGGAAGCGGTCAGATTGCCTAATTCCTCACGCGCCACGGAGCGGGCGGTTTTATCAAACGCAAAAGGAATGACATTGAACCGGCTTTCCATCTTCGAGAGCAGGCCAGCGTTAAGTCCCCCGCGCAGGTAGTCCAAACGGCTCTGGCCAGACTCTTGGTCCTTGATACCGATGCTTTCAGACGTATCGACAAACAGCAGAAGATCAGGCTTGAGCGCGACATTCCGCGTGAAGCCGATCACCGGCTGCAAAAGACATGCAAGAAACACCAGGAGCGCAAGCACGCGCAAAACGAAATGGATCACCACCCACTTGGCCGGCACGAGCTTCTGCCGAAGGTGGATCGAGCCCCAGATCAGGAGCGCCAGCCCCACCACGCCAACGGCGGCAATGGCCCATACAGGCAGGATTGGGATGTAGTTGAATGTGAGGTCTTTAAACATCGTTCGACTTTAGGGGCTGAGGTCTTTGGGTCTTAGTTTCCGTACCGTCCGGCTTGAGGCCAGATCGGTTCACATTCCACGGTTCTTGTCATGTCCGGGTCCGGCGTTCTCCTTGGAAGTCACCGGCTTGCGGAAAAAGCCATGGTCGGCAATGGCGGACTGGGTAATGCCCGGGTTCATCTTGGGGCAAAGCTTGTGGACCAGGAACATTTCCAGAAGCATCATCAGGCATGCCGCGCCGATGAACCAGGGCCACAGCAGCATGCGGTCATTGAGCGCGGGCACCTTGCCCTGCTCGTCGGCACGCATGATCGAGAGCTTGTCGGGAGCCCACCATGCACGTAATTGGTCGCCCTTATTGACTTCCAGATTGCTGTCACCGCGCCCGGCCTGCACCACAAATGCGATGGGCTCCTTGTCCTTCACATCAGGCATCTGCACCTTGTAGACCCCAAGTTCCGGAACCTGATCGATCAAAAGCACCGTACGGCCACCGAAGGAACGCAACTTGGAAGGTACTTCATTACCCGTGGGGCTGATGACAGCGACCTTGCTACCTTCTTTGTAATCCGCCAGAGGAATGGTGATCAGTTCGCCCACTTCAAATGTGCGCTTGATAAGCCCTCCCGCCAGATAGTTGACGGTCCTGTCCATCATGGGCAGGAAGCTCTTTTTCTTGGGGAGATTGGACCATAAATCATTGGCCGTGGTGTTGAACAGGATCACACGCCCTGATCCCAGCGAACGCTCGATGATCGCCGGGCTCTTCTCGCCGATCAGTGCCAACGGCCGGCCCTGTGAGGCTTCGGGTTTGTAGTCCAGCGAGTAATACTTGGTGATCCCTGTATAAGCCAGATCGCCGTACACCGGGTCATACAAAGGCGCCAAGATCGGATGCGACCATTGAATGTTGGTCAGCTTCTCCTGCCCGGTTGCGTAAGCATTGACGCGGACCTCATTCCCCAGCACGGAGGGAAGAAGGCTGTCGCTGGGTTTGAGCGGATCAAACATCTTCGTGTTGTAGAAGGTCTTATCGATCTTCTCACCCAGGAAAATTCCCAGTCCGTAACCCGCACGAACTTTCGCTTCCAAGGTGGTCAGAACCGCATCAGGCAGACGCGGCACATCCACCATGAAAACCACATCCGCCTTGAACAAATCCTCATTGGTCACCGCTTCGGGCGTCCTGAGAATGATTTCCGTCTTGTTGCCCGTGCCCGCAGCCAAAGCGCCAAGCGCTGTGCGGAGATGGAAGCCCGACTGCATACTCGCCAGTGCGGAGCCCGCGGGTTCGATCACAAGCACCTTCACACCTGACCGTGCATCAAGGTTAAGCCAATACACATCGTCTTCGGGCATGCCGTCGCCCGGTTCAAGCGAGATGGTGGCGATCTTGCCGCGCAGGTCTGCGGCGCGATCCAGAGGAAGATCGATTTCAACTTCGCTGATGAGACCCTGCTGCAGATTGACCTTCTTGGTCAGGTCCGGCACGCCGGGAATGTTGCGCACGATGATGGTGGCTTCAAACGTGGCCCGCCCCGTCACACTTGAACGCACACGGATGGAGCGCTTGTCCTTGGTTTCCACCAGGCGCGCATCGGCAATCCACGCATTGAAGGGCGAAAGTGCGCCCACTTCAATCACATGCACTTCCGTTGGGACAACCATGTCTTTCTGGAAGTTGGTGATCTGCGCCTGCGACCAGCTATTGATGTGGTTGTCGGTCAGAAAGTAGATCTTGGCGATGCTGTCCTTACGGGCTTCTGAAAGCATCGGCTTGATCAGCGCCAGCGCAGAAGTCAGATCCGTGTCGGTCAAGCCGGCTTTCACATCACGGATGCGTGCGATAAAAGCCGAAGGATCTTTGGCCAGCGGTCCCATCGTTGTGCTTGTGGTCCCCGTCAGGATGACGGTGGTGCGATCACCAGGCATTGACAGCGCGATGACTTCCTCTGCCGCCTTCTTAGCCGTCTCAATGGGCTGATCGCGCGTGGTGGACTGCAGCTTCATGCTGCGGCTCACGTCGACAACGACAAAGTTATCCGAAAGTTTATTGCCGCTGTTGGAGGAAATGATCGGCTTGGCCAAGGCCAGGATCAAAAACAGAAGGAGCATGAAACGGCACAAAAACAGGATGATCTGATGCCACTGGATCCTGCGCGAAAGCCGATGCTGGCTGGCGCGAAGCCAGCGCAGGCTGCTGAAGGGAATCTCACGGACCTTCTTAGGCTTGAAAATATGCAGGATGATCGGCAATGCAAGGAGCGCCATGGCGCCCAAAGCCGCGGGGGCGAGGAAACTGATCATGAGCGGCCCTCCGCCAAGCTGCGGCTAGCCCGCTGCATACCGGGTGTGGGGGTTCCCAGAGTCAAAAAAGTAAGGCCAAACGCTTGCATCTCATCTCCGTGTACCGATGCGGCGCTGCAGGTAGGCAGCCAGCGCCTGATCGTAAGGGGTCCGTGTGTTGATCGGGTGGTAGTCGATACGCGCCATCGAAAGCTTCTTTCGATAGAACTCCTCGACTTCCGCCATCTTGGCCTTATACGCATCGCGGATCGAAACCGGGTCGACTTCAATCTCTTCCCCCGTTTCCATATCGCGAAACAGCGTCGACCCCTGGAAGGTGAATTCCAATTCGGCTGCATCGTGAACGTGGAACACGATGACATCGTGACCATGTCCGGAAAGCATTTTCAACGCTTTGACGGTTTGCTCAGGATCGTCGATGAGGTCAGAAACAACCACCACCATGCCGCGCCGCTTGAGGTTATTGATGATCGCCCGCAAGCTGGAAGGCAGATCGGTCTGCCCGGTCGGCGGATTTTTGATCATCACCTGCATCATCTGACGCAGATGGGTATTACGGCTTTTGGGCGGCAGCACAACGCCGGGCCTGGAGCCAAAAAGGCTTAAGCCCACTGCGTCCTGCTGCTTGATCATCATGTACGACATGCACATGGCCAGGAAGCAGCCATAGTCCCACTTGGTGATCTTGCCCGTACCAAATCCCATCGATGCCGAGTTGTCCAGAAGGACATAGCAGCGAAGGTTGGTTTCTTCCTCATAGCGCTTGATGTAGTAGTGGTCGGTGCGCGCATAGAGCGCCCAGTCCAGGTATTTCAGGTCGTCGCCGGGGACATATTCCCGATGGTCGGCGAATTCGACTGAAAACCCGTGAAAGGGGCTTTTATGCAAGCCATTGATGAAGCCTTCGACCACCAATTTCGCCACAAACGGATTGAGCCCAAAGCGCGCGATCGCTGCCGGGTCCAAATACCGTTGCGGATCATTGGAGGTCATCGCCTCGGCCAAATCAGCCGCAGGCCCGCCCGAACCAAACTTGGAGCGGATCTTTTCGATCAGCTTTCCCAGTTGGTCCAACAGGCTCTGTTTGGATGACGTTTGAGTCATGTGGAAGGTACAAGTGATAAGGGATAAGGAATAAGTAAAACGAAGTCTTAAAGAGGCGAAAAGTGGCGGGATAAGGTGAAATTCCTGGTCTGAACTTTTACCTTATCCCTTTTACCTTATCCCTTTATTTGGCCCGCTCGGGCACTTCCTTCACCAGTTTGTCAATGATCATGTCCGTGCTCACGCCTTCGGCTTCCGCCATGAAACTCGCCGCGATACGATGGCGAAGCACCGGCTTGGAAAGCTTACGGATGTCATCACAGGAAACGTTGGCGCGACCATGGATCGCGGCAAACGTCTTGGCCGAAAGAATCAGCGCTTGGCTGGCGCGCGGACCGGCGCCCCAACCCACCTGCTCCTTAACGAACAACGGCACGCCATCTTCCATCGGACGAGTGGCGCGAACCAGATCGACCGCATAGGACATCACATGGGGCGAAACCGGAATCGAACGCACCAGTTTCTGGATCTTCATCAGGTTGTCACGGTCGCAGACCGCGTTGACTTCCTGAGTCTCGTTACCGGTGGTCTTCATCACGATCTGTTCTTCATCTTCCAACTTGGGATATTTGATGAAGCTATTGAGCAGAAAACGGTCCTTCTGCGCTTCAGGCAGCGGGTAAGTACCTTCCTGGTCGATGGGGTTCTGAGTTGCCAGCACGAAGAACGGAGGCTGCAACTTGTAGGTCTTCCCGCCTGAAGTCACTTCCTTTTCCTGCATGGCCTGCAGAAGCGCGGCCTGAGTCTTGGGGGGCGTACGGTTGATTTCGTCCGCGAGGATGATGTTCGCGAAAATCGGACCGGGGACGAACACCGTGACGCGTTTGCCCGTGGTGTGGTCTTCTTCGATGACGTTGGTGCCGACGATGTCTGAAGGCATCAAGTCAGGCGTAAACTGAATACGCTTGAAATTAAGCGACAGGATCTGGGCCAGGGTGTTGATCATCAGCGTCTTGGCCAGGCCGGGGACGCCTTCCAGCAGGTTGTGCCCGCCGGCAAAGACGGTGATGAGCAATTCCTCAATCACATCCTGCTGGCCCACGACGACCTTGCTGAACTCTTCCATCATTTTTTCACGGTAAGCATTCAAGACTTCCAGTGACTTTTCAATCTCTTTGCTCATGTTCTAGCCTGTCGTCCTATATGGGTTCTTAAGTGAAAAAGGTGGCTGGTTGTGTGTCCCCGGCGCTCGGGGACACATGTTTGACGTTCAAGTCCGCAGAAAGTTTACTGAATTAATGCGGTGGAATTTAACCCTTAAAGTTACTGGGGTGAGTAGGCGTCCAACGAATGGAAGGTTACCTCAAAATCGGTTTACAGGGGGAAAACACAGAATGTTTTCGGAGGGTGGAAAAGATCATTTTTTAAATGACGCCTTCTCACTAAAAGCTTGATGTCGTGAATTTTGCTGTTATGTACATCACAATGGCAGAAAAAAACATGAGAAGGCTGCCTTTTTCACTTGGATAAATCCATGGCAGCTCAGTTGCTGAGCGCATACGTCACGATATTGATCATTGCCTTCATCGCATCGTTGTTGCTTAAGCCCTTGGCGTACCCGTTGGATTCGCGGTTTACGCCGCTCATCAGGTCATAAGGTGTATAGATGACGGCAAGACGGCCATCGATGTAGACGCCATAAAATCGGGGGTAGTCCAGATTGGGTTCCAGGCTCTTGGAGTAAGGCGTGTATTCCACGCGGTCCATCTTGTTCCAGCCACCTGCAAACACCGGGCTTGAAGGCGTGATGGGCACAAAATAAGAGTCCGCGCTGACACCCTTGCCACCCCCCTCGCTGGCGGGGATAACCTGCATGATTTCGCGCTTGAACGCGGTATCAAAAGGCTTTAAGCCCGCCGCGGAAGAGACAACGAGAGTGCCGCCTTTGAGGAGGTAATCACGAAGGCCGGTACGCTCGGCTTCGGTCAATTTAAAATCGTAATGACCGGTCATAAAGATAGTGGGGTAATTCCCCAATTCGGGGCTATCAAGCGTGACCACCGTCGGGGTGTAATCCACCTGAATGGCGGGGCGACCGTTGCGGTCGGAGGTGTTTTCATACACCCCCTGAATCACCATGTTCTGGATAGCCGGATTGACGTCCCAACTGCCGGCGTACTTCACCTGGGCAAACTTGAGGGTATCGCCCTGCTCGGTCTTCCCGTTGTAGGTGGGGAATTCCTGCGAGAGGAACTTGCCGTAACTGGTTGAGCCAAGCGAGTAAGCGATCAGGTTGATCGAAAGGCGCTTGGCAGATTCACCCACAAAGTGCTTACCGCGGCGTTCATAGGAGGACGGATCAAGGCCACCGAGGGCGGAACCAAGACCATAAGGCACCAGAATCGCAGCCGCACGGGTACCGATGTCGATCGACAAAACTTCAGGGGCAGATTGCTTGGCTTGGCCATTGGCCATCATCAAGAGCGTGCTGAGCTTGTATTTGGCGTTGTAAATCGCATGGTCAAGCGGGACCATCATGAACGTCTTATCCTTGAACACCCGCTTCATTTCACGCTTCACAGCGGTGTTGAAATCTTCCTGCCCGCGCGCGGCATTGAAGATAATCGTGCCGCCGCCGAGGAGGTAATTGCGAACGTTGATGACTTCCGCATCCGTGAACTTAAAGTCATAATCCCCTGTCATGTAAAGAATTGAGATCGATGCGGGGTCGAATCCTTCGGGGGCCTTCAAGTCTTTGGTGTCGTATTGATAGAGCACACCGTTATCCAGGCGGGTGGTGGCCTCAGTGGTGATGGTATATCCATCGTTCTTATAGCTTTCCCAAGGCTCAAACTTGATGACACGGGTGCCATCGTTGTACTCCAGCGGTTCGCCATACTTGAGCTTGGTGAGCAGCGTGATGTTGTTGGGAGGCGGAGGCGAGTTTTCCTTCGTCTTGCGCTGGGACGGGCCGTAGTCGGGCAGAATACCGGTGTCCTCGCCGGAGTTGCTTGTGCGTTCAGGCGCCTTTTGAGGAGGAATCGGAGGCGAATCCGCGGGCGGGAACATCACGCGCCGGAGTCCTTGCGCATAAGCATTTGAAGGCGAAGCAGTTGCCAACGCCATCCCCAGGGCAAAAGCCCCTGCCAGCGTCCAGGCGCGTGAAATCCGGCGTCCACGACCCATGTTCTTTTGATCGTTCTTTTTCATTTTAATTCAACCTCCACTGTGGGCTTGCCGTTGTCGGGCATCGGACGGAACCAATCAGCCTGCGGCTTAACCACAAGCTCCTTCAATACTTTCATCGTATCCGTGGAATTGGGATCATCGGGCGCAACACCCACGCGAATCTTGTATTCCAGAGGATCAATCGTCTTGGCTGCTTTGCTCATGCCCCATGCATTCACCACCAGGGTATCCGCCGAATCCGGCACGGGCGTCAGACCATTGGCCGGGTTCACACGCGCGGGCGATCCAATCACGTTAAGGTCCATCTGCCCGGGCTTGAGGGGTTCCTTGGGCTTGTTGGTTTCCACCTCAACCCACAGATCCTTGCCGCCGGAACCGGGGGCGGGCTTGCCTTCTTTTTGACCTGCCCAGAAAACCCTGACCACCAGGTATTCACGGGTCTGTACAGGCACATCCGGGTTACCACCCCAAACGCTCATCTGTTCAGGCTTTAGATTGCAATTGAGGAACAAGCCGAAGGCGGAACTTATCGAGATAGCCTTGCCCCCCTCCTTCACCAGGTCCGCGAAGGTGACGTTGGTCACTTGGACGCGCGTGTTGGTGATGTTCATGCCCTCTTTGGCACCTTTGATGGTGGATTCCTCGACGACGCCGGTCATGGAAGGGAGGATCATGCCGATGGGGCAGTTGATTATTGTATTTTTCTTGATGATGGCGTTGCTGCCATGCCAGTAGATTCCAGCGGAGGCAGTGTCGCTGATGGTGTTGTTCATCACCGTCGAATCCGGCTGGCTGCTACCCTGGATGCCGTGGTTGTAGAGTCCTTTGATGACGTTTCCCTTGATATCCACAAGTGCGCAGGAACTGACAGTGATGGCCGGCATGCCGGTGGAGACGCCTTCACCGGGAAAGAAATCATTGTTTGAGATCACAGCAGTGTCGCAAGCGCTGATGAGTACGCGGGCAAGACCGGTAAATGTGCAACTGGTGATGTTAAAGCGTTCGTTGGCCTTGGAACCGGTGTTATCGATGCTTGTACCGGTGACCGCGATGCTGTCGACCTGGGCACGCTGAAGATCGATCATGTTGGACTTGGCACCGATGATCTGACCGGGAATAACTGCGGCTCCTGCCGCCGGAGGCGCTACACCGATAAGAACATTTCGCTTCTGATTTTCAGCCAGTGCGCGTGCGCCGTAGACGAGGATGGAACCGTTTTGCATTAACTTAATAATGCGTTTGTCAGCGGTGGGTCCCACGAGAAGCAACTGGTGAATTTCGCGGGGATCGCCTTTGGCGTCCGGGTCGGAACGGGATGCGCCAGCGCCCATGCGGATGGCGCCGTATGACTCTATGGCCCCGCCCACGCACATGACTTTGGAGCCTTGTTCGTTCTTGAAAGAGAGCACTGACCTGGGGTCGATATACATGTTGCCGCATGTCACCGACCCGGTGTGGTCTTTATCGAAAACGACTTGGTCGCCGGCAGTAATGGTTACATCGTCTTTGCCGGTGGGCACAACGCCCCCCTTCCAGGTCATCGGGTCGGACCACGGGCCGCCGCCGACACCATTGGAATGGATTTCCTTGACTTCCGCTGGCGGGGCCACCGCAGGAGCCTGAGCCCATGCGGAAGTGGCCATGAAAGTGGAGGTCATGCCCAATGCCATCCCCGCTGCCATTGCGCATGCAAGCAAGCGTCGCACCGTTTTGGGATGACGCGAGGGGTGTTTAAGAACACCGGTCAAAGCCACGTCTTTTTGCGTCGTCGAGGTCATTCCTCGGTGTTTCCTTGGATGAAGTTGCGATAAGCGTCCATTTCGCGGGGACTTACAGGCATGATCCTGAATCCGTCGAGTTGCAGGGCACCGACTGCGTAGTAATAAATCATCGTCAATTCGCCGTCCTGAGTGACAGGAGAGCGGAGGTTGATGGTGACCTTACGCCATGTGCCGTACGAGCGCTCCAGGACGGGTTGGAGTTGCCCACCGATTGGGTTGAGTACGCCGCCGCCGCCTTTGAGGGAGATATTAACCTGTTGGGTATAGGTTCCGGCGCCTGAATCAAGGTCTTCGGTTTTGTACCAGAGCTCAGCGACGAAATCCCCTTCGCTTTCGATGTTGCGCAGGCGAACCACGTAGCTGAATGACCTGCTGTAATTGACCGGCAAAGCCTGGCACAGTCCTACCAAGTCGCCATGTAACCCCATCCCTTGCACGAGCTTAAATCCTGCCGCGACCCCGTATTGTTTCCCCTGCGCGTCAGCTGGCAGGAAGCAGTTGGCAATGCCCTGGAACACCAGTTGCGCCACATCCGTTTTAGCGGCGCCCGGAGCGGTTCCATTGGCGCGCTGTTGAGCCGCGGCTTCACGTTGAATACGCGAGAGCTTCGTTTTTATGGACTCACGAACTGCTTCGAGTTTTTGGGTCTTAAAGAAGGTCGGATAGCTGGTTTCGATCATGTCGAGGACTTTCATGGCTTCCTCGAACTTGTACATGCGACGATAGGTGTCCGCGATGCCGTAGAGCGCACGGTCATGAAAGCCTGCCCAGTTCTGCAGTTTCAGGACAATCTCATAGTTATTGAGTGCGCTTTCGTAGCGGCCGGCGCTACGATCCGTCTCCGCGACAAGGTAGTTGTAGAGGCCGTCGAGTTTCTGGTCAGGGTAATTGATTTCGATGCGTTCAAGCAAAGTGCGGGTCTGGCGGATATCGCCTGACTTTAAGCGTTGCTCAGCAACACGCAGGAGCGAACCGCGGGTAATGGCATCTTCGTTGGAGCTGGATTTGAATTCCTGACCGCCGAGTTTGGTGGCCAGGTTGTAAGCGTCCGAGGCGCGGGTAAGTTCGCCGGATTTAACGAACAGGTCGCCCCACTTGATGGCGGCTTGGCGGACAGCCGGGTGGTCAAGGCGGCGGTATTCCTCGATCATCTTCTCGTAGCGCTTGCTGGCCTCGGTGTAATCCTTGAGGTGCTCGGCATAGAGATCTGCAAATGCCATCTTCACAGTTAAGGCGAGGCTCGGGAGCTTGGCAAACTCAGCCAGAACCTTGTCTTCGAGCTTCACAGCTTCCTTGGCGCGTTGCTGATAAGCCATCGACTGGATCAACTGGCTGTAAAGCAACGCGCGGAGCTTGGGATCTTCGTTGGGGGTGGCCAGGAGGTGGTTGCAGACCTTCTCCATAAGCGGCCAGCGCGTGGCCTGCTCACAGATCATGAGGTATTCAAAAATCGTCTTGACTTGCGCAGGAGTAAGCTTTTTCCACTCCATCTGATCAAGCACACGGACAGCTTTACCCAGGGAGAGTGGGCTGGTTGAGATCGGGGGCGTCCAGACGTAGACAGTGCGCTTCATGAGGGGAAGGTCGCCGGACTTTAAAGTGACGTTGAACTCCCCTTCTGAAAGATAGACATGGCTTGGGTTCAGCCCCGTACCCTGGGTGCCGTCACCGAAATCCCAGACGAGTTGCTCGGGGGCTTTGATGGTGCCCTGGGCACGAAAGTCCACCAGCCAGATCTTCACGCCGTTGCATGAGAGGGAATCATCGATGCCATAGTCAAAGGTGGCACCTTGAGCAGCATTAGGTGTTTCTAAGCCTACGACATCAGCGACGAGTGAGGAGACGTAGGTGGAGCGAGGCATGAAGGCGAAAGTGGACTTGTCGGAGGGTATCCAAAGTGGAACGCAATAACCAACGGCACCGGGGTTATTCCCTAATATGTGGTGCAACTCAAATTTATGAATGCCTTCAGTGAGTTCCACCCGGGTGCCGACGGTGTAGTTATAAGTCGCTGGAGTAGCGTCCTTGGGGTATTTAAAGTGCAATTGGCCACCTTGGAGGCGGGTTTTGGCGCCGGGACTTTGCACGACCAGCTTGCCGTCGATGAACATAAACGAGGCATCGTCAGAGTTGAGAAGCATCTGATACGAGCCCGTCTTGGGCACGCGCAGATAACCCCGGTAGGAAGAGGCGAAGTTACGCGCATCACCGGGGCGGGCGGGATTGGCGTTCTGAAGGATGTCAGGGATGATCGCATTGCCGATGACGTTATCGCTTTTGCCCAGGCCTTCGGCGACGTCTTTCCAACTGTTAAGGTTGTCGCCGGCCCACTTCCGGACTTCAACCGTCAGGCCTTCGGCGATAGGCTCGGCTTTGGGGCCGGGTGCGCCGGAGGGGCTGCTGGCGTAAATCCAGTAAAAATTGTCATCGCCATTGCGCTTGAACTGAACGAGGGTGTTTCCCTTGGGATCGTGGGAAATGGTGTAAACGGGGATAACCAGGCCGGAGCTGGTTTGCGCGACCAGGTCGGTGCCATCGGGATTAAGCCAGGCCCCTACTGGAAGGGTGACCAGCATCGACTCGGTCTTGTTGAGAACCGGGTCAGAGGAGGCGCGAACGACGAAACGAAGACGATAGCCGTTAATCCACGCAGCTGGGCCTTTGGCTGGCTTGGTTCCATCGACGAGATTCTCTTGAACCCACGCCTGATCGCCTTCAGAAAGTTTATTGAGAGGTACGACGACATCTTTGCCGTCGGTCTGGCGAAGGGTGACGTTGCCGTCCTTGACGAGGATGGCATAGGCTTTGAGAACAGGTGCCCCGGCTTGCGTCCAATCGCGGGTATGTGCGGGAGTCTGGCCGAAAGCGGCCTGGGCAGCGCCGAAGGTTAGGCAAGCAGTGAGCGCAAGCGCAAGCATGCGCTTGATTTTGCCGGCTTTATTGCCACTTTGAAGAAATCCCGTGTGCTGCATGAAGTTCAAACCTTTTCGAACAAGCTTCTTTTTGGCGTTTCCGACTTTTCCATCAAACCTGCGAGGAACACAGACGCTGGACCTTTTATTCGGGCTCGTAAGTTACGCGGAGCGTCCAAGGCGCATACGCGGAGTACAGGTGGCTGTAAAACGCGACCATGGCGGAAGGCTCCTCAACGGTAATCATCCAGCCGTTGTTCGGCGCTGCTTTGGTGTACCACATCTCAATGTCAGAAGTGACGTTGAGGGTGACTGGGACAGCGGCCTTGACGCGGGCGCTGGCGGTGGACCCGGTAGCGCGGTCGGTGGAACCACCGCGGGCACCGGGCATGGACCAGGGAACTTTCTTTTCGGGGGTGTTGTAGCGGTACTTATAGCTGGCACCGTTGCCCCAGTCGGCCAATACCCGGTAGATGAAAAAGCGGGTGTCCGCAGGTGAGTAGGTATAGATCGGGAGGACAAGTTCCGCATTGGTGATGCGCATGCCTTTGGGGATGGAACTGATGTCGTAGTGAATAAGGATTGAGTGGTTATTGCTTGCAACGGCGATGTGCGACGACCAGACGCCGGTGTTGGCGCCTGAGACTTCCCAACTGGCATGGCTGGCAAGGGGTGCTTCTTCGGCCAGATAGGCGAACTGATCGACGTAATCGATCGAGTTGCCTCGCCCAAGGGTGTCATCAGGGAATGAGCGAGTGCGGGCGTAAGCGGCGCAGACAGCCGCACCGACAACGCCTGCAAGGGCGATGAAGGCGCACACATTCTTAAACGTAAGCCATTGATATTTATTCACTTGAGAGATCACTTTGCCGGCGCCTCCGGTTTGGGCGTTTCAACCACGAAGAGCTTGTCGGAACGTTCACTGTAAGCCAGTGCCCTGACGGTGAGGTTGTTGACTTTAAGTTGAAAGACTTCGTTGGTGAACTGACCATCAGGAGTGGTGGTAACAATGGTGACGAGATTTCCTCCGCCCACGGCAAGCTGATTGCGCTTGGTGAGGATGACGCATTCACTGAAAGTGGTAAAGCCAGCGATCGACAACATTTGCGGTACGCCAGTGGTATAGCCGTCGGCATGGGCCATGCTGTAGATCAGGGTGTAACCGAGGCTGCTGCCGTAAAAACGCCAGTTTTTGGGGTTGGGATGCGCGGCGAGACGGATATTGCCACCTGCGCCAGGCGGATAGTAAGCGACTTGCCAGCCCTGGCGGTTATCAGGGTCAATGCCGGAAAAGACGGTGTAACCGTTGGTGATAAAGGCCCCTTCGCTGCCGACGACATAACCGTTGCCCGTGGGGATGGAGTCGTTGCCGTAGCCAGCCAAGCCCCACATCTTCACGAGTTCACGTTTGATGGTGACGGTGGCTTTGGAAGTGGGGTCTTTTTCTTCAATCTCTTCCTGGGCGATCAGACCGGTCTTGGGGTCAAGGCCAATGTAGCCAGCAGCGGTGAAGTTACTTTTGGCGGGAGTGCGGAGGTTGGGGACGTAAAGCTTGTCTCCCTGCGGACTGAAGGCCATGTCGCCCCAGATATTGTTGATATCAAAGCGGAGGCCCATGGCGCCCTGGGCCACAAGCGTAAGCTTTCCTGCAGCATCAACGCTGTAGATCAGCAGGTGAGGGTATTTTTCCTGCGTAGCCATGAGTTCAGAACGCTTGATTTTCTTGTCTTCGCTGGTGTCCTGCCAAACGTACATGAGGGGGAGTTTGGGGTGGAATTTGACGGAGAGGATTTGATTGGGTGAATCCCCCGCCTCAGCCACCTTGGGCGTGCTGATGGTTTCAGGTGCGCCAACCGGCTCTCCATTTGGGCCAAGTTTGAAGACGTAAAGCTCTTTTCCCTCGGAGCCTTTAAGTGACTGGCTGCCGACAACCAGGATGTTGAACTGGTCACTGACGGCGGCACAGAACGCGCGCGGGACGGCGACCTTCACCAAGCCGGGCATGGTCTCCACCTGAGCCATCACTGCCGGAGCCACGGGCACAGTGATGATCTGATACGCACGCGCGGGAACCACATCGGCAGTATAAGCCGAGCTTCCACAAGCAGTTGCGACAATTGCGACAACGAGGAGATGGATCAAGCCGACAGGATTTTTCACCGTGCCTCCGAGAGCGATTCATAGTACTTCTTCACAGCATCCTCATACCCGGGGATGACCTGCCATGCCGGTTCATCAAGCACGCGGCCGCGGACCTTTTGTGCGCGGGGAATGCTGGGTTGAAAGCTGGACTGGGCCTGGTCGAGCACACGAGCGAGGCTCACAAGCCTGGACAAAGCATCAGCTTGCATGCGGAAAAGCTCGGGATCGGGATTTTCCTTCATGCGGTCAAGGTTGATTTCAAGTTCCTTGGCGAGCTTATCGAGTTCCTCGGTGGGCAGGTAGAGGTTATTCAATTCTTTCTTGATGGTTTTAACGCGCTCGATCACCTGTTCGGTCTTGCTGTTGGTGTCGTACATCTTGTCGAGCATGTCTTTGGTGAACTTCTGGGCGTTGGGGTCCATGCGCTCAACGATTTTGCGCTTGTCCTGGGGGTCGCCCATGGTGTCGATGGCTTCCTTTTTGAACTTGGCAGAGTCGCGCTGGCTGAAGACTGTATCCTTGGAATCGATGTGCTTGCCGCCGTAAGCCGCGGAAACGTCGGAGTCGGGTTCGCCGGGGCCTTCCTTCATGGAGCCGGCGGTGCGGGGCGAATTTTCATCCCCATCCTGTGCTTTATCACGGCCTTTTTCGTTCTTGGTGACGTCATCGACGTTCTGCCCGAAGGCGCGCGCGCCAGTGCGGCCGGAACGGGAAGCGCCACCGAAGTTATTGGGGGGCTGCTTCTGGTTGCCGGTGGCTGCGGTGGCGGAGGTGGAACTTAAGTCGCCGCCCTGCATGCCTACGTCTCCGGCTTCAGCGTTCACGCCGCCATATTGAGTGCGGTAGGATTCGAAATCTTCTCGAACAAGATCAGCTGCGTCGATGAGCGGGCCCATGAGATCGTCAAACTTTTCCTGGATCTGGGGGGTGACGGCGTTGGCCTTCTTATCGGAAGAGTTGGGGAAGCTCATATCGCCACCGGGTTTATCCGAGAGGCTGAGCATGTCCAGTTCCTGGCGCTTGTCGGATTTGCCGGGGTTTAATATGCCATCAGTGGCGGCCTTGTCGAAGTCATAGAGCACGGATTCGCCGAGCTTGCCTTTGCCTTTTTCGCCCATGGCGCCGGCGTCGGCCATGGTGGTGGTGTCGTCGAGCTTGACGTCTTTGTCGCCATTTAAGAGGTCTTCAGTGTTGCCGGATTGTAGTTCCTTGATCTTTTCCTGTTCCTTGGCGTTGGACTCTTCCTTTTTGGCAATTTCAGTGCGCTTTAAAGCGACGGCGTCCTGAACAGCCTTGAGGTCGGTATAGATTTTCAGGAGCTTAAGGGCGGCTTGTTCCTGTTGGGGGGCGGCCTCGGTAAATTTACCTGAGCCGACCAGATCCGCGGCCTGCTGCATACTGGATTTAAGGGCCGGCTCGGCAAGTTCTTTGCTGGCGACTGTAAAGGAGCCGGCGAGCATCTTGAGGATTTCAGCTTCGGGATCGTTTTCGATCGGAGCCATGCGGATGGCCAGATCGGCAAAGGCGCTTTGTGCCAGGCCGGAGAGTTCCAGCACCTTCAACTGGCGTGTGCGGGCGGATTTTTGGACCAGATCGGCGGATTTGGAAGCGTCCGGGTTCTTATTAACCAGCGATTCTTCCTTGAGGAGCATTTCGCGTTCGCCAATCATCTTGACGAAAGCAGTCATGTTGTTCTTTTCCCAGTCCTGGCGGAACTTGATGTAGTCACTGAGGACGCCATCCAGACCTTTTAAGGTGCGCTCCTGGACGTTGCGGGCGTCTGCGAGGGCGGCGCGGATGGCTTGGCCATGGTCGCGCTGGGCGACGGCTTCGAGGACGCGGATGGTCTGGACCATTTCGGTGTCGGCGATGATGGCGACGGACATTTTGGGACCGGCAGCCTGATCAATGATGCCGCGCGCGACCTGACCGGCCTGGGTGCGGACTTCATCCTGCTTCTTAGCCATTGCGCGGGTTGAAGTTACAAGATCAGCGCGGACTTTTTCATCGTCCCAGCGGATGCTGGTTTCAGTGTCGACCTTGTTGATCCAGGTGGAGGTGGCCTGCATGGACTTGCGCTCGTTGTCGATCAATTCCTTGATCTGCTTTTCAGAGCGAAGGATCTGTTCATAGACGAGCTGGTAGCTGGCGCCGTCACCGCCGACCATGAGGGCGAAGGTGTCGCCGGCGGCCCAGGTGTTGGCTTTGGCGGGGTCGCCGTCTTGAGCGCGGACGACGATTTCAATGCGTTCGCCTTCGGTGAGGCCCAGGGACTGGATGGCGAGCTTGTAATCCGCTTCGTATTTTTTGCGGCCGTCGGGTGTTTCCCAGGTCTGGATGGGGAGCCAGCCTTCATCGCGGGAGGCTGCGTCGGCGGTGGCGTTTGCGGCGTCGGTGGGCGCGGATTCAAGCCGGGACTGGTTCACCTTGCGGTAAAAGACGCCGACGCGGGCGAGGCCCAGGTCGTCGGAGGCAATAATCTTGGTGTTGAGGACGGTGTCAGGAAGAATGTCGAGGGTTTTGGCGATGCCGGTGAGATCGACGAGGGGGAATTCGTCCGGTTTGATCTTGATGGCGTAGCGGGAGCTGCGGAAGGGATCAGAGCCGGGGTTCACGGTTTCGATCTGGTAGGCGAGGATGTCTTTGAATTCGAAGTTACCTTCGTACTGCGTGGGGCTGATTTTCTTGAGCTGGAGGCGCTTGATGCCGTCGGAGGCGACGGCGGGCTTGGCGGCTTCGGCGTTTTCGGCGGCGTCGGCACCGGTGGCGGCGGAAGCGGCCTTGGAGGCTGTGTTGGCGGAGCTTAAACCTGCTGTCTGCAAGAGGATATAAGCCGAGTCGGCAGGCTGGTCGAGGGTGAAGGTGACTTTCGCCTGGGTGCCGATCAGGGCTTCAAGATCGCCGACGCCGGTGTTGATGGAGGCGCGGGGGAGCTTGGTGTAGGCGGGATAGTCGTATTCAACGACCATGGCGTTGATCTGGGCCGGCGTGGGGACGGAGATGTCATAACGTTCGGTGGTGTAGTCGCCGCCGATGACGATGTAGCCGATTTTCTGGTCGACGTTTTTGAAGGTGTAGAAGGCGGTGTCCTTGGTGGGGTCGATTTTGACGGTTTCAGTGACGCGGCCGGATTTGCGGATCTGAACGATGCGGATTTCTTCAGGGACTTTGCCTTTGAAGGACATCTTGATGGGGACATCGGTGCCGACGCGGGCAGTGATGTTGCCGGGTTCGACCATGACGATGGTGCGGTAGATGGGGTCGATGTTTTTAAGTGGGACGAAGATGCGCTGGAAGGCGTTGGAGAAGTATTTGGGTTGGGCGATGTAGAAGCCGACGCCGATGAGGACGATGCCGCCGGCGACGGAGATGCGTACGACGGCGGGCTTCATCTGAGCGGCTTGCTGGACTTCGATTTTCTGAAGGCGGTTGAAGTTTTCCTCAACGACGGTCTGGCTGAAGCCGGCGGCGCGGGCGCCTTCGCGGGCGAGCTGGATGGAGTTGATGATTCGGTTTTCGAGGCCGCCGGAACGCTTTTCCATGGCGAGGGCGACTTGATCTTCAGTGAAATTGAGTTGCTTCCAGCGGTTGATGAGGGACCAGATGAGGTAGCCGGAGACGCCCAGGAAGGCGATGAGGACGAGGATGCGGCCCCACATGGGGAGATGGAAGTAGTTGTCGGTGGCGAAGGCGATCCAGAGAAAAGCCAGGGGGACGGCAACGATAAGGGCGAGGGCTTCAAGGACGATGAGGAGCTTCCAGCGGCGCGTGTTTTTAGCGATGAGCGCGCGGAGGTCGAGGATCATCTTATTGGTGGGGGCCGAGGATTCGCCCGCCGGGTCTGGAGAGAGTTCTTGATTCATTGCAACCTCGCGTGGAGCGAAAAAAGACATTTCACTAAAAATCAGACGACGCAAACAGCAAAACGTTTCATACGGTTTGTGATTCTATCGCAAAGAGTTTACTTGGTTGGCTTAAGCTCGAGAGGGACGGCGTCTTCGATGGCAGCCTTGAGCTTAAAGCGGGTGACGCGGGCGTTGCCTGGGGGGCCATCGAGGTTGGTGAGACCGTCTTCGACAACGATGAGCGCGGAGTGGTCGGCGGTGAGGGAGATGGCAGAGGGATTGAGAAATTCTTTGTTTTCGAGGCTGAATCCAGGGGCACCGAAGCGGATGACGCGAGACATGGAGGTGCCGTTGTCCCAAAGGACGACGAATTCGCCGCCACCGCCGGAATCCCAGAAGGGACCTGGGCCTGGGCCGCGGCAGGCGAAGAGGACGAGTGAGCCGGAGGTGGTGATGCCGGTGGGCCAGCAGAGTTTGAGTTCGGGATCTGTGGAGTAGGCAAAGGTGACGGCTTTGCCGTTGTCGGAGTATTTGTGGATGAGCTGGTTTTCGCCTGAGAGGTAGACATTGCCATAGGTGTCGGCGGCGATGCCGTTGGGTGCGCCGGTGCTGAGGAAGGGCGTGGAGGAGTAGAGGATGCCTTCAAAGCCAGGCTTGGTAGGATCGTAGACTTTGACGTTCTGATAGCCTTGACTTGGTATATAAACCTTTTTGGGACTGACAGTTGCGATGTTATGCACGTTGACGGTGCAGACGGGTCCGGCGGGGTTGCCGTCCCATCCGCCGAGGGTGTATTTTTCATCCAGGAGGCCGAGCTGGCCAACGCGGAGGAAGTGGTGGCCGGTGGAAGGGAGATAGCCGATGCCGGCTTCGTCAACGGTGAAGGTGCGGAGGTAGGCTGGGGGGACGGGGAGTTTGTAGAGGATGCCGTTGGTGCCCCAGTTGGTGATTTTGGAGCCATCGAGATTCATTTTGATGATGACGGGGAGGCGACTGACGCGGAGGGCTTCCCAGTCGGTCTGTTTCTGTACTTGTTCTTTTATAAACAGTTGCAGATCAACAGGTTGGAGGGCAAAGGGGACGGTGACGACGATGCTTTGGTTTTCGGTCGGGCGGATGGTGACGGTTTCGGGGCTGGCGGAGACGAACGTGCCCTTGACGGCTTCTTTTTTCTCGTTAACCCATGATTTTTCAGGGTTTGTGTCAAAGACAAGAGGCGGGGTTTCGAGGCCAGCGTCGATGAGGTACATGGCGCCGTTCTGGATGCAGAGGCCGGTGGGATTGACCCATTTGCCGTCTTTGGCATCGGGGCGGGCGATGGGCTTATCGAGGACGACTTCGATGCCATCACGGACGCGGACGGAGTACATGCCGGGCTTGAGGTGTTCGTCGGGTTTGAGCTGGAGGGTGAGGGGTTCGTTGATGGTGCCGGCGTAAAGGACGCGTTCGACGGCCTTGGTTTTGGTGTTGACGAGCTCGACCAAAGCGAAGCCGGACTCCTGGCTGGGGCGAACGGTGATGGTGTGGGGCCTGGCGTCGTCGGAGGTTTTGATGTCGACGAGGCGAACGGATTTGCCGTTGGATGCGGGGGGTTGGGCGAGGGCGAGGGGGGCGAGGGCGAGCATTGCCGCGAGCGCGGAGGCGAGGGCCCATTTCCGAAGGGGGGACGGGACGAGAGAACGGTTTTTACGCAAGCCCGTCACGGGGCTGGTCGTTTTGATTGGCACGCCTGTCTCCAAATGCACCGATACTTGCGGTATTACTTGTGTTTACTGGGGTTATAACGATTTTCCCCGGGTTGTCCGATGGGCTCTGGGCTGCCTTGAGGGAGCCATCGTCCGGATTTTAGACGGATGAGGGCGAGGGCAGGTTCCACGGGCGATACAGTCTATTCGATGAAATGGGACAAGTCTTGAGTAAATGGGGCGAAGTTGGGCGCATTATTTCAGTTGATTATTCAGTGAATAAAGCTGGATAAGATTTTGGGAAAAACGAAGTCTTTCAGGGGGAGGTGATTTTAAGCCATATTGGCATAAGTGGGGATTTAAAAATGTGAGTTGCGGCGTTTTGGGGCGGGTGCAAAAAGGCGGGTTATGACGATTTGGGGTGAATGTTGTTGACGTACTTGTTGTGTGTAGGCAAAAACGTGGTTTGTGGGTGTGAGAAAACCCCTTGAAATAAGGGGTTTTTTGAGTGGTCGCTGGGAGCGGTGAAGTGAGGTTTTAATTCGGAGTGGATTGGCGGGGGAAGAAAGGGATAAGTGATAAGGAATAAGGGAAAAGTGAGAGGTATAGAGAAGAAGTGAAGGAGGGAGGCGGTGTGCGGGCGTGAAAAACGCCTTGAAACAAGGGGTTTTTGAATGGTCTCCGGGGGCGGTGAGGTGAGGTTGCGGCGACCTGTTTTAAAGGCCGGGTATAGTGTGAGCATCAAGTGTTGCGTTTGTTACGACAACAATTCAGGGGTGAATGGCCATGGTTCTAAAGATCTTGAAATGGGCTATGTTTCTTGTCGCAGCGCTTTTCACGGCGATGGCACTCGCCGAAATGCGCGAAATTGGGTTGGCGGCCGTGGCGGGTGGGCTTTGGGTTTCATTTACGATGCTTTATCTGTATGACAGGCATTTCAATGGGGACGAGGATGAAGCCGGTTCAAAGAAATAGTGCGTGGCAATGGGTGTGAGATTAAGCGGGCCGTGGTTTTAGCGTTGGTTATGTGGTGCTCATTTTCGGGCTGCTTCTTGTGCGGAGGGTGGATTTGAGGCCTAAGGTGATGGCTGCTTTAATGGACCATTGCTTGCCAGCCAGGGCGAGCCGCGCGTGAGAGACTTTCGGATCTGCTGGGTGCGAGACAATGGTGATTGGACCAGGGCATAAGCCAGGAGGTGTAAAAGGTGAGAGGCACATATTTGGCAATTGATTTCACTCTAAATTCTCCGCTAATATATGTACTTATCCCGAATGCCATTCGGATAAGGATTTTGGAGAATTTCGAGGGATTTAAGGATGGAGATTCAGAGTCCTTATAGGACTCAGAGCCTCTCAAAAACCTTCATACCCAGGGTTGCGCATGAAGACATGCTCCTCCCTGGGCTTCCTCATCTTGCGCTTTCAGTGCATAAAACAAGAGGTTTGGGGCTTAACCGAGTGGTGTTCGTACTTATCCCCTTTTCCGCCCTCCAATCAAATTTTAAAAAAGTGCAGCGAATTAAATAGCTGCAAGTAAGGAATATGAATGAAACCTGACGCATTTACATCAAACTCTAATTTTCTCAGCCTGCTATCAGTTTTGGCCGAAAACAAATTTTATGTCTTGAAAAAAGTTGACGATAAAAATCTAATAGAAAAATATTGGAGTTCGCTGACTACCTCTACAGACATAGAGCTAATTCGAAAACTAGCAGATTCAATAAATAATATCGTCTACCTCAAGGGCGACATATGCAAGCACAAACTATTGATACCTTATTTTCTTCGATCCATGTCATTGACACGCAGAGAATTACATCACAATACGGCAATTGAATTTTTCTCGCTGTCGGCTTTTTACAACTTCAGCGCATGGCCCCAAGCTGAAAGAGAATCTATAATACAAAATATTCAACAACAATATAGATATGAACTAAACAGAATATCACAAAATGATGCGATCTCTTGCGCAGATAAAAGAGATAATGCCTCACTGCTAGGCATCTTAGATTATTTCATGCGAACTAGATTCTATTTCGACGTCCTCTGGGTATTTGACTTTCTTGAAAAGGCATGTATGAACAATACATACACCGCATCAGTTTTGGCATCAGAACTCCACGTTTTGGGGCAAATGGGATTGCTGCGTAATCCCCAGAAAGTATGGAAATGCGACGAAACAACATTAAAATCAATAAAGAAAAAATTGTGTTCTGCGCGTTTTGAAATAATATTTAACGAAGCGGCACTGAATAAATATGACAATCTTAGCATCAACGAGTCTTTTCACAATGGACTAAAATTTTTCACCCTATTGCGTGAGCAATGGCACGTCAAATAAAATTGCGTACCGGCCCAACCGATTGTGAGGGTCTAATGACCACAATTCGACCACGACAGCACACAGAACAGTGACCCCAGGGACGCGTTGAGTGCGCACCGAGGAAGGAAAAGGAGGGGATAAGTACGAATGCCATTCGGATAAGGATTTTGGCGATTTTTGAGGGATTTAAGGATGGAGATTCAGAGTCCTTACAGGACTCTGAGCCTCTCAAAAACCTTCATACCCAGGGTTGCGCATCTTGCGCTTCCAGCGTATAAAACAAGAGGTTTGGGGCTTAACCG
>CAZGOM010000054.1:3248-30980 GCA_964527265.1 uncultured Phycisphaeraceae bacterium | reverse complement strand
TAACCTAGGGAACAAACAGCCGGTCAGCGAGAGCATCAAAAAGGGGGAAGAGACCCAGGCTGACGCCAGCGGCATGTCGGGACTGCTGGTCAAGAGCGTGATCGTCATGAAGGAAAACCTTGATGAAATGACCCGTCTTGGCAAGAAGGTTCCCGTGCTGCTGGGTGGGGCTGCGCTGAGCCGTCACTACTGTGAGACGGAGCTGCGCTCGGCCTATGCCGTGGGCGGCGGTCATGTTTATTACGGGCGTGACGCCTTTGAAGGCCTGCGGATCATGGATCAGATCAAATCGGGTAATGAGGGAGATCTCAACTCCGAAATCATTGCCCGGTTGGAAAAGCGCGAGATGGTTGAAGCCAAGGTTGCGGCTATGAATGCCGCGCGTGGTGGAGAGGATTTCACCGATACCACCGGCGGCGCAAACGATGAGCCGGGCGAAATCATTGCCGATGTTCCCGTGCCGGTTCCGCCGTTCTGGGGCTCGCGCATCATCGAGAGCCTGCGCATGGATGACATCTACCCCTATATCAATAAGATCGCGCTCTTCCGCGGCCAGTGGGGTTTGAAGCAGGGACGGCTGTCTGAGGAAGAATACGAACGGATTATGGAGGACGAAGTGCGCCCCGTCTTCGATGGGCTCAAACAGCGCTGCAAGGAGGAAGGCATTCTTCTTCCCCAAGTTGCGTACGGCTATTTCCCGGTCAATTCCGACGGCAATGATCTGGTTGTGTTCGACCCGGAAAACCCGGACAAGGAAATCGAACGCTTCACTTTCCCGCGCCAGCCCAATCGCCGCAAGATGTGCATCTCCGGCTTCTTTAAGCCGATTTCCAGCGGTGTGCGCGATGTGCTGGGCATGTCGTGCGTGACGGTGGGGCATGAAGCCACCAAGGCGGCCAAGAAGCTTTTCGAAGCCAACAAGTATCAGGACTACCTGTATTTGCACGGCTTCTGCGTCGAGAGCGCCGAGGCGCTTGCCGAGATGTGGCACAAGCGCATGCGCCAGGAACTAGGCATTGATGGTGAGGACTCGGGCAACATCCGCGAGCTGTTCACGCAGCACTACCGCGGGTCGCGTTACAGCTTTGGTTATCCGGCCTGCCCGGAAATGGCAGATCAGGAGAAGCTTTTCAAGCTTCTGAAGCCCGAGCGCATCGGCTGCACCCTCACTGAGAATTGGCAGATTGATCCGGAGCAATCCACGAGCGCCATCATCGTGCATCACCCGCAGGCCAAATACTTCGCGGTGTGAGCAATCACGCTCACGTGCGTGGAAGTGAGCTCGTGCGATATTCAATGTGTACTTGCGAAGACCCAGTCACCAGACTGGGTCTTCTTTACATTGATTGTTAGATTCCTGTTTTTGCGGTAAATCCCGGGCTGTGAGCTCAGGGTTTCCCTCATATGGAAACAATTTGCTCTGCGTCGAGTAGTCTGTGGTGGGCACTCAGCTAAGCTAAGAGTGACAGAAAGAATCAGAGACAGCCCCGTTGCACCCGGTGACCCAGCCGCTCCAGGCAGGAGGGTTTTATGCAGGCTTCAATGCGCGCCTCGATGCGTACAGTGGTGATCGATACGGCGTCTTTGGCTTTGACGCGTGAGAAAATCGCCAGGCATGACCCGGTTGTTAAAGGGCCTTTGGACCATCTTCTTGCCGAAGCGGGGCAGGCCTTAGCCATGCGTGCGCCGTCTGTGATGGACAAGAAGATGACGCCGCCTTCGGGTGACATGCACGATTACATGAGCGTGGGCCCTTATTGGTGGCCCAATCCAGATAAAGCCGATGGTCTTCCATGGGTCCGGCGGGATGGAGAAGTTAACCCTGCGACGCAGACCCATGACTTTGACCATACCTCCCTGAATCAAATGAGCCGCGCCGTGGTTGCGCTGGCCATCGCTTATCACCTGACTGAAGAGCCCAGCTACGCCCATAAAGCGGCGGAGTTTCTCAGGGTGTGGTTCATCAACGATGACACGAAGATGAATCCGCATTTGAATTTTGGTCAGGCCGTTCCTGGCATCAATACCGGGCGGGGGATCGGTATCATCGAGACCGCTGCGTTCACACTTCTCGTCGATGCTGTTCAACTACTCGAAGAAGCACCCGGATGGACGGCTTTTGACACGAAAGCCATTCGCGCATGGTTTGAGACGTATCTGACATGGCTCGTCGAAAGCCCGCACGGCATCAACGAACGGGAAGAACGCAACAACCACGGCACCTGGTATGACGTTCAAGTTGCGCGCTTCGCACTCTTTCTTGGTCATAACGAACAAGCGCGTCGCACGCTTAAAGCTGTGCTTAAAAAACGGGTGGCCGCACAAATTCGCCCCGATGGCTCCCAGCCCCATGAGATCTCCCGTACGCGCTCGCTGGACTACTCTGTATTCAACCTGCGCGGCATGCTCATGCTTTGCCTGATGGGCAACCAGCTTGAAGTGCCGCTGGCCGGCCGGGAGGCTGAAGACGGCGCTTCCATCGAGAAGGCGCTGGAGTTTCTGGCCCCATACGCCGCTCCTCAACTTCCCTGGCCGCACCCTCAGATCCATCTGGAGAAAGGGCGTTCGGCCATGGTCGCGCTTTTGCGTCTGGGGCATGCCGTGTATGGCGATCCGAAGTATGTGGATTATGTGCTGAAAGCGACTCCCGACTCCCGTGAGCAGGACTTTTCGATTCTCTACCTTCCGATTCCGGTTTAATGGATTTGAGGGTGATAAGGCTTGTTTTTCAGTGATTTGTGCCCGATTTAAGGCGAATGAAACAAAAGACCCTCCATTTGGAGGGTCTTTGTGATTGTCTTTGGATTTGGAGTTCTTACATCTTCTTTAGTACCAAGGCTGCATTCTGCCCATTGGTCGAGCAGTTGTACGTCAAGCCGTATTCCAGTTTTGCATCCGTCGCAGTGGCCCGCGCCGGAGCCAAACCGTTGATGGCTTCGTAGTTCATCGTTGGCGGTAGCTTCTGCTCGAAGAGTGCCTTAGCCAGCACGCATGCATCAAGGCTGCCGGACCCCGCACCTGTCAGGCCATAGGCGGGCTTGGTGGTGATGAGCGGAATTTTTGCCAGTCCTTCACCGAACACGCGCTTGAGCGATGCCAGTTCCGATGCGTCGGATGCAGCGTGTCCCAGGGCGATCGGCACGATGACTGTCACCTGTTCCGGGGTGATCCCCGCGTCCTTGAGGGCTGTTTTGATCGCCACCGCCAGCCCACGACCGGAAGGGTCGGGCTTCATGTTCCGACCCTCGGGGTAGACGGACTGCGAAGCGCCGAACCCGACGATTTCGGCATAGGCGCGGGCTGATTCTTTTTCCTTGCGCGCATTGAATGACTCAAGCGCTTCCAGGATGACCATGCCACCACCTTCACCCAGGGCCGTTCCCGCACCGTCCAAGCTGAAGGGGCGCACGGCGGCAGTCGGGTTTTCGTCGTGGCCTTCTATCATGATGCCGCGGTAGAGCTGGCGCAGGAAGGCCATGAGATTGATTTTGGATTCGGTTCCGCCGGAGAAAGAGACGTCTGCTGATCCACGCTGGATGACGCGGAGCGCTTCGCCGATGGAGAGCCCGGAGGAGGCACCGTCGCAAGTAATGGTGTTGGACGGGCCTTGCGCATCGTGGATGATCGTCACGTGGGACGAGAGCATGTTGGGCAGATACTTGAGCATCCAGAGCGGCGTGAGATGGCCCATGCCTTCTTTGCCCCATTTGTGGATATCGAAATTCTTATCCGCATCGACCGAGGTGGCCAGGGCGTCGGTCAGTTCGTTGAGTTCTGCGGCGATGAGGCCAGCGCCGATGTGCGCGCCGACACGGTCGGGCTTGTACGACAGGGTTGCGCCAGCGGGCACCGGGTCGCCGAGCGTTCCCTTGGTGGCGAGTTTCGCATCACGCGCCGCGAGGTCTGCCGCGGCCACGGCGAATTCGATATCGCGCGCCATCACCTTGACGTTTTTGCGGTAGCTTTTGGGCACGAAGTTGCTGAGTTTGAGGTCTTTGACCTCAGCGGCAATCCGGCTAGGAAAGCCAGTTGGATCAAATGCGGTGATTCGGCCGATAGCGCTTTTCCCCTCAAGCAGCGCCTGCCACACGGGCTCAATGCCCAGGCCAACACCCGAAACAGGACCCAAACCCGAGATGACAACGCGTCGTGACATAGTGCTCTCAAGCCTTGCTGGAAGGATATAAGACTCAATAGTTTAGCATTCTCACTCCAGGATTGGGCGGCATGACGTTGGGAGGTGGCCGTAAGCCCTGCACTGTGCTGGTTTATGTTTACGAAAAGCGCCTTGCCCGCCGGTCATCCCCCCCTCAACGACCTGGGGGAAATCATAAAGCACAAATTTTGAATCATAAATCCTTTCCAGGCCCTAAAATGGAATTCACAAACACCCCGAGACTCCCCCATGCCTGACGCCTCTACCCAAACTGTTGGTCCTGTCCTCCTGATCGGTGGTTCAGGCATGCTCGGCCGTGCGTTTCGCCAGCTTTTTGATATTCAACGCATTGCTTACGCCGCCCCCACGCATGCTGAGTTGGATATCACCAACCCCGCCCATTTGGACAAATGGGTCAATGATCGCCGCCTGATTGTCGTGAATGCCAGCGCCTGGACCGACGTCGACGGCGCGGAGGCCAATGAGGCTGCCGCCACGCGCGCGAATGCGGAGGCGGTGGGGGGGCTGGCTGAGCGGTGCATCGCCGCCAATGCACTTTTGGTTCATTATTCCACTGACTATGTCTTCAAGGGAGTGAGCACCCCGCTTCCCACAGATGGCCCCAAAGAACCTGTCAATGCGTATGGCCGGTCCAAAGCCGCGGGAGAGACACTTTTGGAGCAGCTCGACCCAAAGGCCAGAAACCATGTGGTGATCCGGACCTCCTGGCTGTATGCGCCCTGGGGCAAGAACTTTGTCCGCACTATTGCCGGCGCGGCAAAAACCCGTCCGACACTCAAAGTCGTTAACGATCAGTATGGGAGGCCCACTTCCTCAGAACACCTGGCCTCTCAGACGCTTGCGCTGATTCGTGCTGGAGACCGCCGATTTGAGTTCGCCTCTCCCAAAACCCCTGGGGCATGGCACATCACTGACGGCGGCCAATGCACCTGGTTCGACTTCGCTGCCCGCATTGCCCATTTTGCCAATCCGGCGTGCAAAGTTGAGCCGTGCGGGTCGGATCAATTTCCCCGGCCCGCCAAGCGTCCTGCCTACAGCGTTATGGATATTACGCGTTCTCAAAACCTCCTGGGGGCGTTTCCTACCTGGGAAACCAACCTAGATAACGTCCTGGCACGGCTGGAATAGCCATGCGTATTGACCGCTGCGTCTGCACCCAGCGCACCTTTGAAGACCTCCTTTCCGAGGCCCGCGTCAATGCCTGGCCGCTTCAGGTTCTTATGGACGAGACCGACGCAGGCCATGGCTGCACCATGTGCCGTCCGTATCTTTCCCGCTGTGTCCGGACCGGTCAGACTGTGTTTACCCAGCTTCTGAGTGAATCGGATGAACCTGACCTCAAGGCCATCAAGGATCTTGATTGACGTGGCTGCCTATCCTTCCGATTTGTCTTTAATCCTGTGAATTCCAGCCATAGAAGTCTTGCGGGTGTTATTATCTTCCCGCCAAAAACCCCACTCCAAAATCCCACTCCAAAATTAAAGGGCCACCATGAGCACCCATTTCGCCGACCGGTTCCTTGCCGAAGCCAAAGCCAAAGGCGCGCCGGTGTGTGTGGGTATCGATCCGGTCCTTTCAAAACTGCCGCAATCGCTTAAACCTCTTAAGGCCGATGGCAAGCTTGTGGAGGACAACGCCCGTGTGGCGCTTGAAGCCATCCGCGTCTGGGGTCTGGGGCTTTTAAATGCAGTCGCTCCTCACGTTCCTTGCGTGAAATTCCAGTCGGCATGCTTTGAGCGTTATCTTTGGCCTGGGGTGGAGCTTTACCATGAATTGACTGTCGAAGCCCGCCGCCTTGGGCTCTTGGTGATTGGTGATGCCAAGCGGGGTGATATCGGTATTTCGGCCGAACATTATGCGGCGGGCTGCCTGGCCGACGCTCCTTATACGGACCTGCAAAAACCGCTGGGGCCGGATGCGCTGACCGCCAATGCTTACCTTGGCGCAGACAGCCTTGAACCTCTGGTCAAACTGGCCGGAGCGCAGGGTAAAGGTCTCTTTGCGCTGGTTCGCACTTCTAATCCCGGCGGGGATGCGCTTCAATCCTTGAAACTTGCCGATGGGCGATCCGTGAGTGATGCGGTGGCTGACATCGTGACGCAATCCGGTGCTGGGCATATCGGTCAATCGGGTTACTCCTTGATGGGGGCAGTCGTCGGCGCCACCAAGCCGCAGGACGCCATCGGCTTGCGCACCCGTATGCCTCAGGCTCTTTTCCTGGTGCCGGGGTTTGGTGCGCAAGGCGGCACTGCCGACGACGTGAAGCCCTGCTTTAAATCCGATGGTACTGGCGCCATCATCACGGCGAGTCGGTCGGTGATCTTTGCTTACGAAAAACCTGCCACCAACGATTGGCAGGGGGCTATTGCCGCCGCCGCCGCGGATCTTAACAAGCAGATTCGCGCCATCCTTTAATCTGGATAGTGGGCTTAGTTCGTTAGCGTGGGCTGATCTGGATCCTTGGGCGTTGTCGTACCTATGTCGCCCCTCAGGCCAGCGGGGTGATTCCATTTCGCATGGGTGTCGCGTTATTAGTTTTTCTAATATGTGTAGACCCTATTCCCTCATGATCAAACCCGGGAACACCCCCAAAGGGTTTCCCAATCCCGGTGGTTTTAACGCGTTTTAGGCGAATCTAACCAAACATCACCACCTTGTTTTTATGTATTAAAGAATAATTTATGAATAAAATAATTGGTTATAACAAAAAACTAGGCCAAAATCATTGCGTTATGCCGATATAAACAGGGTCTACCCTTTATTCACCCCATCGCTCCAACCGGCTGTATTGAAAAGCTATGGACACCCCTGGGATTCTCGATAAAATATTACCGCCTGTGGGCCAGCTTCCACAGGTTTTGGGACGCGCTCCGGACAGGGCTGTGGCAAAGCCGGTCGACCAGGAGACGAGCCCGAGGAGGTCGAGCCGCGATCAATCAAACGAGATTCATCTCAAATCGGTTAAATCTCTCTCGTTTTCTCGCCTCGTCCGCGTCCCGTCCTTGACCCAGTTTGTCGCCTTGCAAGAGTTTCGCCCCAAAAAGGGCATGTCTTGCTATGCGGTCTGGACGCGGGGTTTCGAATCACCCATCGGAGTTGCCTGCTAAACAACTGGCAATACTCACTTTATGGTTCTTCGCCACTCGCCTACCATCATCATCTGCCTGATCCTTTTCGCGGTGAACTTCCTGGCTTGGTCCTGGTTCACCGACAGCCCCGTCTATCAACCCGGCGCCCCCTTTGAGCATCTTAAGGGCGTCTCCTACAGCCCTTTCCGCGAAGGACAGCACCCCGACAAGGGGCCTTTCCCCACCGCTGAGCAGATCGACGAAGACATGCGCCTTCTGGCGGGCAAGGTCGATACGATCCGCACCTACGGCGCGGGCGGCATCATGGAGCAGGTGCCCGCCATCGCCGCCAAACATGGCATCAAGGTCATGGTCGGCGCCTGGATCGGCGGCGGTAATGCCGGTCCTGAAATCGATCGCCAACTTTTTGAGAACAACGAGCGTGAAGTGGCTGCCGCGATTCGCGTCGCCAACGCAAACCCCAACGTGATCGCCGTCACCGTCGGTAACGAAGTTCTTTACCGCCGCGAACTGCGTTCCATTCCTGTGGCACAGACGGCGAAGATTTCCGATCCTGTCGCTCGCGAGATTGAAGATAAAGAGCAGCATGAGATTGCCGTGCAACGCTTGGCGGCTTACATCGACCGTGTTCGTGCACAGGTTCGCGTGCCGGTCTCAACTTCCGAAACCTACGACATGTGGAAGCGCTCCACAAAGCTTGGCGAACACACGGACTTCATCGCAGCGCACGTCCTGCCTTACTGGGAAGGCGCCACGATTGAGCGTGGTGTCGAACACGTCTATTCTCAGTACTACGACCTTGCCAACAATGTTTTCCCGGATAAGAAGGTCATGCTTGCCGAAGTCGGCTGGCCTTCCGGCGGCGGCAACTTCAAGTCGTCCGTCCCCGGGGCGTGGAACCAGGAACACTTTGTCCGCTCCTTTGTCGCCAGCCTGGGCACCATTAAGCAGCCCATCGACTACTTCGTCGTCGAAGCCTTCGATCAACCCTGGAAGTCTGACGAAGGCAAAGTCGGTGCGCACTGGGGTCTCTACCATGTAGACCGCACGCCCAAGTTCATCTGGGAAACGCCCACCCGCCCCTTTGTCGGCATGGTGACCCTCTCGCTGATCGCCAGCGCCATCGGTGTCGCCCTGGCCGCCTGGTTCTCCCACAAACGCAAGCGCGACCTCTACTTTGAAGGCCGCCTGAGCCAGTCCCTCTTCTTCCAGTTCGCCGTCTCGCTCTTTGTCTTCCTTGCCGCGATGCCTCTGCTTCCCTGGTACGGCAAAGGCGTGATCATCGCGTGGGCGCTGATGATCCCTGCGATGGTTCTTATGTCTGCCATCATGCTTGTCCAGGGCTATGAGTTCTCGGAACTCCTCTGGCTGCGCCGCTACAAGCGCCACTTCCCGCCGCTTCCGTCCACCAATCTCCCTGAGCGCCACTGGCCCAAGGTCTCCATCCAAGTCGCCTGCTATAACGAGCCAGCCGACATGATGATCCAGACTTTGAACAGCCTTGCCGCGCTCGACTACCCCGATTACGAAGTCTTGGTCGTCGACAACAACACCAAGGACCCCGCGGTATGGAAGCCCCTGGAAGCGCACTGCAAGGCGCTGGGCGCCAAGTTCAAGTTCTTCCATCTGGAACCCTGGCCCGGCTTTAAGGCTGGCGCGCTGAACTTCGCCCGCACGCAGACTTCACCTGACGCCAAAGTCATTGCCGTCCTCGACGCGGACTACAACGTCGAAACCGGCTGGCTCAAGAGCGTCATGCCTTACTTCGACAACCCCAAGATCGGCTATGTCCAATGCCCGCAGGACAACCGTGAATGGAACGACTGCGCCTTCAAGGAAATGATCAACTGGGAATACGCAGGCTTTTTCCACCTGGGCATGGTGCATCGCAACGAATACGACGCGATCATTCAGCACGGCACGATGACCCTCGTGCGCACCTCCGCCTTTGATGCGGTCGGCGGGTGGAGCGAGTGGTGCATCGTTGAAGATGCCGAGCTTGGCCTGCGCCTCATGCAGACCGGCTGGCAGTCGGCCTATGTGAACCACAACTACGGCAAGGGCCTCGTCCCTGACTCCTTCGACGCCTATAAGAAGCAGCGCTTCCGCTGGGCGTACGGCTCGGTGATGATTCTCCGCCGCCACTGGAAGGCCATGCTTCCCTGGGTCAAGTCCGGCCTCACCCCTTGGCAGAAGTACCACTTCGTCGCCGGCTGGCTTCCCTGGTTCGGTGACTCCATGCACCTGATCTTCACGCTCGGCATGCTCGCCTGGACGCTTGGGATGCTTGCCCTGCCTGAGCGCTTTGAAATGCCGATCATGGCTTTCATTCTCCCGGCTGCTGCGCTCTCCCTCTTCAACATGGTCAGGTCGATCTGGCTTTACTATGCGAAGGTGCCGTGCAACCTGGCCCGCCGTTTGACGGCGGCCATGGCCGGCATGGGCCTCTCTTACTACGTCGGCCGCGCGATGATCACTGGGCTGCTGACCACCGGTCGCCCATTCCTGCGCACCCCCAAGACGGCCAGCAAGTCGGCCCTCTCCAAGTGCCTCATCATGGTGCGTGACGAGATGGCCCTCGCCGCCGGCCTCTGGGCCGTGGCCCTGGCCTTCCTCTTCACGCGCCCGATGTCCACCGCGGTTGAAGCCGCGTGGGTGTTCGCTCTTCTGGTTCAGTCCCTGCCCTTTGTCTGCGCGGTCACAAGCTCCGTCGTCGCGGGTGTTCCGGCGATCAATGCCGGCCTGCTCCGGGCCGGCGAGATCTATGTGGACGTTCGCGCTGCGGTGGGCACCGGTCTGGCCCGCGTGAGCGAAACCTACGCCCTCGCCCGCGCCAAGGTCACTGGCCTTCGTGCTCGCGCCTGATTGAGTCTCCCACAACCCAATTGCAAAACCGGCCTCCGAATTATCGGAGGCCGGTTTTTTTTGTACGATTTTCAAAAGGCCAGACCACTGTCACTCTTAAAAGAAGAACCATTTCTTTTTTCGACTGCCTTCCATCTGCCGCATCGCCCGCTCGGATGCTTCGATCTTCATCTGGTTTTCCAGATTCACAAGCCCTCCCGGCAAAGTCATCACCCACGCCTTGATCTGGTCGCGCACGCGGCGGTAGACCGCCAGTTTCTGTTCTTCAGTATCCAGGTTGTGGGCGACTGTCGGAGGATCGTCAAATGGCACGCACAACACCTTGAACTTGTGCGAAAGCCACGCCGTCTGCTTCTGCACCACGGGGCACATCACCACGGCGTAATCAATCTGCACCCCCCCAAACTCCTCCACATGCTTGGAGCGTTGACCGGAAATGTCCACCCCCGCTTCCGTCATCGTCTGGACTGTCATGGCCCCCAGTTCCCCAGGCAGCAGCCCCGCTGAAAACGCCTCAATCTGTTCACCTTTAAGCGACCGCGCAAACCCCTCCGCCATTTGGCTCCGGTTGGAGTTGCCCATGCAAATAAACAGTACGCGCATCTTCGGTTTCACGTGTCCAGCCACCACAAGTTAAAGATCAGCAATGCCCGGCCAGGATATCGGCCAACAAATGACGCCAACAGCATAACAAAACCAGCTTTGAATGACATTCTAAAATAAGAGGCGCGGACTCCTGGAATTTCAAACCGTAAGCCTTGGAAAACGTAGATTTTCGCTCAATTCATGGATGGATCCGGCGGGATGAACCGCGGATTGATATTCCTGAGTCCCAGCGACTCAAAATGCGTCTTCACCAGTACATCCCACACATCTTCGGATTCCCTCAGCACAAGGTCGAGCGTTGGCTCGGCGATCAGCCAGGAGCCTGTTTCCATTTCCCGCTCAAGCTGGCCTTTGCCCCAGCCGGAATAGCCGTAAAAGACTTTCATCGGGCGCGAGTCCATCCCCACCAGCGTGCTTAACTGGTCGATCTGTGATGAGAAATAGACCCCCGGCAGCACGATCAGTTGCGCTGCTTCCTCATTTGAATGCAATGCCATTAGAGTGCCGGTGCAGGGGCCACCGGAATAAACCGTGTCTTGCGTGGCGCATTCGCCGCTGGCTTCATCGGATGTAGCCAGCACTTGGGCCCACAGCTCTTTGATGGTGAGCCCGGTGGGGCGGTTTAGGATCAGTCCCAGCGCACCAGTGTCCGAATGGTCCACCATGAGGATCACCGTGCGGACGAAATTGCCGTCCAGCAGTTTGGGCGCGGCGACCAGTAATTTGCCTTTAAGCTCGTTCATGATGGGTTCCTGCCTGCATATTAACCGGGGGGGAGGCTTTGGCTATGAAGATGCGCCAGAAGCGCCACAATGCCTTCGCGCACCAGCATCACTCCGATGGCTGCCAATAAGAGGTCGATCACTTTGCTGGCGGCGTTCATCGCCTGCATGGGGATAAAGCGCAGGATCAGGTCGCTGGCCATCATGATGGCAAAGAGGATCAGGATGTTGGCGATCAGCGCGCTGGAGGTCATGGCTAAGCCGTACTTGTCGACCATGACCAGCCCGAGGGTCATGACGGCGGGGCCGACGATGATTGGTGTCGCCAGCGGCACAATGCCAGGGGCGTTATCGGTATTGGCTGTGGAGCCTGCGGGGGCGTTCACAGCGGGTTTTCCGGGGATGACCAAATCCATCAATGCGTAAAGAAACAAGAGGATGCCGCCGGCGATCTGGAGATCGAATACTTTGATGTGGAGGAAGTCCAGGATGGGCCGTCCGGCGACGAAAAAGATCAATCCAATAGCTGTGGCGGAGGGGATGGCGAGCAGCACGAGTTTTTTACGCTGCTCGGACGTGCATCCGGCCGTGAGCCGAAAGAACACCGGGAGGATACCCGGTGGATCCATGGCCACAAATAGCGGGATGAAGCAGAGGAGGAATTCTTTCATCGGGTGGCCTTTAAAGCGTGCCGTTCATTACAGCTTATTCCTATCTATTATGTGCGGCATGACGCGAAAGGATTCCACGGAAAAAATCTGCGCCCTTTGTGGAAGGCATGTGCCCAAAACCACCAAGCACCATCTTGTGCCGCGCATGCAGTCGAGGCGGCACAAGCGCAAGGGCCGCGAGCTGGAGGAAACCAAGCCCGCACCCGAGGAAACGGTTGATTTCTGCAAGCCGTGCCACAATCAGGTGCATGCGCTTTTGACGGAAAAGGAGCTGGACGCGGGTTATTACACCATTGCGTTGCTTCAGGCCCACCCGGAGATCGCAACATTTTTGACGTGGATCAGGAAGCAACCGGGCGACCGGCCTGTGACGGTGAAGTCGTCGAATCGCATCAAGCGGAAATGATTCCGCTGTCACCGGCCCCGGTGCCTTTTTGATCTCTGATGCCCATCACTCGGCGGCAGCCCATGCTGCTCGCAGAAACTGCTGGCCGCGGATTGCCACATCGTCCTGCGAGGGGAAGAAATCGCGCCATACTTTGGTCGCTGCGGCCAGATTCGGCAATGCACGTCCGAAGGCTTCGATCGTGCAGCTTCCCTGGTAATTACGCCGCCGCAGTTCGCGGATGACCGGCGTCCAGTTGATCTGTCCGGTCCCGGGTGTGCCGCGGTCGTTTTCGCTCAAATGCACATGAACCAAACGGTCGCCGGCCAGTTGCAGGGCAGCGACTGAATCTTTCTCTTCGATGTGGGAGTGGAAGGTATCGAACATCAACCCGACATTGGGATGGTCGATGGCATCCACATAGGCCACGGTGTCGGCCATGGTGGTTAGAAGGTAGGCTTCAAAGCGGTTCAAGTATTCCACTGCAAGCGTGACCTTGGCTTTTTTGGCATGGTTGCCTACGGCCTTGAGCACCGCGGCTGAATTTTTGCGTTCAGTTTTCGTTGGTCCCTGACCGCTGAAGTGACCCAAAGCCGAATGCAGCGGACCGCAAAGGATGCGTGATCCCAGCGCTTGGGATCGGTCAATGGCGGCTTTGAGGGAGTCTTCGGCCGCTTTGCGTACTTTGGCGTCAGGGCTGGCGGGGTTGTTCTCGGTGAACATCGCAATCACCGACGTTGTCTTGAGGCCCATTTCGGCGATGCGCTTGCCGATTTTCTGGAAATGCTCAGGCTCCCCGGAAAAGACCGGTACTTCGACGCTTTGGTAGCCGAGTTTGGCGAGCTTCTCGATGATTGGAAGATGCGTTTCCTGAACGTTGTCGGTCCAGAGGAAGAGGTTCATGCCAAGGTTCATGGAAGGCCTTTGAAGATGGGTTCAGGTTCAGGTTCTGGGTCTGGTAGGGAGAAAAGTGATTGTCAAAGTCCCTCATTCCACAATACATAGAGTCCGTCCTTGCCGGGCGCGATGATGTCCAATCGGCCTGATCCGCGCAGATCTGCAACATCGAAATAGATGCCGCAGCCCACGCCGTCGCCGGGCATGCCGTGGCTGATGATGTGTTTGGAGAAAGACTCACCGTTCCACTTGAAATAGTAGATGCCGATGGGGTCGAATTCGCCGGGATCGTTGCCGCAGTGGGCGCGGAAGCGCTTGCCGGTGACCAGTTCCTTCTGGCCGTCGCCATCAATATCCACCCAGATCATGTCGTGATATTGCGACACGAAAGGGTCGATGGGGTGGTGTTTCCAGGTGATGTTTCCCGCGGTGTCACGCTTTTGCTCCAGCCATTCCAAGCCGTAGCTGTGCGCGCCGCCGACGATGATGTCATTGAGACCGTCACCGTTGACATCGACCACCAGCATGGGGATGGACGCGCCGTAGTTAATGTCGAAATCCTTGTGGTAGGTCCAGGGCTGGGCGAGTGGGTCGCCGGAGGGAGCGGGCTCGAGCCAGCCGTGGGCCAGGAGGATGCAGCCGCGCCCGTTGCCGCGGATATCACCAAAGCCCAGGCCGTGGCCTTGGCGGATTTTGGGGTCGTTGAAAACCGTGATGGCTTTGAATTGTCCCGTTGAGCGGCCCTGCACATCGCGGATCAGCTTGTAGGCGATGAGCGGATCGTTGGGTGTGTTGGGGAGGATTTCAAGTTCCCCATCGCCGTCGATGTCCCATGCCTTGGTGGTTTCTACGTTACCGGTGGGGCCGATGATATGGGTCTTCCAGGGGTCGCCGGTTTTACCCGGGTTTTCGCGCCAGCGCAGGGTTTTGCCCCACCAGCCGCCGGTGACGAAATCCAGGCGCCCATTGCCTGCGATATCCATGGGGATGGTGCTGAAGTCGTCCCAGTATTCGCCGTGACGCGTTACATCGCCGATGAAGTGGCGCTTGCGGAAGCTGGGGCCCTGATACCAGAACGAGCCGGAGACGATATCCAGCACGCCGTCGCCATCGACGTCGTACACGGCGGCAGATTCAAACGATTCGGCCGCAATCAATTCTTTACGAAATTTAAGGGGCATAAATTCTCGGGTGTTTGGGAGGGAGAAAAGAGTTTGAGCCGAACAGCCTTATTTCACTTTTGCGCGGCTTCAACCGCATTCACCAGGTCACGCGCAATCACGAGATCCTTGATGGCTTCCTGGGCGGTTTCCAGAGTCGTTTGACCGCCGCGGATGGCGCTGACATATTGCGCGGCCTGATTGGCCATCGCGCTCTGCCAGGGAATGCCCACTTGCGTGGTGGATGCGTGGGAATCCTTACCGGCTGAGCGGTAAACCGTCAGTTGCGAAGACTGGTTCATGGTGAGGGGCGCGGGGAAATCAAGCCGCAGCCATGCCTTGTCGAAGGTCACCAGGAAGCTTTCGGTCCATGCGGTGGGGGAGAAGTAGTTCATTTCCAGAGTGACAAGTGCATCGTCGGGGGTGTGGCCCACCATGAGACGGCCGGTCTTGTCGCCAAAGGTCACCTTGTAGTCATTGCCCACCAGCAGGCGGATGAGGTTAATCTGGTGAATGTAGAAGTTCACCATGGTGACGTATTTTCTGTGCCAGTCTTCCGTCGTGTGAGAGGCTCGCGCATCAGGTGAGAGGCCCGAAGGCTGTTCTGTCGTGGTGAGCAGATCGTAAAAGCCATTGGCGATCCAGTCGCCGCCAGCCATGGAGGCACGCACGGTGCGCAGCTTGCCGAATTCGCCGGAGGCCTGCCATTGGCGGATGATCTTGAGTGCTTCCAGCGTGCCCAGGTCAGACCGCTTGTGATAAGCCACGAAATGCCTGGATGAGGTTCCGCCGAGTTTATTCAGCAGGGTTTGCCCCATTTCCACGGAACTGGCCAATGGCTTTTCAGTGATTACCGGCAGGTTTGCCTTGTACAGGCTAGGCAAGAGCGAACCGTGGTGAATGAACTGTTGAATCGCCACCAGGCCATCGAGTTTTTCGTTCTTGATCATTTCCTCGTGAGAGGAATAGACCTTGTCGATGAAGTATTTCCGCGCCACTTTCGCGGCCAGTTGCGGGCGGATCTCAGCGATTGCCGCCACCTCACAGCCGGGAGTGGTGGCGTAGTACTTCAGGTGCGCGCACTGGCCCATGCCGCCGACGCCGACAAAACCAAGACGCACTTTGGACGGGGTGGAAACTGAGCTGGACATTGATAGAACTCCATGGAAAGGGATGCTCAAGTTAGCCTGCCTATTTGGTTTCAGGCATGGTTATCCTTGCTTAAGGCATGTAAAATAGTGCTATTGCGTCTTTGAAAACGCATCTCGCCAACCCATTGTTTTTCCGTTTCACATGCCAAAAGCCAAAAAGAAAAGCTCACTTCCCTGGCATGACCCCACCATTCCACTTCCCCTGGAGGGCATGGGGCCAAGCGTTCCCATGGGCGTTCTGCATGCTTGTTCGCAAATGCGCTTTCCTTTGACCTGGCATATTCGGCCCCATCTGCACGAGCGCCGCAATGAAATCAGCGTTGTCCTGCAGGGGAAACATCGCATCGCCATGGAGGGACGTATCTACGAAGCCGTTCCCGGCGATGTTCTGAGTTACCCTGCGCAGGTGGTGCATGAAGAGTGGTCGGTCGGCGCCGAACCCCTGGTCATCCTCTTTTTCAGTTGGTTTGACTCCGGCCAGGCCATTGGAGCCAACATGCCCCGGTACGTTCATGATCGCCAGGGCCGCATCCGTTTCCTGGCCCAATGGATGATTGATCTCAAATCCCAGATATCCGATCCGCATAAAGCCCCGGCAGCCATCCAGACGATGTTTGGCCTCTTGCTGAGTGAGCTTTCCCATGTCCACCAGCCGCCGCCCGACGAGCGCCTTGAACGCGTCCGCCGACACATCCACGCCCATCTTGCCGAGGCTGTTGGCATCGATGAGCTTTCCCGTGTCGCGGGCCTTAGTCGTTTCCACCTCATTCGTGTATTTCGCGCCCGGTATGGGGTTACACCGATGGACTATCTGCGCAAGCAGCGCCTCGAAACCGCACGCATCATGCTCCGTTCATCGGGTCAGAACTTAAAACAGATCGCCTCAATGCTCGGCTTTTCCGACGAATTTCATCTCTCCAAATCTTTTAAGGCCGCCGTCGGAGTTTCGCCCAGCGATTACCGTCGCATGGGAGAATCCGCATGACTATTTCATCCCATCCCGTGTACCTTTCTGATGCCGAGCTCCAAGCTCAATGCCGCGTCGACCGTTACCGCGCATCCGGCCCGGGAGGTCAGAACCGCAACAAGCTGGAAACGGCGATTCGCTTGACGCATGTTCCCACCGGTACCGTCGTTACCGGCACCGAGCGCCGCAGCCAGGCGGAAAACCTCTCCGCCGCGCTCTCACGCATGCGCATGGCTCTTGCCATCAATATCCGCTCTCCCGCATTTTTAATTCGTGATCCCAGCCCGCTTTGGGTTTCACGCCGTTCCCCTGATGGTCACATTCCGGTTAACGCGCAGCATGCGGATCTTCCTTTTCTTATCGCCGAGGCCCTTGACTATCTTGCCGCTGGGGGCTGGCAGGTGGCTCCTGCTGCTGCGCGCCTGGGTGTTTCGTCTTCTCAACTCCTCAAGTTGGTTCAAAAAGACTTGCACGCCTTCGGACGCGTTAATCAGGAGCGTGCCAAACTCGGGCTGGGCACCCTTCGGTAGCAGCCTTCCTGACGCCTGCATAGCCATCAATGCCCATCTCAGCCCACCCCGCGAAAGGATCGGATAAATTGTGCCCTTGGCTGACCTTTTTACCTGAGGATGGATTTCATGGGCGCACCCGACCCGCAGAAGACGCTTTACATCATTGACGCCCACGCCCAGATTTTCCGGGCCTATTTTGCCATTCGAGGGGGAATGAATAGTCCGGTGACCGGAGAACCGACGCAGGCTCTGTATGGCATGGCGGGTGTGCTGATCAAGTTGTTTGAGACGTATCAGCCCAAGTATGTGGCTGTGGCCAATGACATGCCGGGCAAGACGTTCCGCGATGAGCTCTATCCGGAATACAAGGCGCATCGGCCAGAGCCGCCAAGTGATCTGATTTCACAGATTCCCAAGTGTTTTGAGATGTGTCGGTTGTTTGGAATTCCCGTGATTGGTCACTCAGGCGCGGAAGCGGATGACGTGATTGCAACAATCACCGAGCGGTTTACCAAAGATCCGACGTATGACGGTTTTCACGTCCGCGTGGTGTCTAAAGACAAGGACCTTGAACAGCTTTTGTCAGACCGTGTGGAGATGTTTGATATCCAGACCGATACCGCGATCAATATGAATTGGCTGATGGAGAACAAGGGCATTCGGCCCGATCAGGTGATTGATCTGCTCGCTCTGATCGGCGACACCGCCGATAATGTGCCGGGCGTTCCCGGTATCGGACCCAAAGGCGCGGCTGAACTGCTCAAAGCGTATGGTTCAATCGCGGGCATCTATGAGAACATCGACAAGATCAAAGGCAAACGGCGCGAGAATCTGGAAGCCGCGCGAGAGAAGGTGCCGCTGAGCCAGACGTTGGTGACGCTCAAACGAGATCTGGATTTCACGCTTGATCTGAAAGATCTGGAACTCAAGGGAATCAAGTCTGTGCCCCTCCGGGGCATGTTCGCGCAATTGGGATTCAGGACGCATACGGCATCGCTGAATCGATTGATCGGTGAAGCCAAGCCGGAGAAAAAGGAAGACGCCCCCGGGTTGTTTGCAGGAGGTGGAGCAGAGGGTGCGGCGAAGGCCGACCAGAAACCCAAGGACGATGGTCTGGCGGATTCTTTGTTTGCGGGCATGGTGGGTGGAGATGAAGCACCGGCATCAAGCGCGCCAGCCAGGAATGATGCATTGCCGGAGGGATACACAACCGCGGCAGATTTTGATTACCGCGCCGTGACCACCGCGGAGGATTTGCAGGCGGTGGCCAAGGCGATGGCGGATGCGCCGATCGTGGCGTTTGACACGGAAACCATTGGCTTGGGGCCGACGTCGAAGATTTGTGGGCTTAGCTTTTCCTGGGAGGAGGGCAAAGCGGTTTATGTGCCGACGGTGTCGCCGGAGCAGGCGACGCATCTGACTTTGGACCAGGCACTGGAAATTCTGCGCCCTGTGCTGGAAGCCCAGAAGGTGAAGAAGACGGGGCACAATGCCAAATATGACTTGCGGGTGCTCCTGTCGGCGGGCGTGCGGGTGCAGGGCGTGGTTTTCGACACGTTCATCGCCGGCACGCTCTGCGGGTTTGAGGCCAATGGGTTGGACCAGCTTTCAATGCATTTGCTGAAGCACAAGATGATCGGGACGGAAGAACTGATTGGTCTGGAGATCAAGGGGCGCACAGAGCGAACAATGGACGCGGTGCCGCTGAGTTTGATTACGCGGTATGCCGCGGGTGATGCGGATGTGTCGCTGCGGCTTTATGGGGTGCTCAAGAAGAAAATGGATGAATTGGGGATGGGGGAACTGGCGGAGCGCGAGGAGATGCCGCTGGTGGAAGTGCTGGCGGTGATGGAAAACAATGGCATCCGCGTGGACGGCAAGACGCTGATGATGCAGAAGCAGGAGATTGGAACGAAAGTCGTGGAGTTGCGGGAGCAGATCATCAAAGCGGCGGGGGTGGAGTTCAACCCCGATTCACCCAAGCAGCTTGCGGAAATTCTGTTTACGCGGCTTGGCCTGCCCGTGGTGAAGAAAACCAAGACCGGGCCGTCAACCGACGCGGAAGTGCTGGACAAACTGGTGGAGATGGAACATCTGCCGGCTGAGAAGCTCCTTGTGCCGGCGCTCATTGGAGAATACCGGCAGCTCACCAAACTGATGGGGACGTATCTGGATGCACTCAGGGACGCGATTGATCCGGTGACACAGCGCATCCATGCCAGCTTTCATCAGACGGGTGCAGCGACAGGGCGGCTCTCAAGCTCTGGTCCGAATCTACAGAACATCCCCATCCGATCGGATGTGGGTCGGCAGATCAGGAAGGCATTTGTGGCTGACACCGGCAAGATGCTGGTGGTGGCCGACTATTCGCAGATTGAACTGCGCTTTCTGGCGCATTTCTCCAAGGACAAGGCGCTCCTGGATGCCTTCGCCAATGACATCGACATTCACACGGCAGTAGCGGCACAGGTGTGGGGCCGTGATGTGAAGGACGTGACCCGGGATGAACGCGCCGGGGCCAAGACGATTAACTTCGGCATTATCTACGGCGTAAGCGCCTATGGCCTCTCGCGCCAGGTTTCAGGCATGAGTGTCGAGGCTGCCAAAAAGCTGATCAGCGATTACAAGGCAAAGTTCACCGGCATCGATCGCTTTTTAAGCGAGTGCGTGGCGGAAGCCAGCGCCAGCGGGTATGTGAAGACGATCATGGGACGCAGGCGCGCGATCCCGGAAATTTTCGAAAAGAGCCAGACGCGGCGCGCGCTGGGCGAGCGGCTTGCGATCAACACTGTGATCCAGGGCTCGGCAGCGGATTTGATCAAGCTGGCGATGGTGAATCTGCAGGCGCGCATCGACCGGGAGAATTTGCCATGCAAGCTCCTGTTGCAGATCCATGACGAACTGGTGCTGGAGACGCCCGAGGCAGAGGCGGACCGGGTGGCCGCGGTGGTGAAGGAAGAGATGGAAGGGGCGATGAAGCTGGATGTGCCCCTGAGAGTGGAGACTGGAAAAGGGTTGAGCTGGTTTGAGGCGAAATAGGCAGGATTTAGGTTATTGGGGTAGAAAGATCGGCTCTTGATGCATCACTTTTACGTTTAAGCTCATCCCGGCGTATCATGTTGGCCTGTTTCAACAGAGAACCGGTCTGGTTTGACTATGCCCCAACAATCGCCACGGGTCAGGATCGAAGGAATGGACTTTGCCCGGGTATTCCCGGTGCTTCACCTTTTCCGTGCCTTTAAGATGGCGATTCACCCCAGGAAGCTGCTTCTGGCACTGCTTCTAGTGGTGCTGTTGTACACGGTGGGCGTGGTGCTTGATGACCATATGTATGGGCCTTCGGTCTACCCCACCGAGGTTCAGCGGTACACCGAGCTTTCCAAATCAGACTTCGCGGCATGGCGCGGCGCACAGCCGGCACGTGTGCGCGAGACGATTTTTTCCACCGTTCCCGAACTGGACGAAAAGACCGCCAGTGCCGATCTGACGCAGTTGATCGTGGATGCGAAATTGGCTGTGGTGGCCTCTCATAAGAAAGCCCTGGCGGAGATCGGCGAAGGATCGCGCAAGGAACTGGATGCGCTGTTCAGAGGCCGCATGACGTCCATCATGGCGCTGGAGCCGGAGGGTGTCTTCCGCGCAGCGCTGCACCACGAGGTAGCGACATTCCGCAAGACGCTCCGGGCGGCGACGCAGTTTGATTTTGGTTTTACGCAGTTTTTATTTGGTCATGCCGAGGATTCGCAGACGGTCGTCGGCGGGTTGTATGAAATGTTTGTGACGGTGCCGCTCTGGCTGCTGGGGCATCACCGGCTGTTTTTGATCACCTATTGCCTGCTTGGGCTGCTTTTGTGGGGGCTGTTTGGCGGGGCGCTGTCGCGCATGTCGGCATTGCATGCGACCAAGGACATTCAGATCGGGCCCAGCCAGGCGGTGCGGTTCGCGTTCAAGCGGTGGCACTGGTTTGTGATGGCGCCGGTGATACCGGTGGGGGTGGCGCTGGTGTTGGCGTTGGTGTTGATGGGATTTGGGTTGGTGTTTTTTGGGATTCCCAAGGCGCATGTGATATTGGATTTGATTGGCGGAACGCTGTTCATGGCGGCGATTCTGGTGGGGTTGGCGTTGACGCTGCTGCTCATCGGGCTGGTGGCTTCGTACAACTTGATTTATCCGGCGATCAGCACGGATGACTGCGATGGGTTTGAAGCCAATACGCGGGCGTTCAGCTATGTGATCGCCAGGCCGTGGCATGTGCTGGCGTATTACTGCGTGAGCCTGGTTTACGGGGCGGTGACATACCTGTTTTTCGCCCTGGTGATCTTTGGGACGCTGACAGCCGTGCAGGGCCTGGTGAGCAAGGGCGCCGGCGTCTGGGGTGGGGAGACGGTGAGTTCCGCCCGGTTTGATGCGATGTTCCCACCGCCGGAACTGGGTAGCCTGACGTATCAGCCGGAATGGTCAATGCTGGATGCTTCGGGCGTGGCGGGCGGATATACATCACGCGTTGCGGCCATCATGATCATGGTGTGGGTGTATATGTTTGTGGGGCTTCTGGCGGCGTTTGCGATCAGCTTCTACTTCAACTCGCAGACGCTGGTTTATCTGCTTTTGCGCGGGAGCGTGGACAAGACGGATATGGAAGAAGCGGTACTCATGGGGGATGACGAGGCGGACGCGGGGATCGAGCCCAAACTGGTGGACCCTGTGGGCAAGCCGGTGGTGGCGGATAAGGTGGGTTGAGGGTTTCGAAGGCATGTGCGCCCGGGTGATCGGGTTGCCGGGTGATCGCGTGTCCGAGTGAGCGCGTATGCCGGTTTGCGATGCAAAAGGGCAATCAACGTTTGGATGGTATTGGATTGTTCGAAGCCCCCCCGGCAACTCACGCGTTTGTGCAACAATTACTGTTTACCGGGCACGTGAAGGCCGCATTCCTGGCTGGTGCCGAGCTTGCGGCCTGAGCGTTCGTCCATGCCTTCGCCGATGGGGAAGGTGGAGTGGGTATCGCCGATGGACTTGTAGCCTTTGGCATCCAAGGGGTGGTACTTGAGGCCATTTTCCTTCAAGTAATTGTGGATGTCCTTACCGGTCCAGTTAAGGATGGGGTGGATCTTGTAGGTACCGTCCTGGAGTTCGACGGTGCGGAGGCTGGCGCGGTGTTCGGTCTGCTGTTTGCGCAGGCCGGCGACCCAGGCTTTGACGCCGAGTTCCTTAATGGCGCGGTTCATGGGTTCGACTTTGTTGATCTGGAGGTATTTTTTGAGAGCTTCGTCGCCCTGGTCCCAGAGTTTGCCAAAGAGGGCTTCCTGGCGTGCGGCGGTGATGGCGGGGTTGAAGATATGGAGGTTGAGGTTCAGTTGCTGGCGGAGTTCTTCCATGAAAGTGTAGGTTTCAGGGAAGAGGTAGCCGGTGTCGATGGCGATGACGGGGATATTGGGGACGGCGCGGGTGGCCAGGTGGAGGAGAACGGCGGATTGATTGCCGAAACTGGAGGTCATGGCGAGGGAATTGCCGAAGGTTTGGTGCGCCCAAGCGAGGATTTCCTGGGGGGCGGCATTGGCGAGCTTGGCATTGATGGCGTCGAGATCGAGGTTCATAAGATGGGTTCTGGGTATTGGGTTCTGGGTTCTGGTCAGAGGAAAAGGGGGAATCCATCAATATAGGGCTGCGGATAGACTGGTTCAAGAATCGTTTTTTGAGGAATGTGTTGTGAAGAAGATGTACAGGGTTTGGATCGCGGTGGGATCGAACGTTGGGGATCGAGGTGGATACCTGGCGTTTGGGGTGCGGGAGGTGTGTAAGCTACCTGGCACGCGCCTGGTGACGCAGAGCCCGGTGTATGAGACAGCGCCGGTGGGCCCAGTGGCGGATCAGCAGTCCTTTTTGAATGCGGTGTTTGAGGTGGAGACGGGGCTCAAGGCGGGGGAGATGCTGGATGCGCTGCAGGGGATTGAAAGAGCCGCGGGGCGATTGCCGGAGGGCGTGCGGGTGCATTGGGGGCCCAGGCAATTGGACTTGGATATCTTGATTTTCGGGCATGAAAAGGTGGATGTGGAGCGGCTGAATCTGCCGCACCCAAGAATGCAGGATCGGTGGTTTGTGATGCGTCCACTGGCGGACGCGGCACCGAACATGCTGCATCCTGTGCTGGGGGTTTCGATGAAGGAATTGGCGGCGAAGCTGGAGGCGCAGTGCGTTGCAAAGGGGGATGCGCTGCCTGGGCGGCGGGTGGCGGAGCGGATTGTTTGAGTTGCAAAGAGTGGGATATGAAAGCTTTTATATGCGCGGGTATTCGGGGAGTGGGTGATTCGTAAAACGGATGTTTGGATGGGTCTGCGGGTATACTATTGCGGTTGAATTCATCCCTTTTGAGTGAAATATGACCACGACGTCGCAGTTTGACCTGATGGTGTCCCAGCAGGATGCCCAGCTTTTGGAGCAGGTGCGTGAGATTCTGGCCCGTCCGGTGCCGAAGTTCGCGGCTGAATTGGTTTATGCCGCCCAGCAAGAGCAGCAGGTGTGGTTTCGGGCGTTGCTGGAGGGGAAGGCAACGCCTCGCCACCCGCACCAGATCATGCACGCGCGACGGGTGAATCAGCGGCTGGTGTATCTGATCAACAACCTTGAAAAGTGGCCTGCGCCGGTGCCGATTCAGGCCGTGAGAGCAACCCGGGCGGTGGATGTGATGGGCGACCTGTCAGACCCGGCATGGGGTGACGCACAGGTGTATCCGCTTTCTTACCGCTGCAACCTGGCGCAGAAGGTGGGGATGACGCCGGGAACCTGCCGCGTGCTGTGGGATGACAGGTATTTGTACCTGGGGTATGAGTTCATCAAACATGGGGTGTTTGCCCCGGTGTTTGCACGCAACGGAGCGGTTTACAACCACGATTGCGCGGAACTGTTCCTGCGGCCGGATATCAACACCTATCGGTATTACGAGATCAACCCCAGCCCATCGGGGTCGGTCTACGATGCGGCGCTGGATAAGAATCCAAACGGCTGGTACGGCGCGTGTAATGTCAATTTTGATGTTCAGGACCTGAAGCTGGGGTGGCGAATCTGGGACGGCAGCCACCGCGCGGATGGATTGTCGCGGTATACGATCGAAATGGGCGTGCCCTGGGCGGAAGTGCTGCCTTCAAACATGAAGGCGACGGCGGGGACGAAGATGGAGGCCCTGCTTGCCGGGTCCGTTGAATTTGATATCACCCGTGACTTCGAGCACGGGTATTACTGCCATTCGCCGATTCTGGCGCATTTTCATAACCCGGATGGGTTTGCGCCGATGATGCTGGGGTAGGAGGTACAGGGGACTGGGTACAGGGGCCCGGGTACAGAGTTCAGAGTCCAGAATCGAAGAGTGCAGAGTCGAAGAGTTAAGAGAAATTCCGATTCAAGAGGGTTCATGGGGGGTTTCAATGCGTTTGCATTGGAGGGTGGTGGGTTTGCCTTCTTCTTGTTGAGTCCAGAAGACGAGGAAGCCATCGCTTGTGGCCAAGGCGAGGGGATGAGTCGCTTTGGTGTTTGGGGGGGAGGCCTGGAGGGCGGAGTGGGCCATGGGGGTGAGGGCGTCTTGTTTGCCTGAGGCGATGAAGACGGCGTATTGGCCGGTTTCGAGGTTGATGGGGGCATCGTAGGCGATGCAGAGATCCTGGCTTGACGTGGCGATGGCGGTGTGATGGGCGATGGCGGGTGAGGCGGGTGTTTTGCCCAGGAGGAGGGGGTCGCTCCAGGTTTTAGCATTGTCGGTGGAGGTGAGGACGTAGCCGCCGGTGACGTTGTCCTTGCCTGTCCAGACGGTGGAGAAGAGGGGTGTGGGACCTTTGGGTGTGGCGGGCGTGCCGAAGGCGATGGCGCCGCCGGTGTGCGGGCAGCCGTCGATGGTCCAGTTAAAGCCGCCGGGAGGGGTGGTTTTGGTCCAGGTGGCGCCGTTGTCGATGGAAGTGAGGAGGCCCATGTCAGAGGGGCAGAGGTCGCGATAAAGGGCGTAGAGGCGGCCGTCCGGGGTGGTTTTGAGGACGTTCCAGCAGCAGGCGCACATTTCGGGTTCCAGGATGCGGGCGGGCTGCCATTTCTGGCCGTCAAAGGAGGTGTAGCCGAGGGCGCGGTCCTTGATTTTGGCATCGATCCAGATGACGTGGAAGCCGGTGTCGTTGGCGGTGATGGCGGGGAAGCGTGCGCCGTGCTCGTCGGTTTTGTTGGGCGAGGTTTTGTAGATGACTTCAGGGGTGGTCCATGTTTTGCCGTTGTCGTTGGAGAGGGTGGCGGCGAGGGAGCCGGAAGCCATTGCGCCGTATCCGGGTTGTGTCCAGACGATGGCGATTTTGCCATTATGGACGGCCATGCGGACGTCGTTGCCCCGGGTGGTTCGAGGGGTGATGGGTGCGTTGGCCGTACTGATGGGTTGGGGGGTGGACCAGGTTTTGCCGTTGTCCTGGGAGGTGGTGAGTTGGAGGCGGACGGGTGCGGTTTTGTCGGCATTTTTGGTGCCGATGAGGAGGTAAACCTTGTTTTGATCGTAAGTTGCGTCGATGGAGACGACGGGGTCGGTGAAGGGGGGGAGGTCGGCCCTGGCCGTGGTGGCGAAGAGGGCGATGATGGCGGCGATGAGGAGTATGAGTGGGGGCATGGGAATTTGGGTTCTGGGTCGTGGGTATTGGGTCGTGGGCAGAGGGAGGGATTTGGGGTTGATGGGGTGTTATGGGGGATGGGTCTGATCCGGGTCTGACACGACCCAGAACTCAAGACCCAGAACCCATTTTTAGTTTTTATCCCAGAGTTCGTCGAGGTAGTTGGGGTTGGTGGGATCTTGGGCGGCGGTTTGTTCGGTGGCGTTGGCGGGGCGCCAGCTTGCCTTCACGGCGCTGGTCGTTGCGGCGGAGGGATCGTAGATGGCGGCTTCAAGGGGGGGATAGAAGAAGGGGAGGCCGGCAGCGGCGGCGTGGGCCTTGCTGAGGAGCTTGAGTGAGCGGCCTGAGCCGTCGAGGAAGCCGGTGCTGACGGAGTCCGCGGGATGGCGCGGGTTGGGCCGGCAAAGGGAGGTGTAGTTGATCTGCGAGGGGGACATGAGATGGGTGGCTGTGCGGGCCTGGCCGGGGTCGCCGATGCCGCCGTCTGCCATGAGGACGGTGAAGGCGGGGTTTTTGAAGCTGTCGATGCGTTCCCAGTTGGTGAGGGTGTTGAAGCCGTACGCGGCCTGGGCGGTGTTGGCAGGGTCTGCCGGGTCGCGTAAATCGTTTGCGGGGCAGGCCCAGACATCCTGGGATGTGCGCTGAGCGTTGGAGGACTCGGTGTTGGTATAGGGGGCAAGAATGGCTTTGCGGTCAAGGCCGGCGACGTTGATGCCGATCTTGTCTTTGGTGGCGGGGGGCGTGCCGTACCCGACAAGGACCTTGTTATCGACGGCGAAGTTGTAGTTGGCGCGGGAGAGGCCTTTGACGTTGGAAAGGCATTTGGCGCCCAGGGCGCTTTTGCGGGCGCTGCCCAGGGCTGGGAGGAGGAAGCCGACCAGGAGGGCGATGATGGAGATCACCACCAGCAGCTCGATGAGGGTGAAGGCTTGCCGGGAGTGCCGACGGGGGTTGGTATGCATAGTGTATGGGGGCGTGAGACGTCGCAGTGCGACGCTTTTTGTCGTATGTCTGGATTTGGTCTGGACTTATGGTGCAGCATGAATCCGCTTATCGGCGGATAGGCGCACTTGCGAGAAAAAGAAGGGATGGCGGTGGATGTGAGGGTGCCGAGCGGGGGCAGGCAGGTTTTGCTTGCGGGGGCGCGGGCAAGACACAGCACGCCTTCGGGGCGAGCCGTGCCACCCATTGGCGTGGCACCGGGATTCAGGCTTGCGGGGGTCCGCGGGAGTGTTGATCGATGAGGAACTGGACGCCCGAGAGGGTGTAGACGGCGGGCGGGTCTAAGAGGTCGATGACGCCGGTGAAGGGGAGATCGAAGTTAAAGGGGAGGGCAGTGACGCTTTTGGCCGCCATGTCGCAGAGGGCGCATTTGCCCATGAAGGGGCGGGGGGCGTCTTTGGAGTCGGAGGTCTTTTTGGGCTTGCCCATGCAGCAGGAGTCTGCGGGGGGCTGGGGGTTATCAGCGTGCTGGGAATGGCAGGACTGAGCGGCAAAGGGGTCTGGAGCAAGTTGGACCACGCCGCGGGTGTGTCCCGGGACGATCACGCCGAACCAGGCGAAGGCCCAGACCAGCATCAACCATGTGCCAAACGTCTTGAACATTGGAAGCAAGTTTAGCAGGGGAGCGGGATGAGAAGAAGGGGATTTGATTGCGGCAAAGGGAAGCGGGAAGGCTTTCGCATCTAAAATGTGCGGCATTTTGCGCCCTGGTAGTCGGGTGGTCGGGTTGTCGCGTGTCCATGACGGCTCAACTGGAATAACGGGAGGCGATAGGGCAGTAACCTTTGAAGGCGTTGAGGGAAGCGGGGCGAGCGGGCGAGGTTGAAAAGGGTGCTTATCCCATTGGCGTTTCAGGGGGTATAGCCCCAGAAGAGGCAGTAGTGCGTGTTGTGCTGAT
>CAZGOM010000054.1:0-3148 GCA_964527265.1 uncultured Phycisphaeraceae bacterium | reverse complement strand
TTGGCGTTTCAGGGGGTATAGCCCCAGAAGAGGCAGTAGTGCGTGTTGTGCTGATTGACCATCCAGCCCTCAGTGACCTTCACGGGTGGGGCGGGGATGGCGGTGTGGGTGGCAGTGTAGCGGTAGTCGTATCTGGGATCGGCGGAGCCTCTGCTGCGCCATTCGACATGGCCGTCGAGCCAGTACGAATTGCCGCCGCGCGAGGGGAAGGGAGAGGTGGAGGCGAATGCCCGGGCACCGTTGTGGGCATAGTAGTACCGGTTGGTGGCGTAGCTGTTGAGGTCGCTCCAGAGCGGCATTGTGCCGTTGGTGTTCCAGCCGACGCCGTAGGGGGTGTCGGCCTCCCAGGTTGTGAGGCTGGTGCTTCTCATCGCGCGGCCCTGGCGTTTTGGCCTCAGGTAATCCATGCGGCTGGCCTCGGTCGCATCGCCATTGACGTGCTCGTTGGAGGCCAAGTTAAAGAGATAGGCGGAGATGGAATTGGCCTCGTGCAGGACGGCCTCGTAGCCGATGTAGAACCTGGCTTTTTTGTCCAAGTCTGAATATTGCGGGGCAAAGGGCTCGCTGCTGGCCCGCTCGACGCTGGGGCACCAGCGAATTTTGGCGGGCCAGTATTCATGCCACGCTTCGGGTGCTGTGCCTGTTTTTGCGACCCACATCGGCAGAACAGTCGGCTGGAAGTTTTCCATGACCGTGATCAGGTATTCCTTCGAGTCGTTCATGTACATTTCGGAGCCCAGGCCCATGCTGCGCATGTTGGCCTTGCAGACCGTCTGGAGTGCGACCTCCCGCGCTTGCTTGAGGGATGGGATCAAGATCGACAGCAGGACAGCGGTGATGGCGATCACCACGAGCAGCTCAATGAGAGTAAAAGCGGATCGAGGGTGGGGGTCTATGTGTGTCCGGAATGCTTTGTTCATCGTGTATGTGCTTATGTCGATGATTTTCGCTTTTTGGTGACATGGTCCCGGGGTGTGGCCAGCGTGATTCACATTGAATGTAGAGATAATGTGAATCACGATCAAGCCTTTTTTCGCTTGGAAAAGAGGATTTATGTGGTGAAAAGAAGCAGCAGGGCTTTGGTATCTAAATACTGCTAGATTTTCGCGCCCGGGTGATCGGGTTATCGGGTGATCGCGTGTCTATGACGGCTCACCCCCAATAGCGGGCGGCGTGAGGGCATTGACCTTTGGATGGAATTGACACGCTCGAAATGGAGCAGGATGAGGCAAGGGTGCGGAAGAACAGAGGAAAGGAATGAGCGGCGACGGGGGGTCAGGGCTCGCCAGCGCCGGCGGCGTTGTTACGGCCCGGGACGATCTGGTTGGCGTTGTTGATGCCGAGGGTGAACTGGGTGTAGGGGTCGGAGCCCTGTGCGTGGCCGTCGAGGAAGACGAAGACGCGGCGTTTGACGTGGAGGAAGTCGTAGAGCTTGAGGGCATTCCAGCTTGGGAGCATCTGGCCGCGCGCGACGCTTTCGGAGGCGAGGATGGTGGAGTTGACGCGATTGCCGAGGCGGGCGTCGTCGAGGCGAAGGGGTTCATCGAGGAAGCGGTCGGTCCACCAGGCGTAGGCGGTGGTTTTAGCGGCGGCATTGTCGCGGGACTGGGTGAAGTTGGTGTTTGGGCCGTAGCACCCATTTTCCCACATGATGAGTTTGCCGTAGGTGGAGGGGCATTGGAGGGACTTGATGACTCTGGGAGCCCATGTGGTGAGGCCGGAGTTGGTGGAGACGGTCTGGGGCTCGGCGTTCATGTATGGGGCGAGCTGGACCATCCAGAGGTATTGGTCGCCGTTGACGGCAACGGCGGGGGGAAAGCGTTTGTTGTCATTTCCATAGACGTGGAAAGCCAGGCCGATCTGGCGCATGTTGTTGCTGCAATGGGAGAGCTTGGCGATATCGCGTGCCTGGCCGAGGGAAGGGAGGGTCATGGCGATGAGGACGGAGATGATGGCGATGACGACGAGGAGCTCAATGAGGGTAAACGCGCCGAGGGCAGGGCGGGCGATTTTCATGGGATTGTCCGGAGAAATGAAAATTAATAGATCGATCTATATATTAAAAGATAAAGCTTTGGCGGGCTCAAAGCAATGGCAAATTTACCGGCAAGTGAAGAGATTTCCATCTGCGAGAGGCGACCGGTCGTGTGGTTGCTAAACTCCGGATATGCCAAAGCTCGGACTTATTTCAGATTCACATGGGATGGCGAAGTTGACCGCGCGGGGGGCAGCTTTGCTTGTGAAGCATGGTGCGACGGCGCTTATTCATCTGGGGGATATCTGCTCCGAGTCGGTGATCGATGCGCTGGTGGTGGCGGGTCCGGCGGAAAAAGGAGAGACGGTGGGGGCGATGATCCCTGTTCATTTGACCTGGGGGAACAATGATGAGTACGGCGGTGCGGCAGGGTGGACGGGGTATGCCCAATCGCTGGGCATTGAGGTTCATTACCCGTCGGGGTTGTTGTTTGGAGAGGGCTCGGCGGCGGTGGGATTCACCCATGGGCACCTTCAAAACGAGATCAAAGCACTGATGGCCAGGGGTTGCCCGTATGTTTTGCATGGGCACACGCATGTGGCGCGGGATGAGATGATTGGGGGAAGCCGGTTGATTAATCCGGGTGCTTTGTATCGGGTTGCGAAGGCGAGTGTCGCGCTTTTAGACACTGAAAGCGGACAATGCCGTTTTTTTGAGTTGGGCCGGGAGTGACAAGCCTAGGGTTGTGTGGGTAGAATGATGCAGGTGTTGGAAAGTCCAGCGTGCCACGCATACCAAGCGCTCAGCCCAACGCCCTAAGGAGTCGGGCATGTCACATCCAGAGCACAGCCCCGCCAAAGAAGCGAAATTCACCATCAGGACATATCGTTCTGAGGATAAGCCGGTGGTGCGGCAGCTCTATAGCGAAGGACTGTTACACGGTCAGATCGCCTCTAACGACACGGGTGCGGACCTTGGTTCGATCCATCAAGAGTATCTTTCCGACCCTGCGAATCATTTCTGGGTGCTGGAAAATGAGGGGAAAGTGATCGGGATGATCGGGGTGGTCAAAGATGGGCACACGGCGGAGATTCGTCGTTTGCGCGTGAAGCCGGACTATCAGAACACCAATGCGGGCCTGAAGCTGGTGGAGACGGCGCTTTCGCACTGCAA
>CAZGOM010000053.1:0-31135 GCA_964527265.1 uncultured Phycisphaeraceae bacterium | reverse complement strand
CCTCTTCCCCCTTGGCGATCGGCGTAAGCAGCTTCCCGCCCTTGACCACAAACACATTGCTGATGCACCCCGACGCCAGGTGATTCGTCACATTCAGCCAGATCGCCTCTCCCGCCCCCACTGTCGCCGCTTGCCGCAGTGTCCGCAGCCGCTGCCAGTAATTAAGCGTCTTGTGCCCCTGCGTCGGCTCCATCGGATTGGCCATCGCCGGCGCCACCAGCACTGTGATCCCCTTCTCAAAATACGCCGGGTCATACTGCGTTGCCTTCGACGGCACAATCAGCAGCGTCATTTCCGGCACCTGCGCCGCCTGTTCCGCCGTCGCCGGCCTCAACAGCGACACCGCCCCCGGCGTCAGCGTCAGCCGCACCCGCGCCCGCTGCAATTCATTGGCATCAATCGTCTGATGGATCGCATCCGCCAGCGCCGCCAGGTTCAGTTCCCGCGCCAGGCCCAATGCCTGCGCGCTCTCCCGCAGCCGTTCCAGATGCGGGTACACCCGGTAAACATTCGAATGATGCACCGCCATCGTCTCAAACAACCCCACCCCATGCTGAAACCCCGCGTCTTCCGCGCTGATCATCGCCTCCGCCTGCTCCACGATCTTGCCGTTCAAAAACACCTTCATACGCGCGCCTCTTTCCAGGGGGAGTGAAAATCGCCCGGCAGAATACCAGAACCGATCATCTCAGATGTGCGATGTAAGATGTGAGATGTCAGAAAAATCCATCCAACCGCCAGCCCCCTCCCCCTGCGACACTCCACCTCTCTCCCTCCCGCCAGCACGCCGCTAAACTGCAATAACAAACCTCGGGGGTCTGTCCATGCTCCACCTCCTAAAACGCCACCCCTTCCCCGTCATCGCCCATTTCGACTGGTGCCTCGTCCTCACCTACGCCCTCCCTGCCGAAGCACTAGCCCCCCTTCTCCCCCCCGGCCTCACCCTCGACACCTACACCCATCCCGTCACCGGCGAATCCCACGCCTTCATCGCCTGCGCCTTCGTCCAGACCACCGCACTCCGCCCAGCCCACTTCCCCGCCTTTCTCGGCCAATCCTTCTTCCTCGCAGGCTTCCGCATCTTCACCCGCTTCAAACGCCGTGATGGAATCACCTTGAGAGGCTTAAAAATCCTCCGCTCCCTTACCAACAAACCCCTTATGGCCCGCACCGGCAACCTCCTCACCCATTACAACTACGGCCTCGCAAACACCCGCATCCAAAAGTCCCCTTCAACTCTCGACATCCGCGTTGATGCCCTCAAATTCGACATTTCCCTCGACCTCACTGCCGATCTTTCAGCCTCGGAAGCCCCTCTTCCTGAAACCTCCGTCTTCAAATCGCACGTTGAATCACGCAAATTCCAGGGCCCCATGCCCTTCACCTTCGACCATGAACACCAAACCAACTCCATCATCGTCATCAAAGGCACCCGCCAAGCCTGGTCCCCCCGCCCCGTCTTCGCCCAAGTCCGCCAAAACACCTTCTTTGATTCCCTCAATCTCTCCCACGCAAACCCACGTCTCTCCAGCGTCTTCTATATTGAGCACATTCCCTACCGCTGGGAGCGCGGCATACGCCACCCGCTCCCCAGCCAACCAACCCCCCAATCCGACGACGCACAGGCAATTGATGACGAATAAACCCCTCACCCCCAAACCCCCCATCCGCGGCCCGGTCGACGGCGCTTACCAAGTCCTCCGCGTTAACCTTCCCAAATACTTCCTCGGCCTCGCCATCATCGCCGTCGCCATCCTCCTCACCCTCATCCCCGCCCTCTCCCCCCACCTCAAACTCATCCTCCTCCTGGGCGCCAGCCTCGCCCTCTGGTGGCTCGTTATGTCCGTCATCGCCTCCTTCTGGGTCTACGACCTCCGCCAGGCCCTCGACTGCTGGTGGGCTGTCCCCCACATCCCCCCAGGCCTCCACCGCTACATCAATATCCACTCCGGCCTCGATCAAACCTCCATCCCCCTCCACTTCCTGTTCCCTGACGCGCGCGGCATCACCCTCGACATCTACGACCCCAAACTCATGCCCGAGCCCTCCATCACCCTCGCCCGCCGGCTCTATCCCGCCCTCTACCCCCAAATTCAGGCCCGTTACGACGCCCTACCCGTCGACACCTCCTCCGTCGACGCCGTCTTCCTCGTCTTTGCCGCCCATGAGCTCCGCACCGACGCCCAGCGTGAAGCTTTACTCAAGGAAGCTTGGCGCGCGCTCGGCAATGGCGGTCGCCTCTTCCTTGCAGAACACCCCAGAGACCTCGCCACCTTCGCCTGTTTCGGCCCCGGCTTTGTCCACTTCTTCTCCCACAAAACCTGGGAGCAAAACCTCGCCAATGCCGGCTTCAAATCCGGCCGCCAGTTCTCCCTCACCCCCTTCGCAAGCGTCTGGGTCTGCGAAAAACAGTTCCCCAAATCCAATTCACCCCCAAACCCTCCCTCACTCTCCTAGCCCCCTCTCAACTTCCCCCTCTTCGACACAGGACGCAGGACGCAGGACGATCCCTCTGACAGAACCCAATACCCAAGACCCAGAACCCATCCTTATGAAACTCATGATCCAAATCGCCGGACTCCTCCAGATTGCCCTCGCGATCCTCCACATTCCCATCGCACGCCATTTGAAATGGAAGGAGGAGCTTCAAAAAACCAACGCCCTCACCCGCCAGATCTTCTGGGTCCATTCCTTCTTCATCTGCCTTCTGCTCCTGCTCATCGGCTTTCCCAGCGTCATCGCCCCCAATCTCCTCCTTGCACATAACGACCTCCGTCTCACCGTCGCTCTCTGCCTGGCCATCTTCTGGGGCCTTCGCCTGATCTTTCAACTCTTTGTCTACTCCCCTGAACACCGTCGCGGGAAAACCTTCGAAACCATCGTCCACTGGGTCTTCACCGCCCTCTGGTCCTTCCTCGCCGCCACCTACACTCTCATCGTCCTCAAACACCTCTGGGGCAACTGATCCGTGGCCTGTTTAATGCCACACTCCAGCCCAGACCCCTTAACCCCCAATCTTCTTCTCCAGGTCAGGCGCAAGCCGGATAATCCTGTTCGGCAGCCTCAAGCGGCCCTGAATGGTCGCCACAATCGCCTCCTGGTGAAGCGTGCTCCCCACCACGATCGGATGCGTCAAACCCTGGATATCTTCAGGCATCCTCACTTCCACCCCGCGGATTTTCGTCCCTCGATGAATCGGGTTTCCGTCCACAAATGCCGCAATCGGCACTGTCCCCAGCACGGAATCCACCAGTAATTTCATCGATAACTGACCCACGCCCCACACAATCACCGATTCCCCCGCCGGCAATGCCTCACGCAATGCTTTGTCCATGTCGTTCATCATCCGCTCAGAGATTTCTATATACGCAAGAATGCGTTCCCGCAGCTCATGATCAAACTCAATCTTGCCCGGCTTCTCGCTTTTCACATAGAACCCGAAGCATGCAGGAAAAGGATAAGGAGGTGGAGATAAGATTTTCTTCTCCCCTTCCTGCTTTACCTTGTACCCCGCCCCACGCATCAGATTCGCCAGTGATACCAGTGAAAAATGATTGATATGCTCCGTGCTGAAGTCCTGAAACGGCGCTGGCACGATGTCCGCATAATGAGAGGCATCCGGCACCTCGATATAAACCGCACCCCCCGGCGCCAATAGGCCGCCGATCGCCTCCAGCGATGTCTTCAGATCCCTCACATGTTCAAACACATGCGAAAGCACCACCAGATCAGCATTTCCAAATTTCTCCGGCACTGCCTCCAGCGTCCCCACCATCGCCTCCACACCCGCAATCGCACCCGCGTGCTCCACGCAGGCTGGTGAAGGATCCAGCCCCATCAGTTGCGTGTATCCCCTCGCAGCCAGGCTCTTGAGCAAGCCCCCATTCGCGCACCCGATATCCAACACGCGCGCTTTCGAATTCTTCAGGTACCCCACTATGCAGTCCGCCGTATCGTCCAATCGCTTCCGGTCATACGGCGCTTCGCCTGCACCCGTCGAAGTCTTCCCATCCTGGTATTTGGAGTGCTCCTGATAAAACCGGTCATATTCCGCCTGCGTCACCCCTGTGTCGGCATAAACAAAGCCGCATGTCTTGCAGCACACCACGTCATAACCATCGGTCAACGGGTGGCCCTCCGCAAGCACAAATCTCATCGTCCTCAGAACCTCAGCGCCCTCTCTTTGCCCTCCGCACACCGCACACGCACGCACCGGAACTTTAATGGCAAATTCTGTTTCGCTGGGCATTCGTTCAGTCTCCAAAAACGTTTTCTCGTGCCTTCACAGGGCCTGCAAAAAGCCGGCGGCGTGCGCTTCGCTGATGATATGCCATACCAGTCCACCCGCCAATTTCTTGCCCCCTGCCAATCTTCGTTCGCCAAGGACATCCATACTTGAGTGACACGGCTCAACTACGGGTGACACAGACCACGCTGCACGCTTGCCCTGTCTTGCACTCACCTGCAAAAACACCGATCAACATCCAGCCTCTTAAACCTCTCCTCTTCGACACAGGATGCCGAACTCTGGACCAAGGACTCTGACCTGCCCCCAACGCTCGGCGTTTTCCTAAACGCCCACCCGATACTCGTACGAATCCCCAATCCACTCCGGCAGCATCCAGCGGCTCACATGCACCACCATCTCCCCCGTCTCTCGATCCACGTGCGCCGAAAAATTCGAAAGCGTCATCCTCTCTGATTCCCCCGGCCCACGCGTATCAATCGCCGTCAAAGTCCCCTTCTTTAAGAGCAGCGAAACCGGATCCACCTCCCCAATCACCAGCGGATACCTCGGGCTGTTCGCGCGGCAATTCTCCGCCGAAATATTCCCCACCCAATACACCTTCCCATTCGGGTGCGTCACCAGTTGGCTCATCGAGCTGGGCGAAAAAAATGACTCCCCATCGTCATACGTCCACGCCTTCACTGGCCCCCAAGTCCTTCCCTCATCCTCCGACACCGCATACCACCGGTAGCTCGCCAACTGGCAATCCGGATCCTTCTTCCCCCCATTGCTCCCCCGCAGCACCATCAGCACACGCCCATCCGGCATCTGCGCCACTGTCGGCTCCACCGCCCCCCGCGTCGATTTCCCCGGGTCATTTTCCACGTAATCCGACAACCCCCACGTGATCCCCAAATCCTTCGCCCCCGCCTTCTCGTCATTCCACCGGCCGATCAAGCACACACTGTAGTGATACGTGTATCCTCCGCCCGGGTTGATGTATTCCCCATCCGGCCCCACCGGGCATATCTGCGTCGGCACCAGAAGGTTTCCCCCCTTGGTCCGGATCATCATGCTCCCCTTGTCCCCCAGCATCATCGCATTTTTCCCCACCGTCACCCCGTCGAAAGGCTTGTCCGCCGTGTGCCCCGCCTGCACGATCACATCATCCACCACATTGCTCCGCCCCCCGTCCACCGACACGCGATACCTCAAATAAGTCTGACGCATCCCGTCGTGATGCGCATCGTCGTTGGGCATATTCGCCTCATTCAGCGTCGTCACCAGCCGCCCGTTCACCGGGTCCACCCACCCTGGCTGCAAATGCCTCCGTATGCTCCCCGCCCCCTTTTTCTCAAACACCGGCACATCCACCCCCGCCCCCCATGTCTTGCCGTTGTCCTCTGAAAATTGCGCTTCCAGTGAGTCCAGGAGATCGCTCTTGGTCTCCAGCACCGAATAGCTCATCTTCTCTCCGCCGGTCTTGCGGGTGTAGAAAGTGTCGAAATAGATCAGCGTCCCCGGCCCCGGAGACTTCTTGGCCACGCGCTTGGAATTAAGTTTCATCGCAGACTCCTGAATTTAAAAGATCACCAACCTACCAAAAACTCACATATCAGTTCCACTCTTGCATAACACTCCACGCCATCCGTTCCATCCAATAAAAACCAACCCCAATCCTGTTAATCCAGCCGATCTTTAAAATCCTCTCAAAAACTCCCGCTCCTCTCCCCCTCAAATTCTCATTTCCAACCCGCAACTAACGATTCTCCGTTAAAATCTCCCCTGCCAGCCCCACCCGCTGAGCCAACATTCCCACCAACCCAGGCTCCACACCGTGCGCATCGCCCTCGCCACCGAAACCTTCGCCCCCGAAATCAACGGGGTCGCCATGACGCTCGACCGTCTCGTCGAGGCCATGAAATCGCGCGGGCACACCTTTCAACTCGTACGCCCCCGCCGCGGCAAAATCGACAAAACCGGCCACCGCCACCAGGACCAGGAAGAACTCCTCGTCCCAGGCATCCCCCTCCCAAAATACGACGGCCTTCACATCGGCCTCCCCTGCCCCTGGCGTCTCGCCAAAGCATGGCGCGCAAACCGTCCCACCATCGTCCACATCGCCACCGAAGGGCCCCTGGGCTTCTCCGCGCTTCGCGCCGCCTCCTCCCTGCGCATTCCCATCAGTTCCAGCTTCCACACCAACTTCCACATCTACAGCCAATACTACGGCTGCGGACTTTTCAGCCGCCTCTCGCTCGATGTCCTGCGCCGCTTCCACAACCGCACTGGCTGCACCATGGTTCCCACCAGCCAGGCCTCCCGTGAACTCACCAAATACGGCTTTAACAACACCTGCGTCCTCGCCCGCGGCGTTGACACCGAACTTTTTCACCCAGACCGGCGCTCTCAAGCCCTCCGCGCCTCCTGGGGCGCACTCCCAGACCAGCCCGTCATCCTCTACGCCGGCCGCCTCGCCCTTGAGAAAAACATCGGCCTCGCCATCCAGGCCTTCCGCCAGCTCGCCCAATCCCACGCTGGGCCCGGCCCCGCCCCTAAAATGGTCCTCGTCGGCGATGGCCCCATCCGCCGCTCACTTGAATCCAAAAACCCGGACCTCACCTTCGCTGGCTATCGCCGCGGCCAGGAACTCGCCGCACACTATGCCTCCGCCGACGTCATGCTCTTCCCCAGCCTCACCGAAACCTTCGGCAATGTCGTCACTGAAGCCATGGCTTCAGGACTCGTCACCATCGCCTTCGACACTGCCGCCGCCCACGAACACATCATCTCCGGCGAAAACGGCATCACCGTCCCCACCGACCGCCCCGACCTCTTCATTCAATCCACAGTCCACACCGCCGCCAACCCCGCCTCCTGGCCCGCCATCCGCAACGCCGCCCGCAACACCGCCATCAACGTCTCCTGGGATCGCGTCTACGATCAGTTCGAGACCCACTTAAATCACGTCCTCCAACTCGCCGCCGCCAAAAACCCCACCGAAGAAAAAACCGGCCTCGTCAGCGCCTGACCAAGATGGACAAAGATTTCAACGGATTCACAGAAGCTGAATTATCTTTGTTGATTCTGGCCAGTCTGTGTCAATCTTTGTCCCAATCGAATTGACCAAGCGATCTTAAAATAAATGACTTTTTCTGCGTTCCTACTTTAGATTCCAACCCGTGAAACCACGACTTTCAATCCAGCACCCGCCGCGGCGTCAGCAAAAAGAAATCCTGCTGCGATGCCGGCGTGTCAAAACCCGGGCTGATCTCCCTGATCTTCTTTGACTTCACCGCCCCATTGGCCAGCAGCACATTCGATCCCCCGCTGTGATGCACACCCGCCGGGCTCGAACTGATCCCCTCATGCCCCCCTTCCGTACCGTCCTTGATGTAAGTCATCGACCACGTCCCCATTGGATTGAACGCGGCAGTGTTGTTCGCGCTCGTCGTATTCGTGTAGTACCACGTCGTATTGATCGCATTCGGATACCCCGCAAGGCTTGCGTAGTCTTTCTCATTGGCATATACCAGCGGCCCCTCCTGCTCGTCGGATGCCTTTGCAAACCCATCCACCAGGATCATCCCATTGCTCGGCAGCGCATCCGTCCGCCAGATCTCCTGGGCCTTCCCGTTTAATGCGCGGCTTGGATATGTCGTGCTGTACTCTGTGTAATGCGCGATCCGCCGGTAATCAAACGTCTGCTTCACCCAGCCCGAGGCAAAATAATACGTGCTCCCACCCGTCGTCGGGCAGTCGAAAATCCTTACCCGGTTTCCCAACTGGTCCAGGTAACGGTCATTGGGCAATTGAATGGTGATATATCCCCTGTAATACAGGTACCACTCCCGCTCGCTGCTGATCTCTAGCAGCGTCGGCGAACCATCGTTCTGAAGCCGTTTCCATGTGAATCCCAATGACTCCGGCCCGCCCGCACCCCAGTGCGACCCCGGAAACTGCGGAATCTCATTCTTGAAATCCGTCGAGTACGTCGTCGTACCGATGCCGTGCTGGCGCAGATTGCTCATGCATAAACTGTTGCGCGCTGTTTCCCGAGACTTGCCCAGCGCCGGCAACAATAGAGAAATCAGCATCGCAATGATGGAAATCACCACCAGCAGCTCGATAAGCGTAAAACCCCGCGCCCACGCGCTCATCGATAAGCCATTGCGCCTATTACCCATGCACGCACTGAAAATCATCGTCTTCATTTTCATCTCTCTCTTTCTTATCTCGCCCACGGCAAATGCCTCATTCACAACCATGCCGCAACAGATCAATCAATCACAGCTTCAAACGGAAATGATTCCCCCGGTCTGGTCCAACACCTGCACCGACAGATTAATTTACTATTCTACAGAAAATAATATATCAATCCGAAAAGTCAACGAAAAAGATGACGCCTGTGCAGACAAAGCGTACGCGTGTCCGTCATCCGCATCCCTCCGCCGCACACTCCCGGCACACGCTTCACACAAAACTCAAAAACACCAAAAACACCATATTTCCCCGCTCTGACAGAACCCAGGACCCAGCACCCAAAACCCATCTTCAAATTTTCCTCTCGACAAATCAAAAAAAATCCATCACAATATGGGCCAATGACACAAGACCGTTTTTCCCGCCGTATTTTAGATCACCTTTCCGACCGCCGATACCAACCGCTCAAAGAAACGCAGCTCGCTGAAGCGCTTGGCATCCCACTTTCCGAATTCGACGACTTCAAGAAGTCTCTTGAAAAAATGCGCCAGACCGGACAGGTCGCCGTCGGCACCGCTGAGGCCATCGGCCTCCCACCCGTCGGCCGCGAAATGATCGGAAGCTTCCGCCTTAACGAGCGCGGCTTCGGATTCATCATCCCAGACTCGCCCGTCCAGCACGGCGACCTCTTCGTCCCTGCCGGTAACACCGCGGGCGCCATGACCGGCGACCGTGTCCGCGCACGCGTCGTCAATGAAGGCAACCGCGCCGGCGCAGGGCGCTCCCCCTTCGTCGGCGTCATCGTCGAAATCCTCCAGCGCGCTGAAAAGCGCTACGTCGGCAACCTCGCCAAACGTGGCTCTCAATTCATCGTCGAAGTCGATGGCCGCGTCCTTCAACAACCCGTCATCATCCGAGACCCACACGCCAAGAATGCCAAGATCGGCGACAAAGTCGTCGTCGAACTCATCGAATACCCCTCCGACAACGCACCCGCTGAAGGCGTCATCACCGAGGTCCTCGGCGAACAAGGCGAGCCCGACATCGAAACCATCGGCGTCATGCGCGCCTACGGCCTCCCCGATGCCTTCCCCAAGCAGGTCATGGAAGAAGCCCGTGCTGCCGCGCGTACCTTCGGCGATGGCGCTCCCACTGACAGCCGCGAAGACCTCACAAACGAATTCATTCTCACCATCGATCCGCCCGACGCAAAAGACTACGACGACGCCATCAGCATCGACAAACTCGACCCCGCCACCCAGCACGACCGTGCCCACTGGCAGCTTGGCATTCACATCGCCGACGTCTCTTTCTTCGTTAAACCCGGCACCGCGCTCGACGAAGAAGCCCTCAAACGCGGCAACAGCACCTACCTGCCCCGCAAAGTCGTCCCCATGCTTCCCGAGATGCTCTCCAACGGCGTCTGCTCCCTCCAGGAAGGCGTCAACCGCTACTGCAAAACTGCATTCATCCGCTACGACTCCACCGGCCACGTCATCTCCGAACGCCTTACCAACACCGTCATCAAAAGCGCCAAGCGCCTCACCTACCTTGAAGCGCAAGCACTCATCGGCGCCGACCTGCGCGAGGCCAAGCGCCACGCCAAGACCGAACCCAAATACTCCCCTCTCCTGACCAAAAAACTCCAACTCATGGACGAGCTTTCCAAGCTCATCCGCGAACGTCGCTTCAAGCAAGGCATGATCGTCCTTGGCCTCCCCAAGGTCGAGCTCGTCTTCGACGACTCCGGCCGCGTTATCGACGCCCAGCCCGAAGACAACGCCTTCACCCACACCCTCATTGAAATGTTCATGGTCGAGGCAAACGAAGCCGCCGCCCGCCTCTTCAATAACCTCGATGTTCCCATGATCCGCCGGGTCCACGCTGACCCTGACGCCCATGACATCGGCGAGCTCAAACGCTTCGCACGCGTCGCCGGCTACAACATCCCCAATCGCCCCAGCCGCAAGGAACTTCAGTTCCTCCTGGACGCTGTTCGCGGCAAACCCGCCCAGCATGCCGTCCATATCGCCGTCCTTAAAACCCTGGCCCGCGCAGAATACGCTCCGCTTCTTATCGGACACTTCGCCCTCGCCAGCGAACACTACACGCATTTCACCAGCCCCATCCGCCGCTATGCCGACCTCGTCGTTCACCGCGGGATCGATGCCTACCTCGAGGCCATCTCCGGCCAGTCTCCCCCTTCCCCTAAGGAGACCGCCCGCAAGATGCTCCGCGACGAGCGCATCCCTTCCGTCGAACAGTTGACCCAGATCGGTCAGCACATCTCCATGACCGAACGTAACTCGCAAGGGGCCGAAAGCGCCCTGCGAAACTACCTCGTACTCGACCTCCTCTCCGAAAAACTCGGCGAAGACTTCGACGGCACCGTCTCCGGCGTCGTTTCCGCAGGCGTCTTCATCCAGATCGACAAGTTCCTCATCGACGGCTTCGTCAAAATCAGCGACCTCCCAGGCCTCGCCGAAGACCGCTGGAAGATCAACCACAACACCGGCTCGCTCGTCGCTCAGCGCTCCGGCAAAACCGTCCAGATCGGCGACCGCTTCGTCGTCCGCATCGCCCGCGTCAACCCCAACGCACGCCAGATGGATCTCGTCATCGTCGGCACCCCCAGCCCCGAAAACGCCGCCCAGACCGCCGACCCCGACGGCCTCCCCCTTCCCGCCCCACGCAAACCCAAAGCCGTCGGCGCCACCCCCTTCACCCCCAAAGCACCCAAACAAGGCAAACCCAAGCCCGGCAAACCCGGTAAAGGCCAGCCCAAGCGACTCATTGGCCTCACCAACGGCAAACCCGGCCAATCCAAACGCGAAGACGGGCAGCAGCCCGGAAAGAAGTTCCAGCAAAACTTCAAGCGCCGCCGCGGTAAAGGCAAAGGGAAATAAACCCCGCCACCCACAACCCCCTTAAACAATTCCAGTCAAAACGCTCACCAGCCCCAACGCCGGTGAGCGTTTTCATTTCACTAATTCCAGCCTCCCTACTGCGCATTCAAATGTATTCCCATTGCCCTTAAAACAATCCACGCCATCTCTAAATTCATCTTCTCAACTAATTAAAAATCACTGAATAAAATATCTCAACCATTAAAACCATTACAAAACAAGTGATATATCAAAAATAGTCTGGTAATCATCATCCATTATTGCTACTATTAAATTAGCTGAAATTAATCTTTTTATTGCCTTTCAAATCTCCAACAGTCTTCCGGGCCTACCCCAAGAGGCCGACATGAAAATGCGCATCAGAGCCACGACGCTCGCCCCCCGATTCACCTCTGCTTTTACGCTGGTCGAACTCCTTGTTGTCATCTCCATCCTCGCACTCCTCATCGCCATGATGCTTCCCGCCATCTCTGAAGCCCGCGAAGTCGCTCGCATCACCACCGAAAAATCCAACTACCGCTCCATGATGCTCGGCTACATTAACTACATCACCGACTACAAAGACAACCTCCTCACCTACAACGCTGACCCCGCAGGCACAAACTACAACGGCACCTACGCCTGGGACCAAACCCTCCTTGACCCCTACTTCAGCGGCGGCATCCGCATCTCCGGCGTCAACTATGGCGGCGCCACCCGCCTCATGGCGCTCGGCTGCACCGGACGCCAATACAACGAACAATGGTCCATGGGTGTCAACGGCTCCATCCACACCTACGTTCTTCCCGAATACAGCACCCCCGCTTACTACAACGTCACCAAACCCACCAAACTCTCTCATCTGCGCAAAGCCAAAGACACCCACGTCTTCAGCGACATGATCGCCGGCTACAAGCGCTACCCCAACCCCAGCTTCTACACCAGCTACCTCTTCCCGGACCTCCCCCGCGCCTTCCGCCACCAGGGCGCAGGCATCGTCGCTTCCTTTGGTGATGGCCACGCTGAATGGATCGAAAACAAACCCCCTACCATCTTCACCACCGACTGGCACTACGCCTACGGCTGCGCTAAAAACGGCTGCTACTGGCACGCCTACAACAGCCAGTGGGTCTCCTTCTGATTCTGCAAAAAATCTTCGCCGCGACTTACACCGGCCCCCTTGGGGCCGGTTTTTATTTCCCCGAATCGTTCAATCCATTGAAACACGCAGTCCAAACAAAATACGTTTCTACAAAATCAAAGCGAACAAATAAAAAACAAGCCCCTAATGCAAGGCGTAATTCCCTGAAATGAGGATCTGTCGCCTTCCGAAATGAGATGACCACGTTTAACCTCATATTTCCAGTGACATTTTAAAAACATCCTGATATTTGTAGATTCCCGCATTTCAATTTCACTGCGGTAAACCCGGTTGTTATCAACCTTCGTCTGACCTTTCCACCCAATGAAGGATTTATTTGTGTCAGCCCACCTCCCTTCGGCTCCAAAAAGCGCCTTCACCCTCGTCGAGCTACTCGTCGTCATCGCGATCGTTGCCATGCTCATCGCCACCCTTGTGCCGGCCTTGGCCAAAGCGCGTGAAGCCGCGCGCATCACCACTGAAAAAGCCAACTACCGCTCCATGATGCTCGGCTACACCAACTACATCACCGACTTCAGAGACAACCTCCTCACATACGACGCCACCAGTGGCAACCCGAACTACAACGGGACCTACGCCTGGGACTACACAAAGCTCGATCCCTACTTCTCCGGCGGTATTAAAATCGGCGGCGTTGAATACGGCGGCGCCACCCGCCTCATGGCCTTGGGCTGCACAGGGCGGCGCTCCAGCGAGACCTGGTCCATGGGCGTCAACGGCAGCATCCACACCTACCAATACACCAAAGACGCCGCCGGGCCGCTCTACAGGGTCTATTACAACGTCATAAAACCCACGCGTCTTTCACATCTGCGCAAACCCAAAGACACGCACGTCTTTGGCGACATGGTTTCAGGCTACACCCGTTATCCCAACAACGGCTTCTGGCGCGACTATGTCTTCCCCAACACTGCCGCGGGCGTCTTCCGCCATGAAGCTAAAGGCCTGGGCTTCGCCTTTGGCGACGGCCACGCCGAGTGGATTGAAAACACCGGCGTCACCGCCATCTTCAACTCTGACTATGGCTATGCCTACGGCTGCACGAAAAATGGCTGCTTCTGGCACGCCTATGACAGCCAGTGGACGCAAAACTGACGCCCTTGCACACTCTTGCCACTTTGCCGGATTAATTAATCGGCACATACCACTCGATATCACTTGTCGGCACATTCACAAGCGACGGAAAATTCTTCGTGTGCCCATCCGCGAACGTCACGTTGATCGTGTCATTGGGATGAAAATATGCATACTGCGCCGGCAGGTACGTCGGCGCCAGATATCCAAAGTACGAAGAAGTACCGATCGATTCCCCGATCACAGGCAACATTGAAGGCCTCTGCGGCGTTCCCCGCTTGGGCAGCCAGCGCGGCGCAACGCTCGACGGGCTCAGGCTCGTATTCGTCAGCGGGTCGTTCCCCCACGGATCACCATTCCCGAAATAGCCGCTGATGAAATAGTTCGCCGGCTGCAACGCATCCGCCAGCACACAAGCGTTATAAGACGCCGATGCTGGATCACCCGACACATACACATACGGGCTCGCCGGGCACAGCAACTGATTTCTTTGCGGCCCCTGCAGCCGCGGGTTATAGGCTGGCGGATCGTTGGGGTCCCGAATGTTCATATAAGGCCGGATCTGCCAGATGAACGTCAAACTGCCGCTATCCCGATAAGTGAATCTGGGATTATGCAAATGACCATTGACCGCGGTCGTGTACGTATTGTTCACCGGCCACCACAATTTGTTGTCGTTGTTGTAGTAGTTCGTCGCCATGAACACCGCACGCTGTCTGGCCATGCACGCCGCCTGCCGCGCGGTTTCCCGCGCTGCCAGGAGCGATGGCACAAGCAGCGAAACCAGGATCGCCACAATGCTGATCACCACCAATAGTTCAATCAGCGTAAACCCCATTTCCACGCGCATGCCGCTCCGGTCAATTGACGATGCAACGCTTCTGCTCGACATGTTGGGGCTCTTTCAATTGAGATATTCACTCGGAGACATGCACCACAGCCCCGGGTGTCACACCAGATCAACCCAGCGAAATGCGCACCGGCGGCCATACAAGCCCCGCCTCCACACTCACCTGATCGCCCCATAAAACTCCAGCAGCGTCGGATCCACATTCCCCACATGGTTCTTCACATTCACCACGTGCCCATCCGCCGCCATCACATTCGCCGTGTCGTTGGGGTGGAAATACGCATAAGTGCTCGAAAGATAGTTCGGCATCAGATACCCGAAATAAGTGCTCGCGCCGATCATCTCCCCACCCAGCACCAGCCTCGATGCCGCCACCGGCTCGCCGCGCTTGGGCAGCCACCTCATGTTCAAAATCCCATTGGCCACGCTGCTCGGCGCTGTGTAATTCGGATCAAAAATGAATGGATCGCCCCAACCGAAATACGCGCTGATCACATAATTCGAAACCTGCGTCCCATCGTTGATCACCGCATAGTCCTGTCCCGTGCTCGTCGACATCCCCGGCCGGTAAGGGCTCGCCGGGCACGCCAGCATGTTTCGGCTCGGAAGCACTTTCCGCGAGTCATACCCCGACACCCCAGGCTCGGGAATCTGCAGATAAGGCCGAATCTGCTGAACGAAAATAATCTGCCCGCTCGACGTCCCCTTGCGATACGCATACTTCGGATGCCGCGTCGCTCCCCCATCCCCGGAGTTCCCCGAATCGTACGTCGTGTTCACCGGATACCACTGCCGATTGTCCACCTTGTACGACACAATCACCACCGCTATCTGTCTCTCCCGCGCCATGCACAACATGTTCTGCGCCGCTTCCCGCGCACGCACCAGCGCGGGCAGCATCAACGCAAACAACACACCAAGAATGCTGATCACCACCAGCATTTCAATCAACGTAAAACCTCGCACACGACCGCATCGACCCGCATTCCACCCATCCCTCACGACGCCCGATGATCTTCTAATGCTGGTGCTCGACATGTTGGGGCTCTTTCAATTGAGACATTAATTCAGAGATATGAACCACAGCCCCGGCCCGCGAAAAACTAACCAACCCCGCAATCACAAGTAATCCTAGCTCCACCGTTTCTTCAAATCGATAACTTCGACAACCTGTTCGTAAATAGTACACAAAATCAACAAGCTGCGCCTTGAACGCCGTAAACGGGTCGTCAAACTTCCCCGTCAACAGCCCCTGCGTCCCATACACGCACAAATGCCCCATCGATCCGTACAAGTCATCAATCACCGCCATCTGCACATGCACACCGCTTCCATGCACCGCATGAATCATCGCGCGTTCCTCATCCCCGCTGTTCCTCAGGCTCCGCCAGCCACCCGCCTTCAAAAACGGATACACCCCCTCCAGCGCATGAATCCCATACCGCGACCAGCTCTTGGCCATCGTCATCGTGATCAGCCGCATCTCACCCACTTCATCCAGCCGCTCCCGCATCTCCGCAAATCGCGGGCAATAGCGCATCCCCGAACTCGACATGATCGCCTTCCCCTCGTTCACCCACTTCACAAACTCCCTCAAATGATCCATCCGATCCGTCATCGGCTTGTCGATGAACACCGGTATCCCCGCTTCCACGAACGGCCTGGCCCGCTCCATGTGCTCCCCACCCTTATCCGTTGGAATCAGCACCGCATCCACCTGCCCGATCAAATCTTCCGCACGCCCCACCACATGCGGAATCAAGCTCGCCCCCGCCACCCTCCGCGCATCCGCCGCATCATCGCACCACACATGCGTCACCCGCACCCCGGGAATCCCAAACCGTTCCTTCGCCTGCTTTCCCAGATACGCCGGAATCGCCCCATACCCGCACCCCGCCATCTTCACTGGGTCATACCCATTGATGATCGCCGACCAGCTGAACGGATGCCCGTTCTCATCCACCATCCCAGCCATGCCAAGCCGGATGTCCTCAGGATTCTTCACCAGTGCACCCAAACCAACCATAAAACACAATCCTCTCTGGTCCCCTCTCCCACAAGGGAGAAGGCTGGAGCGAGGGCCGCGCACCGGCAAACCCTCAAAGCAACGATCCACCAATCTCTCAAACTCTTCTCTTCAACTCTTAGACTTTCCTCTTCGACTTTGGACCCAGGACGCTGGACCCGCGACTCCGCCCCCCAAGGGGCGGTCTACCAAGCCGTCCACCCACCATCCACCATGATGTTCTGACCGGTAATAAACTTCCCCGCATCGCTGCAAAGCAGCGCCACAATCCCCTTCAAATCATCCGGCACCCCCACACGATTCAGCGGCGCCTTCGCCGCCAGACGCTTGTGAAACTCCGTATCTGCCACCTGCCACGCATGCGGAAACGCTCCCGGACTCACCGCGTTCACGCGAATCCCGTGCGGCGAAAGAAAGCTCGCCAGGTAACGCGTCAACTGCACCACCCCACCCTTCGCCGCGTTGTAGCTCGCCGGCACCGCATGCTCGTTCCCCTCGTACAACTTGTAATCCGGCGACACCACCCCATACATCGACGCCGTGTTCAACACCACCCCGCGGCTCACCTTCAACATCTCAAAACTCTCACGCACACAATAAAACACCGCATTCAACCCAATATCGATATTCGCCCGCCACTCTTCATACGTAATCGTCTCAAACCGATTCTTGTTCCCCGAATACGCATTGTTGATCAGAATGTCCATCCCCCCAAACGCATCCTGCGTCTTCGCCAGCGCATCCTTCACGCTGAGCGGATCTGTGATATTGCAGGCAATTCCCATCGCCTTGGTCCCGTAGGTCTTCGTCAACCGCTGCGCCAGCGCATCCCCCGGCTCCGCCTTGATGTCCACGATCGCAATATTCGCCCCCAGTTCCGCCAGCGCCTCGCAATACGCGCTCCCCAGATATCCCGCCCCACCAGTGATAAACACCGTCTTCCCGGTCAGGTCAAACAAGCTCTTCAAACTCCGATTTTCCACACCTTGCATCGTCATCTCAAATCTCACCTTCGTTGGTTAAGTCTGTAAATCCGACTCCGCTCTACTCACTGCTTTCTATGGCTCTGCTTCTCTATTGCGGTCCACCGCAAGTCACATCCCCCTCTCCATCTCCACAATCGCCTCCGCCATCCCCGCCGGCAGCGCAGGACAACCCAACATCTCTCCAAAAGACGCCCGCGTTGTCCGCGCCGTCTCCAGATGCTTCACCAGTATCGAACACGCCGCCCGCGGCTTATCCGCCTTGATCGCCCGATAAATCCGAATATGGTCCCGCGTCCCCTGCCGTGCAGATACATAAGCCATCTGCTTCATCACCATCCCCGCATGCGCCCATAACCGGTTCAACACATGCGCCCGCCCCAGCATCCGACTCAACATCGGACTGTGCGCCCCCGCATAAATCACCTGGTGAAACCCCACATCCGCAATCGCCCACCGCGTATATTCCCGCTCCCGCTCCCCCTCATCCTTCGCCCGACCCACCGCCTTCGTCGCGCGGCACATCTCCACCAATAACTCCCTCATCTTCGCCAACTGCACACGCGTGATCCGCCCGCAAGCTTTCGTCAAAGCCACCTGCTCCAGCGCAATCCGGATGTCCGACAAATCCTCAAACTCCTCCGCACTCGGCACACGCGCATAAGCCCCCCGATTGGGAATCTGCTCCACCAGCCCCTCATCCTCCAGCCGCGCAAACGCCTCTCTCACCGGCCCCCGGCTCACCCCCAACTCCTTCGCCAACTGCACCTCACGCAAAGGCGCACCCGGCGCATAATCCCCCCGCAGGATGCTGAGCCGAATCGACTGATACGCGTTTTCTGACAGATTGGAAACCATTTACCCATTTTGTAAACAATTTTTGTTTTTGTCAACGAAAATCTTCGCACCGGGAGCGCCGGCGTCCCGCCGGCTCCCAATCACCACACGCCCCCGACATAAGTGAACTGCTCCCCCAACCACCCCCTGACTCCAATCCCCCACCCCCACTGGCGTCTGCGCCAGTGTCCCATTGCACTATCACAAATCCATCCCACCCCAATTCAAACCCCAACGAGCCCACCCTCCCCCAACGTCATCCCTCTTCACCCCAAAACCCAGAACCCAAGACCCCTCTTCACTTCTTCAACGACCTCAAAAAATCCTCCAGCAGCGTCTTCGCCGCCAGTGCATCCCGCACATCCTTCTTCTGTCCCCGCGTCATCCCGCGTCCCGCCATCATCCCTTCCGCCTCAAAGCTCGTCAGCCGCTCATCAAACAGATGCACCTTCACCTTCGCCGCCTTCTCCAGCGCGGCTGCCACCTTCTTCATCTCCAGCGCCGCCGGCCCCTCCGTCCCATCCATATTCAGCGGCAACCCCATCACCACCGCACCCGCACCCTGAGCCTCCACCGCCTCCACCAACTGCGCGATCAGTCGCTTGGGCTCCACCTGAATAATCCCCACCGGGCTCACCATCCCCAGCGTATCGCTCCCCACGGCCAATCCCGTCCGCTTGCTCCCTAAATCCACCGCCAAATACCTCATCGCCATTCCCTCTGAGTGCCACTTCCCCGTGCCACTGGCGTCTGCGCCGGTGCCTCGTTGGTCCGGGTGTCACGGGCCGGATTCCGATCACACCCGTGCCTTGCACATGCCTGCATCCATGCCACACAACCTGTGACTCTCCTATAAATTTTCCCAGCCTTATCTTTGTAAATCCAATCTTAAAATCTTGTAAATCTGCGTCCAAATCGAACTTTCCCAAGCACTCTCACCTCGCCGCGTGAAACGCCTCAATCACACCCTTCCTGTCACTCGCCCCAAACAGCGCCGACGCCGTCACCAGCAGATCAGCACCCGCCGCCACGCACGCCCCCACCGTCTTGGGGCTTACCCCCCCATCCATCTCCACCCGCGTCTGCGGCCCCACCCGCGCCTTCACCCACTTCACCTTCGGCAATACCTCACTCATAAACGCCTGCCCCGATTTCCCCGGCACAACGCTCATGATCAGCACATTGTCCACTTTCCCCAGATACCCCTGTAAATGTTCAACCGACGTCCCCGGATTCACCACGATCCCCGCCAGCATCCCCGCTTTGTGAATCGCCTCGATCATCTCAAACCCATCCACGCCACCCGGCGTAAAACTACGGCAAACCTCCACATGAAACGAAAACATGTTCGCACCCGCCGCCGCGAACTGCTCCACATACATGTCCGGCCGCGTCACCATCAAATGACAATCCAGAAACGTATCCGCCAGGTGCTTCCGCACCCCCTTCACCATGTCCGCACCCATCGTCAGGTTCGGTACAAAATGCCCATCCATCACATCAATATGCAACAGATCCGCACCCTTCGACAACACATCCTTGCAATCCTCCGCCATCCGCCCAAAATCCGCCGACAAAATCGACGCCGCCACCAACGGACATTTGGGCACAACCTTCAAATCCAACATAAAAATCTCCAATCAGCCCCTTATCCCTTCACCCTCAGGGAGAGGGTTAGGGTGAGGGTGTTCTACTCTTAATCCGCTCTTCGACTCAGGACTCTGGACGCAGGACTCAGGACTCAGGACCCTGGACTCGGGACTCAGGACTCAGGACCCTGGACTCGGGACTTCACTTCTCCTCCAACTGCGCCACCGAATTAAACGCCTTCCCTTCCAGCATCTCCAGGCTCGCCCCACCACCGGTGGAAACATGCGACACCTTCGACGCCAGCCCAAACTCCTCAATCGCCGCGGCAGAGTCGCCACCGCCGATGATCGTCGTCGCACCCTTGGCCGTCGCCGACACCAGCGCATCCGCCACCGCACGCGTCCCCTTGTCGAACGGCGGCATCTCAAACACGCCCATCGGCCCATTCCAGATCACCGTCTTGGCCCCTTCGATTTCCTTCTTGTAAAGCTCGATGGTCTTGGGCCCGATATCCAGACCCATCCAACCGTCCTTGATCCCGTTCTCGCAGATCTGCTGCGGGCCGTCGGCTTTGAATTCCGTCGTCGCATTGTTGTCCAGCGGCACCAGGATCTTCGCCAGCCCGTTCTTCCCCTGGATCTCCAAAAACTTCTTCGCATTCGCCACCTGGTCGGCTTCAATCCGCGACGTCCCCACATTCTTCCCCTGCGCGCTGAAGAACGTGTACGCCATCGCTCCGCCGATCAAAATCGTGTCCACCGTTTTGAGCAGGTTCTCAATCACCGGCAGCTTGTCCGAAACCTTCGCACCACCCAGAATCGCCACAAATGGCTTGCGCGGCTTGGCAATCGCTTCCGACAGATACTTGATCTCCTTCTCCATCAAAAATCCCACCACGCGCGGCTTATCTTTCATCGCCTGCGGCAGCGCCGTCATCGACGCATCATCCCGGTGCGCCGTCCCAAATGCATCATTGCAGTAGATATCCCCCATCGCCGCCAGCTTCCCCGCAAATGCCGCGTCACCCTTCTTCTCCGCCTTATGGAACCGCACGTTCTCCAGCAGCAGCACTTCCCCATCCTTCAGCGCCGCCGCCTTCGCCGCCGCATCCGCGCTCACGCAGTCCTCCGCAAATGCCACCGGCTTGCCCAGCAGTTCGGACAACCGCGCCGCCGCCGGCTTCAAGCTGAATTCCGGCTCAACACCCTTGCCTTCCGGCCGCCCCAGGTGAGACAGCAGCACCAGCCGCCCGCCGCGTGAAATCACGCTGTTGATCGATTCCAGCGCCATCCGGATACGCCGGTCGTCGGTGATCTTCCCATCTTCCAGCGGCACATTGAAATCCACCCGCATCAGCACGCGCTTGGACTTCACATCGGTCTGCGCAATTGTCTTCTTCGCCATCGCTTCATTCCTCACAAATCAGGGTGGTTGGGTTAGGGCGGGCCGCAAATCAGCCGCTCAAACCCCCAACTATATCCGATCCACCCGCCATTGAGTGCCCCTTACCGGGAGCGCCCAGGGCAATCGCATGTAAGAAAATTCAGCACCCACGCACCCGGGTTATGGGGTTATCGCGTTGTCGGGGAGCCCCGATAGGTCGCATTCCCTCACCGATCAATGCCCTTTTGTCTTGCGAATCGATAAATCGCCCCCTCATTGACACCCGATAACCCGCCCCCCGCAACCCGGGCGCACACGCGTGCGTTACATGCGATTGCCCTCGGGAGCGCGGCGTCCCGCCGGCTCCCGCTCAACCAACTCCCCCGACATTAGTGAACTGCCCACCCAATCACCTATCAATCACCCAACCAAGCCACACTCCAAAGCACTGAAAGCTCGCCCCGAAGGGGCATAAGCTCGTAGCTGGGGGTAAGCGAGTCCACGAGCGCAGCCCCCGGTGCGCGAAAAATGAAATGCTCTTGCACGCGCCCACTTCCACGCCACAAAACCCATAACACCTCACTCTTTCCCGCCCTCACTCCACTTACTACTATCTACAACTCCACTTTCTACCGCGTTCGGTCCGCAAAACCGCAACCAGTTTTGAAACTCCATGACCCACGCTCAAATGTTAACGCCTCATTCATCCGCCTCATACTTCTTTATCTGCACGAACCCCAGATCCACCCCCTTTCCTCCACCCAGCGCACACCCCAATCCCCCTTCTCTGACCTTCGCGTCTTCGCGTCTTCGCGCCTTCGCGGTAAAAATTCCCCTCTTCTCCCCATCCTCTTAATCATCCCCAATCCTCTTAATCCCAGTCAAAAAATCCCTCCCCACCCCTCCCAAAAAACAAAATCCGCGTCTCAAACTCCCGCATCTCCATCTCCACCTCACTCACCCCTAGCCCCACCTCCACCCCCTCATACGCATCAAACACATCCATCGCCCGCGGCAGGAAAATCTTCTTCCTCCCCCCACTCGCCGCATGAATCATCAAAAGGCTCTTCCCCGGCAAAACCACATCCTCACTGTGGCTATACACATGCACCCCCGCGGCCGCGCCAATCGACCTCAAGATCATCGGATGCAACATCGGCGAAGATGAATACACCGACGTCCACCCATCCATCTCCTTCACGCACAACCCCGGCAAGCGCAACGCCGATATCTCCCCAAGCGTCTCCGCCTTCGAGTCATCCACATAAATCACCGGCCCAAACGCCTTCTCCCGGTCATCCACATTCAATCGCCCCGTCCCGATCGTCATCGGCGGCTGATTGCCCGCCGCATACGAATCCCCCATCACTCCGCGCGGCACACGAATCAACCGATGCTCCAGCGCCGTCAACGTCACCTGCGGAATCGTCTCCACATCCAGCGACTTCAATCTCATCCCGCACAAATCCGAAGCCCGATTCAAATCGATCCCCGCCGCACTCTGAATCCCCGGCGCATACGTCCACACCGCAATCGCGCCGCTCCCCGCCAGCTTCCGCTTGATCTGCCTCACTTCCTCATCACTCAAAAAGAACGTATTCAAAAAGTAATACGCCTTCGTCGCCGGAAAATCCGCATGCTCCAGATCGTTGTGCAAGTACGGAGCCCACGACAAACCGCTCCTCCCAAACATCTGCTGCCGCTGGTAATACATCATCGGGTAATACAGTCGATTAGAACACGCCTGATAAAACGCGCTCTCCTCATCCACAATCATCGCCATCCCGTCCGCCGGGCCCCGTTCATACTTCAAACTCGCTTGCCCGATCTTCTGCAATCGCGCCAGGCATTCCTTGATCTCCGCCCCGTCATACATCCCCGCGACCATCGGATGCCACCAGAACCCGTACCCATGGATCAGCCCATGCGCAAAATCCCGCTTCAACTGGTTCACCGCCTCAAACGCATTCGCTGACACCTTCCCCAGCGTAAACGCCTTCGCATACCCCTCCGGCAATAAATGCGTCCGCGTGTCCTGGTCCTGATAAATCAGCTTGTCATGCAGCCTCAAGCTCCCGTGCGGCATCATCGAACACGCATCCCCGCCCGGCTCCCGCCCCTCATACGTCGCCGGCGACGTAAACAAATCAATCGCCGGGTCCTCCAATGCCGCTCGAAACAAGCTCGTGCTTAACTGGTTGTAAATCCACCCGTGAAACCCCACATCCAATATCGCACCCAGATGCGTCCCCACCACCGCCTCGCCATCCGTCGCCTTCTTCATCACCCGGCATACCTTCAGCACCGTCTCCCGCACCCGGTCCGCATACGCCTGGTAATAATCCGCCACCTGCCCCTTCACCGGCGACCGGAACGTAAACCAATCCGTCCGCAGCCGCTCCACCCGCCCCGGCACCGCCGCCGTCTCCAACGACACCGCATCATCACTCCACCCTTTCCTCAGCGCGGCATCGCTCCCATACTTCCGCCTCAGCCACCCGCGAAACCACTTCACCATCACCGGCGAAAAATCCGCGCAAAACCACCGCCCGTCATACGCCGGCGACCCCTTGGCCCCGTTCTCCCCATGCGCACCCATCCCAAACTGATGCCCGATCACCCGCCCGTCAAACCTCTCATGCAGATGCCTGCACCACGTCTCATACCAGCCTGAAATCGTCTCCACCCACGCATCCGACGCCCACGACACATCCCGGTAATACCCCCCGTCCTGCACCCCCTCCATCGGCATATCAAACCCCATCACATCCTCAGGATGCGCATCCAGCCACCACCCCGGCGCGGGCGGCATGCTCCGCACAATCACATACGCCCCCGGCTCCTTCTCCAGCACCCCGCGCACGATCCCCTCAATCGTCTCCACATCCACCTCACCCCGCTCATTCACCCCAAAATGATGATCATGCACCAGGTACACCTTCGACCCCATCCCCCCAAATGTCTCATAAGGCGCCTTCGCCAGATACCCCGAATTCAAAAACACAGCCTCATCGTTCACAAACAACGAAGGCGCACCCCTCAACCTCTTCACCACCGCCTTATACCGTCCCATGCATCATCCCTTCGTATTCCTCATGAGCGTCCGCACCAGTCCCTCATTAATCCAAAAATCCACCCCAACACCTGCATTCAAAAATCAAATCTCACCTGCTTTCGCGCCACCACAAACAACCTCATCATCCAACCTCCAATAAACATCGTGTAAATCTTGAGAATCTTGCAAATCGTGTTAAAAAAATTTCCTCAAAATGCGCTTCTAAAATACTTTGCAACCCAACCTATCCTTGCAATCTGCATCGAAACCAAACTTTTCTTGGCCTTCTTCGATAGCCCTTCCTGCTCATCCCCATTTCGCACCAAATCTCATTTTGCCCTTGCTAACCCAACCCACTAATTATTAAACTGAATCAATTGAAATTCAATCGACTTAATTCAACACCCCCGCTAGAGCCGAAACTTGCCCAACCAAACCCCCTCCGATGCCCGCCCCGCCCGCCTCAAAGATGTCGCTGAAAAAGCCGGCGTCTCGCTCGCCACCGCCTCCATGGCCATCGGCAATCACCCCTCCATCAGCGCAGAAACGCGCCAGCTCGTCTGGGAAGTCGCCCGTGCCATGGGCTACGACCGCCTCCGCCGTCGCGCCCGCATCACCGGCTCCCCCGGCAAATCCGCCCGCATCGGCGTCGTCCTCGTCGTCGGCGATTCCAGCCACATCAATAACTATCACCCCTCCTTCTTCTTCGATGTCGTCAGCCGCTCTGACTCCTCCCTCCGCTTCGAATACACCGCCACACCTCAAGGCGCCAGCGTCACCCAGGCCCTCGAACACACCCTCCGCTTCGCCACCGGCATGGACGGCCTCATCCTCATCGACATGGTCGATCACCCCTTCCTTCAGGGCCTCCACCAACACAAAGTCCCCCACGTCGTCGTCGGCAACATCGTCGAGCCCCCCGGCAATCCCCGCCCCAGCCCCTCCTGCACCGTCAACTTCGACCCCCTCGCCATGGGCCTCGCCGCCACCCAATACCTCTTCAAACGCAAGCACACGCACATCGCCTTCCTCTGCGAAACCATGCCCCAAAACTTCCAGGCCGATCACTGGTGCCGCGGCTATCAACTCGCCCACCTCCAATCCAACCTCCCCATCAACTCCGGCCTCATCGGCATCGCTTCCAAATCCCCCGCAGGCGTCTCCTCACTCGCCGATCACTGGGGCTCCCTTATTAAACAGCGCCCCACCGCCATCGTCTCCGCCGAAGCCGCGCTCGTCCCCCACATGCTCTACGAGCTCAACAAGCGCTCCCTCCGCATCGACCCCAGGGACATCGTCATCAACTGCGTCGAAGAAACCTCCCGCCCCCTGGGCCTCTCCGACTTCCCCCGCATCGCCGGCCGCACCGACCTCATGGTCAAGCACGCCATCGACCTCCTCCGCCAGCTCATCGCCCACCCCGTCGCCGACGCCTATGAAATCCGCGTCCCCTTCCAATGCGTCAACATGCCCTGATGCCTCCAGCCCGCCCCTCTTCAACTCTTTCAACTCTTCGACACAGGACCCAGGACGCAGGACACAGGACCTCTTCTCCGACCAGACCCCAGACCCTAGACCCCAGACCCTTCTAACTCATATGTTAAAAAACCTCCGCCCCGACGCCCGCCACCTCACCCTCCAAAGCGTCAAAAAACTCGATCTCAAAACCGCCCTCCACGCCATCGACTCCCAGCCCGGCATCAGCGGCGGCTTCGTCAGCCTTCACACCCCCATGCCCGCCTTTGAAACCACACGCATCGCCGGCCTCATCTCCGGCAAGCAATTCCTCATCGCCGTCGCACTCGACCACGCCATCGGCAAACCCACCCCCGGCGACAGCGTCGACATCTTCTTCGACCCTTTCCACGACCGCCTCGGCTACGCCCACTTCCACTTCCCCTTCGGCCAAACCCCCATCCCCCTCCACCACTACCCCTATCCAGACGCCCGCTCCACACGCTTCAAATACCCCGCCCCACTCAAAACACAATGGACCAGCCGCTCCTCCGTCGATGTCGTCGGCGTCGATTCCCCCGAACATGTCCTCCTCGCCTGGTTCGACATCAAAGACATCTTCCGCAGCCCCATCACCCCCACCACCGTCGGCTTTAACGTCACCCGCTGCCGCGCCATCACAAACGAACTCACCTCCTGGAGCCTCGCCACCGGCAATGGCTTCGTCGACGCCTCCAGCCTCGGCACGCTCCACCTCACGCCCCCCGACATAACCATCGATATCTCCTCCCCCTCCCTCTCCGGCTCCACCGCCTCCTTCACGCTCACCGCGCTTTCCCAAAACGACACTCCCACACCCCTCACCATCCGCCTCGTCGACGCTTGTGGAAACACGTCAGTTGACGAAACCAAATCGTCTCAAAAACCCGCCACGCTCACCTTCAAAAACATCAACGAGCCTGGCCGCCATCTCATCTACATCGAATCGCCCAACAAAAAGGTCTCCCCCGACCTCTGGGTGGTCGACAATGTGCCTCAAACCGACAAAAAACCCTATAAAATGGGCATGTTTCTCGACTCTCCAGACGACCTGCGCACCTCCCCCTACACCCCAGCCTCCCTCCACGCCCAGCTTTCCACCCTCCGCCAATGGGGTGTCACCCGCTTGAACTGGATCGACTACCCCGCCCCCGCCGAAGCCCCCGCTTTCTGGATCGCCGTCTGCAATCAAACCAACGCCATAAAAAGCTATAAATCCTGTGGCGATCTTCTTTTAGCTTCATCCGTGATCTGCGATAAACTCGGCATGGACTGCGTCGCCACCATCAAACCCTTCGAGCAAGGCTTCGACCTCCCCCATGATTATCCCTTGGGCTCAGATGCCGTCCTGAACTCCGATCAAAACCCCGTCAGCCTCTATCCCCGCATGGCCCTCGCCCTCGACGGCACATGCCGGTCCAACCCCGCCTGGCACACCCCCATCACCTTCCCCATCAAACAGCTCACCTTCTACTCCGACACCCCCGTCCCTCACCTCACCCGCAAAGACATCAAGCTCTTCACCAGCAAAAACAACCGCAAATACGCCCCCTATGCCGGCCCACTCAAAGTCACCGTCGAACACCGTTCCGTCCCCCATCTCACGTGGTCCCCTGGCGGTCCAAAAGCGGATAAAAAGCGGCGTAAATGCTGGGTCGTCACCCTTGAATTAAGCCTGAAAACCCCCTTCGCCTGCTTTCAGATCAAAAAGCCCAACATCGCCATCACCGGCCGCGCCTTCGCCCTCGCCCAATCCACCGACGCCTCCGGCACCACCCGCCCCATCAGCAAACATCGCGCCTCAAACATGCAAAAAGGCTTTGTTTTCCAGGGTGTTTGGAAAGGCTGGCAAAACCACTCCGAAGGCTACATGGACACTCTCACCCTCTCCTCCGGCGACAACGGCCTCATGCTCACCGCCCAGCAATCCCTCCCCAGCATCCTCGAACCCCTCGCCCCCGAAGCTCAGAACCTCTGGCTCGCCGACGTCCAATCCGCCCTCTCGCACGGCGCAAAAGCCATCGACATCCGCCCCCTCTGCCACCACACCAACTGCACCGACTGGTCCCTCCTGGCCTTTCACCCCGCCGTAATCGAAGCTTTCACAAATACTTACAACCGACTGCCAGAGCCCACCGAATCCGACCTTCAGAAAGTCCGTGTCCTCCGCGGAGCAGCGTTCACCGACTTCCTCCGCAAAGCCAAAGCCCTCACTCACGCCGCCGGTGCGCGCCTCGTCATGCACTTTGAATCCGGCATTGAAGTCCCCGTCCAATACCATACCCGCATGGCCCTCCACCTCGATTGGCAAACCTGGATCAATCAAGGATTTATCGACGAAGTCATGCTCAAATTCTTCTCCGCCCAGTCCCGCTGGGTTCACGAATCCCTCATGCCCCTGGCCAAAAAAGCCGGCATCAAAATCCACTCCTGCGACCCCAACAACACCATCGTCGCCGCCCAGGGCGTCGAACGCGCCCAGCGCCTCGTCCGCGAATCCCGCGAAGCCGGCCTCGACGGCCTCTCCTTTTACGAAGCCAACAGCTACCTGCGCATCAACCCCGAAGGGCACCCCATCCCCATCGGCCACGCCGACACCGCCCTCACCCGCGCAGGCGAAGAAGCCAAATGAACCCCATTCTTGGAACCCCCTGAACCCCGCTCAGAATTCCCGCCGAACCTTCTCCGCCAGCATGTCCAAAAACTCCGGCCGATCATAAAAACCCATCGCAATCAACTCGCGCACCCGCTCCACCATTCGCATCCGCACCCCCGCCTGCTCCAGCGAATGATCCACGTTCACCACGCCCTGCACCGGCGTGGCCAAGACCTCATGCACCAGCTGGCCTTCGGCCGCCGCAGGCACTTGCGCCGAAGCCTCTGAACCACGATCACGATCTGTTTTAATGAGAGATGCCATATCAAGCTCCTTCCAATCCCCCAAACAACCCGAAATCTCAAAGCTCAGGTGACCGGCGTTCATTCCGCCGGCATTCCCATCACTCTTCCTATTTGTTTATCGCCCAAACACTCCCCGAAACTTAAATGTTTCTTAGGCCATTCCCCGATTTTATAACTCTGACTTTTCGATCTTAAACACCCCATCCCCCGCCACCGCGAACACCGCTCCGCCGCCAGGCGCGCACACCAGCCCTTCCGGCCTCCCATGGCTCTGCGGCCCTTCCATCAATCCCGTCAATCTCGCCCTCAGCCGCATCTTTCCCGTCTGCGCATCCAGCCCAACCACACGCCCCGCTTCAGTGGCCACGTAAACCCCACCCGTCCGGTCCGGCCCGACCACCTTCACAGGCCGCGCTCCCACACCCGCCTGCCACACCCGCCGTCCCATGTAGTCCAGCCCGATCACCTGATCCGTCTGCGTCGTTACTACCCACACCACACCCATTCCCGTCACCGGCAGCCATTCCAGCACGCGCTGCCCTTCCAATCCCGGCCACGCATGCGCCCCTTCAGGCGCTACGACAGGTTTCCCATGCAACAGTGTTGCCGCCATCGACTCCAAACCACTGGGCACCACGCTTTTGCCCGCCATGTCCAGCCATACACGCTCGCCCTCTTCATCTAGGATCTCCAGCACCAGTGCCTGCGCGCTTTCTTCCGCATCCCGTGAAATCTCCCGCCATACCAGCCCGCGTACCTGCCCGGCGATCTTATGCCGCAGTTGTTCCACCCCCTCCAGATCGCACACGAACACCACCCCCGCCGCATCCCCCGCCGCAATCAACATCTTTCCCCCCGCCTCTGTCACGGCCAATGCGCTCGCAGGCGCCACCGTCCGCACCACCACCTTCGCATTCGACACTCCCCGCCCCGCGCCGCGCTTGCGCGCATCCGGTGTATCCGCGCGCCTTCGATGATGCCCCATCCCTTCCGCTGCCCGCTCGATCAAATCCATCACCGGATAGAGGTCCGGCAATTCAATCACCACGCGTCCCAGGCTGTGCCGCCCGGCATCCACCGCCAGCGTGTACCGATCCGGACCCATCCGAAACCGCAGTTCCGTCTGCGCATCCGTCTCCACTGTCAGCCCCTCTGCCCGCGACCATTCGATGTTCACCGGGTTGGATGCGCTGAATGACAGGAAACGGCACCAAAACAGCCGCGCGCCAAACAGGCTCAGCCGATCGTCTTCAATCCACCCGGCTCTTGCCGTGATCTGTAAACCAAGCAGCCGCTGCCCTTCCTTCCCCTCCGGCAGCACCCATCCCAGTGCCCGAAACCCCTTATCCATCACAAACGCCGCCGTCTGCGCCACACGTCGCACCTTCGGCGCCGGCTCACCCGCCCCGCGCCGCCAGAACAACCCCGTCACAAACTCATCATGCTGCCCCGCACGCCGTTTCCCTTTGATCGTCCGCGTCATCCGCGTCACCACCGGCCGCGCATGGGGATATGCGTTAAACGCCTTTCCAGTCTCTTCCGGCTCCAGCTTCACACGCACCCGCCCCTGGTCACCGGGCACAATGAAAAATTCCGTCACCCCGCCCCCCATCCGCTTGCCCCCGCGCACCCCCACCGGTCCCTGCACCAGCCGCAGTGTCCCGTCCTCCTGCGTGCTCGCCTCCCCCAGTCCGCGCCACGTACTCTGATAACGGTGCACCCCCGCCTCCCGTGCCGTCATCTCATCAAAAAACAGAAAGCAATGCCCCTTGCGCCAAAGCACCTGGCGCGACCACTCACTCCCCCCTTTGCCTCCCCCTTCACCACCCGTCGCCCCGCCCACCCGCGTCACCCCAAAACCCACCCCCGGCAAGTCTCCAAGCGTCTCCACCTCCGCCCCCGGTGCAGACGGCTGCGCCACCCCATCGCGCGCCGCCGTCACGCCGTTGTGATCTTGCGCATCTGCCATCGTCCCATCACCGGGCCCCTCTTCCACAATGAACTGACGCCCAAACACCGACAACTCCAAAACCGTGTTGGCGTCCTCATGTGCGCCTTCGCCGGCCCCGATCCCATCCAGCAGCAGAAACTCATCGTCGATCCCCGCGCCCGCCCGGAAGGCCAGCTTGTCGAACGCCTTTTGAAACGTCGGCCGCCACGTCCCTCCCGCGCCCTGCCCATCGGGTTCCACTTGCCTCAGGCCCCCTTCCTCCTGGCTCACCGCCTGATAGAAAAACTGGCGATCCACCGCAATCTTCCGGATCCCCACATAGTGCTCACCCGGGTCCGCGGGTTTCATCTGCGTCGCAAACGACCGCCCCAGCGGCCGCGCCAGTCCATGGATCGCCCCCAGGTACACAGGCCGCTGGTAAACATGCGCCCCGATCGCCAGCACCCCCAGCGGCAGCTTCCCCCCCCCCCCCCCCCCCCCCAGCCCCCCCCAAACCCCCCCCCTCCCCCCCCC
>CAZGOM010000052.1:0-31710 GCA_964527265.1 uncultured Phycisphaeraceae bacterium | reverse complement strand
TGGAAAGATCCAGCCTCCGCCGCATGAACATCGCCAGAAACTTGGACTACACCCAAATCGCCCGCCTCTGGCAATAAGCGCCTGAATTCGCCGTACTCACCTCAAATACACCATGTGCCTTGGAAATCATGCTCAAAAATCAAAAAGGTGCCGGCACTAATGCCGGCACCTTTTATTGGTCATCAAAACACCATCGACTCAAAAATCCGTCGAAAAAGCAACGGTCTTTTGCGCCTCCAGCGATGCGGCGCGCTCGCGATACGCCGCCATCAGCCCCTCATAAACATCTGAACCGATCACCAGGCGCCTGGGCGCGGGGGATTGATCAACACTATCAATCATGGCCAACGCCATTTTCACAGGGTCGCCGATGGCTTGCCAAGGTTTTTTTCCATCACCGCGAAGCGACTCCACCGCCTGCCGCATCATCCCGGCCACACCCTCCTGATACGCCGGGATCGGAGGCGGCAGTGCTCCCTTGGCTCCAAAATCGGTGCGAATGGACCCCGGTTCAACGAGCGTGGCCTGAATGCCAAACGGCGCCACTTCCTGCGCCATGGATTCGATGAATCCTTCGATCCCCCATTTGGACGCGGCGTAGAGCGAGAGGCCGCCAAACCCAAGCTGCCCCGCGGCGCTAGACACCTGAAGTATGCGCCCGTCGCCCTGCGAGCGAAGATGAGGCAACGCCGCCTTGATCACCAGGATGGAACCCAGCAGATTCGTATCGAGCTGATGGCGGATCATTTCCTCAGTGCATTCTTCGGCGGCGCCTGCAAGGCTGTAGCCAGCGTTATTGACCACGACATCAATCCGCCCAAACTCCGCAAAGGCCTTATCGACCACACACCTTATGCCAGCCGAGTCGGTTAGATCCAGCGCGGCGACCCAAAGACGGTCGCCATGCGCCTCCTTCAGACCGCCGAGCCCGGCAAGTTCCCGTGCGGTGCCCGCGACCCGGTCGCCCTTTTCGAGCAGCGTCTCGGCGAGGCTGCGGCCCAAGCCGCGGTTGATTCCGGTGATGAACCATGTCCGATTTGTCATTGCAGGTCTCCTGGTAAAGATATCCAACCAACTAGTTGGTTACATACATACTCTACCACATGCGTTTGCCCTTTGGAAGCACAAACCCTAGATTTGAAAAAATGAGCAGAGATTCTGAGGCGACACGACAAAGAATCCTCCATGCGGCATTTGTCGAATTCGCCGAGCATGGCATTGCCGGCGCGCGCGTTGACCGCATTGCCGAGTCCGCCAAAAGCAACAAGCAGCTCATTTACCAGTATTTCGGCAATAAAGAAGAACTGTTTCGCATCGTGCTGGCACGCGAACTGGCGCGCGCCACTCAGGGCGGTGAATTCCCTGTCGACGACCCGGAGCGTTACGCCGCGGCTTATTTTGATTTTGCCATGGCCAATCCCCAGCTCATGCGCCTGGTCGCCTGGTGCGGCCTGGAAGTAAAAGGGGAAATCACCGGCGTGCCCACCGCCGAATCCAAGCTCGCCCTGGTCAATGCTGCTCAGAAGAGCGGCAAAATCTCTGACCGCTTCACACCCGAATTCATTCTTTCAACCATCTCAGCCATTTGCATGGCCTGGGTGCCAAGCAATTGGTACGCCCATCAACTCGACCCCAATGCGGTGGCCAATGCCGCCCGCTACCGCGAATCCATCGTACGCCTGGTCGGCATGATGATCCGTGATAATCAAGCTTCTCATGCAGTCCCGCAGCCTGCCGCGCCGACAAAAAAGTCGGCTGCGGAAAAAACGCGGAATCGTCGGATTAAGCCGTGAGGCCTCTCATGTGAATTCCACCGCACAGCGTCAGCGTCCTTTTCCGCAGGCAAAAGCCACTTGTATATAAAAAGCGTTTTTCAGGCAATCTGCGGCGGCGTGGCACGCGGAAACGTCACCTCCAGCCACACCGTATCCTGCGCAAATTCCACCGCCGCCTCATCCATCCCCGCGGGCAAAAGCCATGTCTGGCCGCCTGCAAAAGGGTGCTTTCCACCTTTTGCATTCTTACCCAGGGTAATGGTTCCTTTGCCTTCAAGCACCACCCATACAGTGGGCTGATCGTAAGGAATATCCTGCCGGTACGCCTCGCGCATGCGGACTTTCTCGATCTGAAAATCTTCACTGCTGACCAGGCGTGTCACAGTGGTGAACACCCCGGCAATGTGCGATTTCTGCGTCACGGATCGATCCGGCGGCACGAACGTGCGAATGCTTTCGATGGATTCATCAATGTGCAGCGCGCGGCCCGTGCGACCCCAGTCGTAGAGCCGAAAGGTGGTGTCGCTGGGGGTTTGAACCTCCGCCACCACCACGCCTGCGCCCAGGGCATGGCAATCCCCGGATGCCAGGTAAATCAAGTCCCCTGCCTTCACAGGCTGCGCCTTGAACATCTTCTCCAGCCCTGACGACCTTCCCGGCGTCTTCTCCGCCGCGTGGCAAGCCGCCCCCAGCGCCTCAAGCGTCACCCCTTCCGCCAAGCCCTTATAAATCACCGCGCCAGGCTCGGCCGCAACGATGTACCAAGCCTCATTCTTCAAATAAACCCCTGAATGGCGCCCACAATAATCCGTGCTGGGGTGGACCTGAACACTCAGGTTCTCCGACGCATCGATCAGCTTCACCAACAGGGGAAATTGGCCTTGTTCATCAAGTTTCAGGCGTCCCAGGGCGGCTAGGCCCCAGGCTTCCAGCGCCTGGCCAAGCGTTTTACCGGCCAGCGGACCGTTTCCGATGAGTGTTCGCGCCGCACCGCCGCCTGCGCCGGAAACGCTGGTGGCGCCCAGGTCGGCCAGTTCCCACGATTCCCCAATCTTAACGCTCGCGTCGGACGGCAAAGTGCGCCCAAACGTAGCCAATCGCCGCCCGCCCCAGACTTTTGGCAGCAGAATCGGCGTAAAACAAACCGGATAAGGCTTTATCTCACCCATCGGTCCTAACCCTTTTTCTATGCTCTATGCTCGATCTTTATCGCTGAAGTGAGCTTACATCGGCATCCCGATGATCACACCTTCAAACACGATCCGATCCTTCACCAAACCCTGAACCTGGCAGGTGATGCGGCGTTTGCGCTCTTCGGTCTGCAAACCGAGCACCACAAGCCGGTCGCCCGGCACCACGCCTGAACGGAACTTAACCCCGTCACACCCGACAAAGCCCATGAATGGTTCGGTTTTTAAACGGCTCAGGGTGGCAAAGCTGGCAAGCTGCGCACCTGCTTCAATCATCAGCACACCCGGAAAAATCGGACGGCCGGGGATGTGCCCAGGCACCCAGAATTCATCCGCGCGTACATCCTTAAAAGCCACCGCTTTGGTGCAATCCTCACTCATATAGTGCAGGCCATCCAGCAGGCGCATGGCGCCCCGGTGCGGATTGATCTTTTCGACCGCCGCCGTGTCATATTGCACTTTGGTCAGATCGATATCGGTGAGATCAAAAATCAGATTGGGCACCGGCCCTCCTTGGTCTGGGTGAATGGAACGCGCGTTATTTGACACGCATCCTGCACAAAACACAAGCCCGCCATAAGCAGCCATCCGTGGAAGCCAGACAGCCACCTTTCTTATCCGTTCTCGGGCCACACTTTCAGCTTCCAGGCCTGTGCCCAGCGCTCTCCGGATGCTTCTAAAAGCTCTCCGGCCCGCCGCATTGATTCTTCCTTGGGCAATCCTTTTCCAATAACCATGTACCCTGATAACCCGGCTTTGATGGCCTCGCTTGCCCCTGGCCCGGCGCTCCCCACCAGCGCCCATGTCCGAACCCCGTGCTTGAGGGCCCCATGCGCCACCCCAAGACACGCCTTGCCCGCCAGTGACTGCCCATCAATCCTTCCTTCTCCTGTTAAACAGGCAGAAGCCCCCTTCACCCTGGCATCAAACCCCACGGCTTCCAGCACCAGTGCAATGCCCGGGCTCAGCGTGGCATTTAAAAACGCAATCGATCCCGCTCCCAGCCCCCCTGCCGCCCCTGCGCCCGGCAACATCTGCACATCCAATCCCATGGTTGATCTGATCACTCCCGCAAGACGCGCCAGCCCTGCATCCAGCGCGTGAACCATTTCCGGTGTTGCGCCTTTTTGCGGCCCATACACGGCAGGCGCACCGCTGGGGCCTGTGAGCGGATTAGTCACATCGCACGCAACGACCACTGTTACGCCCGCTAAACGAGAATCGACACCAGAGCGGTCAATGCTCCCCACTTCAGCCATTTTTCCCCCGGTCATGATGCCGTTGATCCGCGTGCCTGACGGATCCAAAAAGGCGTAGCCCAGCGCTTGCGCCACGCCGGTTCCGCCGTCGGTCGTCGCGCTCCCGCCGATCCCGAGAATAATCCTGGTCACGCCTGCATCCAGCGCGGCTTTAATCAGCTCACCCGTCCCATACGTCGTCGTCAGCATCGGGTTGCGCTTCTCGACCGGGACAAGGGGCAAGCCAGACGCGGCAGCCATTTCCACCACGGCGGTTTTGTCGTCTCCCAGAAGTCCCCATGCCGCGTGAACCTTCTCTCCCAGCGGCCCCATCACCCAGGCATGGCGAACGCTGCCGCCCGTGGCGGCCACCAGGGCCTCGACAGTCCCTTCGCCGCCGTCGGCAATGGGGCACAAATCGCACTCGGCATCCGGATAAACGCGCCTGATGCCCCGCGCAATCGCCGCCGCGGCATCCGGTGCGCTGATGGATTCCTTAAAACTGTCCGGTGCAATCACAAACTTCATTGAGTGACTCCATTCACACGCAGCGCAACAGTTTTATGAATGATGGACTGGAACACAGTGGATTTTCCGTCAGGCAATGCCCATCGCCCGCAGTTCATTAAGCCCCTGCTGAAGCACCTTCTCTCCACCGGGAGCCAGCGCGGCGGGCCAGCCGTATTCCCAATAGCTAATCGACTCATACCCACCTTCGGCCAATTGCTTGGTGTCAGGGATGTAAATGGCTTCGCCACCTGCATAGCCAAGGGCGAATGTCACCCCGCCGGCAGGAGCAAAAAAGGCTTCCATGGCGCGGCCATGCGGGCAAAGCGGTTCGCCTTCAAGCGCCGTGATGCGCAGCCCCTCGCCCAGTTGAATCCCTTGGAGGAGAACGGCGACATGGCTGGGGAGTCCCAAATTGTTTTCAAGCAATCCATGCCAACGCGTAGCCCAGTTGGCTTGGTCGGTCTTTTTCCCCTCGGCATTCACCTTGGTCGACATCTCTTTGTACTGTTCCTTGCTCAGTGGCGGCACCATGGGCCACTGCGTATCGATCAATCCTGTGGCGATCTGCGGCTGCACGGGGCTTAAAGAGCCCAGAAGAGCGATGGTTTCCGCGGCGAGCTGCTTGCCGATGACCTGCGCATGGGTGAAGTTGCAACTCCAGTTCCATACATTGCCGTTCTGAACGGCCTTGGGGCGTGAATCCCCGCCGCAGCCTTGAAGGAAGATGGCGCACGGGTTGCCGAAATGCTTGTCGAGTTCATCGCAGGCAACGCCGCAGTAATCCGCGCTCACCAGGGTTTTATTCATCGTGATCGGGTGGGCCGCGGCGGAAAATAAGCAGGCCACTGTCTTCCCGGTTTCTACCGATTCAAACACGGCCACAGGCAGCGAATCATGCCATTCGCCCGACGGATTAGGCCCGTTGATGATTTCTCCGGAAGCAGTGCGCTGCCGGCGGTTCATCCCGATATCGCTCTTGCCTGCGCCTGCCTTGATTCGCACCGGGACGCTGGAATCCATGGCTTGCTTAATCGCCTTCACCACGGCGTTGCGCAGGAAGCGGTGATAATCGCGAAGCGGCGGGCCAAATTCCAACTGCACATACGTCCCCGAAGCGGGCGCGGCATGGGTATGCGTCGCGGCAATCATGAACTGGTCAGGACGCAGGCCCAGTTCCCGCCCGATCACACCGGCCATGCGCTCGGTTTCATCACGGCCGATGAAGCAGAAATCGACGGTACAGATTGCAACCTTCTTCCCATCGTGCTCAAAATAAGCCACACGCAGATAAAGCGGATCGTTCACACCCGTGCTCAAACGCACGTACGGATTGGAATACCCCATCAAAGGGGTGCCGTTGGGAGGGGTAATATCGATGCGTGAATAACCTGCGCGCATGGCGGTCTCCGTGGGAAAGGGACCGACATGTTACCGTTTATTTCAGATTGTCTTCCAGTGTCTTGTGATGGTCATAGCGCTGGGCAATGGGCAGGCGGCGGCCAAACCCGAATGCGCGCCCGGAGATCTTGATTCCCGGGGCAGCCTGCTTGCGTTTGTATTCATTGATATCGATCAGGCGCACCATTTTCAGGATCACCGCCGGGTCGGTTTCCGGCATGGATTGGATGATCTGCCCCGCTGTCTGTTCCTTCTCGACGTATCGCTCAATGATCTGATCAAGCACGGGATATTCCGGCAGGGAATCCTGGTCGGTCTGGTTGGGGCGCAGTTCCGCGGAAGGCACCTTTTCAATGGAGGCTTCAGGAATCACCGGCCCCATGTATGCCGCGCGAAGCGGTGAGGCCGGATCTTCATTGATCCAGCGCGAAAGCGCCCAGACAACGGTCTTAGGAACATCCGAAATAATCGCCAGGCCGCCGCACATATCGCCATAGAGCGTGCAATAACCCACGGCCAATTCGCTCTTATTGCCGGTGGTGACAAGCAGCGAGCCGAACTTATTGGAAAACGCCATCAGCATGACGCCGCGGATGCGCGCCTGGATGTTTTCCTCCGTGGTGTCCGGGGCTTTGCCTTCAAAATTGGGCGTCAGCATTTCTTCCAGCGCGGCATGCGGGCCGGCAATTGGAATCGTGTGAAATTTGATCCCCAGCCGTTTGGCCAGATCGTTTGCATCACTCACGGAATGGTCAGAGCTGAAGCGCGAGGGCATGGCGACGCCGCGCACGTTTTCCTTGCCCACGGCGCCGACGGCGAGTGCTGCGCAAAGAGCGGAATCAATGCCGCCCGACAACCCCATGACAATGGTTTTGAAGCCGCACTTGCGGCAATAATCACGAATGCCCAGGATCAGCGTGTGATAGATCGCTTCCAGCCCGGTCTTATATTTCTCCATGCGTTGCGCGGGGGCCTCCAGATTTTTCCCAAGCCCCAGAGCAGGCAGATCGACCATGAGCAGATCAGGCTCAAAATCTTTCGCCTGCGCGATCAGACGCCCCTTGCCATCGACAGCCGCAGAATTGCCGTCAAAGACCAGTTCATCATTCCCGCCCACCTGGTTGCAATACAAAAGCGGCACGCGATGCAATGAAGAAACCGAGGTGAAAAGGCGACGGCGAAAGTCATGTTTGTTATGAACAAAAGGAGACGCCGAGCAATTCACGATCACATCCGCCCCTGCTTCAGCCAGGCGCTTGATGGGGTCCTGCCAGTAGAGCTGGCGGTCGAAGACTTCGTTGTTGTTCCAAAGGTCTTCACAGATTGAAATGCCGAGTTTCACACCGCGGAAGGTAATGATTTCGGGCTCTTTGCCGGGCTCAAAATAACGATGCTCGTCGAACACGTCATAGGTGGGCAATAGATTCTTGGCCACCTTCTGCAGCACCTTGCCCTTGTGGCAGAAAGCAGCCGCGTTGATAAGGGTTCGCCCCTGCGACCAGGGTGAAAAGAGCGGCACACCCACCAATGCCGCAATGCGGTCATCACACGCCTGGGCGATTTTTTCAATCGCCTGCTCGCACTGCCTGATGACCACAGGTTTAAGCAGCAAATCCTTCGGGGGATATCCAATCACGGCCAGTTCCGGAAACACCACCACATCAGCCCCTTTATCGCGGGCCTCCATCAAGGCATCAATGATGATCTGTGTGTTCCCGGCGATATCGCCGACTGTCGGATTGATCTGGGCAAGGGCAAATTTCATGGCGCCAATTGTAAGGGATTTAACCTGCCTTGCCCTCTTGCCCCAGCGCCTTGCGAATCTCGGCGACAAAGAGCTCCGTGTTCTTCATCACCTCCGGATGCGCTTCAATCTCATCGAGCGTCATCCAAAGCGGTTCTTCCACTTCATAAGGGTCGTGCTTGATCTCTTCGCTCTCCAATTTCGCCAGCCAACCCCAAAGCGTGAGTTTTCGTTCCGGCACGATGCAATGCCAGATGTGTTTAATAGGTGAAACCCGCGCGCCTAGTTCTTCCCATAATTCGCGCACCAGCGTTTCTTCATGCTTTTCACCCGCTTCCATGCCCCCGCCGGGGAAGCAGATCTGGCGCGGCGCGGCGACATTGACCGACCTGCGAATCAGCAGCCAGCGTCCATCCGACCGCTGACACGCCCCCACCACTCCGTGAAGATGTCCGTCAGGAAAGTAATGCCGTTTCGCAGGATCTGTCATACGTGTAATTCTATCCGCTCTGAAGGAGGTTAAGATCGGTCGCCATGACGCAGATCGACCCCACCACCGCAGCGTTACTGAAAGCCTTCCCCCTGGAATCCGTACTTCACGGGCTGGTCGTCGACGCCTCTGCAACCGGCCCGCTTCACCAGCACATTGCGAATCTGGCGAGCGAAAGCAAGACGGCATACGCCGCGGGGCTATGGCTGTTTGCCGACGATCTCGACAAAGCGCACGCCATCTGCCAGGCCCATGAAGGCACGCCGACGTTTGATTTCTGGCACGCCATCCTGCATCGGCGCGAGGGCGATTTCGCCAATTCCAAGTATTGGTTCCGCCGTGCGGGAAATCACCCGGCGATGGCAGTGATTCCGCCGAGCTATAACGCGGCGTCGTTCGTGGATGCCGTGGAGAAAGCACACGCACAAAAACAAGCGCCGTCAGCGTTGATCGCACTTCAGCAGGCCGAGTGGCTCACGCTGGCCACGTGGTGCGCAAACCAGAAAATTTAGACGACGGGTTTGTAGCCGGAGCGGATCACGCCGTCTGGCGTCACGCTGCTTTTCCAGTTGCAGGGGTGCGCGCCCTCTCCCATGTAGAAATCGACGCTGTAAAGATGCTCAAGCTGCTTGAGCATCGCTGCCGGAAGCGGCCTGCCGTCACAGCCTTTGACGCAGTCTTCCAGTTCCGCATCATTGGTGATGTTGGGCTCAATGCTCACCAGCGTGGGGAAACTGGCCAGCCACTTGAGGGCAAACTGGCGCAGAGAGAGCCCCAGCGAATCAGCCATGGGACGGACGACATCGTTCTTTTGAATGCCGTACACCAGCCAGTTGCGGTCGCGGAATTTGCGATGGTCCCAGTCGGGGAATTTGTAGGTGGGGGTTTTAAATTCGTCATCGAGAATGCCGGAGTTGGTGGGCACACGGGCGATCACGCCGCCGCGGCCGCGTTTGGCGGCGACTTCGCAAAACTCCCGCCCCGGGTCCTGCTCATACATATTGAAAACCGTCTGCACCACAGCAGCATCCCAATCGGTGAACGACCGATACCCTTCTTCGCGCCACCCAATCGCCGGGCCCAGCGCGACGCCCCAATACCGGATTTTGCCTTCCTTGACGAACTTCTCCATCGTCTCGGGAATATCGTCACGGAACTGGGTGAGCTTGAGGTTGTGCCCCTGATAAAGATCAATGCAGTCGATTTCCAGACGCTCGAGTGACTTTTCCAGGTCGTAGCGCATGAAGGCGGGAGTGAAATCCTGGCGGCGTTCGCGGTGCCCGCCCTGTTCACCGGGGTCGAAGTAGAAGTCGTAGCCGAACTTGGTGGAAATAATCAGGTTGTCACGCCCGGCGTATTTGATGGTCTGCGCCAGCAGACGCTCGGCGCGGCCGTTGCCGTAAGCCGCGGCCGAATCAAAGAAATTCACCCCCAGGTCAAAAGCCTTGTTTTGCAGGCGCACGCCTTCGCTGTCGGTGAATTCGCCCCACCAGTTGGTCCCAAAGATGAAGTTGCCGTACGCCAGGAGGCTGACGTTCAATTCGGTTCCGGGGATCTTGCGGTATTCCATGAGGCTTCGCCTTGGCTAAAAAAAGAGGGTCAGGCGCAACGCCTGAGGGCTGAAATTATATCTGAGAGTACGATCACGTATTGCGTCGAATCGTCGCGAGCCTGCTGCGATAAGGCGCGGCCATGGTATAAGGTCATTCTTCATCTGCCAAAAAAAAGGCATCTAGACATGAATCAGGATCAAGACCAAGTGCAGCAACAAGTGCCGCAACAAAACCAGCAGCAAGACCAGCAACATCTCAAATTGCTGTCCACTTTTTACTACGTTCTGGCCGGGTTTCAGGGTTTTATCACCCTGATCTGCATTCTTGCCCTTCTTGTCATTCTGGGCATCGGCCTCCTTGGGGCCGCCGCCTCCGGCAGCAAACACGGCGCATCCGGGGCTGCCGGCGTGTTTGCCTTCATATCCATGTTTGCGTGCTTCATCGTTCCAGCACTCATCTTTGCCGCCGCCATCACCTATGTTTACTATCTCGCGGGAAAGAATTTCGCCCGGCAAAAATCCTATGTCTTCTGCTTCATCATCGCCTGCTTCACCTGCATGTCTTTCCCCCTGGGAACCGCGCTGGGTGTCTTTTCCCTCGTCGTTCTGCTGCGCCCCTCGGTCAAAGCCATGTTCGAAGCCAACGACGCCTGACCGTCGCCTGATTATCCCATGCTCAAGCGTCCACAAAACTCCAGTACGCCCCGGTTAAACGTCTCAAACCCGCCTTTGTGAATATTAAAGTGCGTCGCCCCCGGAATCACCTGAATCTCTCCTAATCCCGCAGGCGTCGCGTCGTACAACGGCTTGGTGTGCAACGCATATCCCAGGTTCGTGTCCTGATCGCCCACCAGGTATTTCACCGGCACCTTCAGCCGCTTGGCCGCTTCCACGCTTGAAGCGTCCGCCATGGCAAACCCGACGCTCTTTGCCGCGTAAGCGAATGACTCCAGCACTCGCCTGCGTGTCACATACGCAAAATACTTGTCCCGGTATGACGTCACCGCCGCTGTGACATCCCGGAACGGTGCAATCGCGCAAACACCCGCCACGCGCGCATCCACGGCCGCATGCTGCAACACTGACCCGGCCCCCAGGCTCAGCCCCATCGCGATGTAACGTTCACTGATCAACCCCCTCTTTTGCGCCTCATCCGCCATCCGCGACAAGTCATCCCGCTCTCTGACCCCAAATGTCGTGCCGATTCCGCGGCTTCTTCCATGCGCCCGCAAATCCACTGCCAGCACATCAAACCCGTTGGCCACCAAATGCCTCAGCAGCCATGAATTGGATTCCTTGATCTGATAAATCCCATGCGCAAACAACACCGGCAACCGTTTGACTCCATCATTTTTCTTCACTCCGGGTACAAACGCCCCCTGAAGCGCCACGCCATCCGAGCCCCGCGCTTCCACAGCGCAAAACCCCGCCATACGCCCAAACCGCACCACATGCGCCAGATCCACCACCTTCACCAGCGAAAAGCGGGGCATCCTCAAACTCAGCATGCAAATCCCCCGTGCCAGCCACTGCGGCATCACGTAGTCCCGCCCGCCATCAGTCTCACTCACAATGGCTTCACTCATGGTGCCTCTCTTCGCTGGAATGATCCCCTTCATTGGGCGGCGCTCCAAACGCCGAAGAATCATCCGACGCATCCGACTGGCGCACGTGCCCCGTCTCTTCTGGCACCACATGCACCACCTGCGGCTCAGCCGGCTGTGGCGCAGCCGCGGCAGCCGCCGTTTCACCCGGCATCTGCAGGGGCAGCATGATCGTGAACACCGCCCCTGTCTTACCGTACGTCCCCGGCGCCATCCGGTTCGATACCGACAGCGTCCCGCCGTGCGTCTCCACCATTCCTTTACAGATCGCCAGCCCCAGCCCGACCCCAGCCGTGGGCTTCTTGTCGCCGATCAGTCCCAATCCAACATTCGATCCACGCTGGAACTTTTCAAAAATCAGCTTCTCCTGTCCCGGTGGAATTCCCGGGCCGTAATCCGCAAGGTCAATCCTCAAACTGCTGTCCACGCGGCTCACGATAAACTCAATCGCTGTCCCCGCGGGGCTGTACTTAAGCGCGTTCTCCAGCATATTTCCCAAAACATGCTCCATCAGCGGCCCATCCACAGGCACATCCGGCATATCCGACGGGATCCGCTTCTCCACCGGTCGCCCGACCAGCCGCTTCTCAAACCGATCCAGCACCGCATCAATGATCGGCCCGATCGGCTGTATTTCCTTCCTCAATTTCACCGCACCTGATTCAATTTTCGTCGCCTCCATCAGGTTTGTCACCAGGCGGCCCAGCCGCTCGCTCTCCTCATTGATGGTCTCATACGCTTCCTTACGCTCGCCTTCATTCATATCGCGCTTGGAAAGAAGCGTCACCGAGGCATCATGAATCGCGCTCAGCGGATACATCAAATCGTTGGACACAGTGCTAAGCAGCGTGCTTCTGAGCCGCTCGGTCTCCGCCTGCACGTGGGATCGCCTGGCCTCGTCGCCCAGTTGGTGCCGCTGCACAGCCATGGCGATCTGATCGGCAAATGCATCCAGCAGGTTCCGCTGTTCCGGCGCAAGCACCAGTTCCATCGATTGCCGCGACTGCACGCCCAGCACTCCCAGATTCATGTTGCCCGTGGCCAGCAGCATGTAGCTGGATTCCGACGCAGGCAGCGTGTCCGTCCCAGCACCCGCCATTTTCTGGTGGTCAAACACCCACTGCGCCACCCCCATCTCCACTTTCGGCTGGTTTCCGGGCAAGCCGGACACGGCTCGTAAATGCAGCCGTCCATCCTTATCGGGAATATAGATCTGCACCTTGCAGTCAAAGCTGGATTCCAGATGGCGCACCGCGATAGTCATGATTCCCGAGATGCTGTGCGCATCCGCCAGTTGCTCCACCATGCGGTACAGCGCTTCCGTCCGCCGTGCCCGCTCCCGTGATGCATCCGCAAACTCCCTTTGCCGTACCGTTAGCGTTCCGATCACCCAGCTCACCCCCAGCATCACCAGCAGAGTGAACCCATACTGGAAGTTCGCGATCGTAAAGCTCATCCGCGGCTCAACAAAAAAGAAACTCAGCAGCATCACGCTCAGGATCGAAGCATATGCCGACACCCCTCGCCCATAGCGCGACGCCACCAGCACCACGCCCAGCAGGTACACCATCATGTAGGTGGCCGGATCAAACCCCGCCCACACGCTGTTCATCGCCCACGATGCCATCGTGCATGCCAGCACGGTGATCGTCGCCTGTAAAAACGCCGGTTTGCGAGAGGCCTCCGCCGGCCGGTTCTTATGGCTGGTCGGCTCGTCCTCCGGCGCATCCGACGCCAGGCCGCGAATCACATACACATCGATATCGCCGGACTTACGAATCAGGTCATCCACCATCGATCCCAGAAGCATGTCCAGAATCCGCGGCCGGTCGGGCTTGCCCACCACAATCTTGGTCGCATTGCGCTGTCGCGCGTAATTGACGATCTCCTCGGCGATGTTATGCCCCGACAAATTCACCGTCTCAGCGCCTAAACGCTCCGCCAGGCGCAGGAACGAAAGCAGCCGGTTTTTGCTCTTTTCGCTCATCTCCCGCAGTTTCGGCGTCTCCACATAAACCGCCATCCACTCCGCCCGAAGTGACGAGGCCAGCCGCTTGGCCGCCCGCACCACTTTCGGCGTCGTTGGGCTGGGGCTTACGCACACCAGCACGCGGTCCGCCGTCGGCCACACTTGCCTGACAAACTGCTCTTCCCGCGCAGACTGCACCTGTGCGCCCACCCGGTCAGCCGTCGCCCGCAGCGCCAATTCGCGCAGCGCCGTCAGGTTGCTCTTCTTAAAAAAGCTCTCCATCGCCCGCTCGGCCACATCCGGCAAATAAACCTTCCCCTCGGTCAATCGCTCCAAAAGGTCATCCGCCGAAATATCGATCAGCTCGATTTCATCGGCCTGCTCAAAAAAGTTGTCCGGCAAGGTCTCCCGCACCCGTACGCCTGTCACCTGCGCCACCACGTCATTAAGGCTTTCCAGGTGCTGCACATTCAGCGTCGTGTAGACATTGATGCCCGCCTGCAAAAGCTCTTCGATATCCTGCCACCGCTTGGCGTGCCGCATGCCCGGTGCATTCGTGTGCGCCAGCTCGTCCACCAGGATCAGCGCTGGCTTTCTCCCCAGCGCAGCATCCAGGTCAAACTCTTTCAATTCAGTCCCGCGGTATTCCACCCGCTTGTACGGCAAAATCTCCATCCCCAAAAGCAGCGCTTCCGTCTCCGGCCGCGCATGGGGCTCGGCATAACCCACCACCACTTCCGTCCCCGCCTCATACTCCTCACGCCCCTCCGAAAGCATCGCATACGTCTTGCCCACCCCCGCCGAAGCACCAAAAAACACCTTCAGCTTCCCGCGCTTCTGCCGCGCTTCCGCTTTCTGAATCTGCTTGAGCAACTCTTCCGGATTAGGCCTGTTTTCGTCCACCATGACTACATGGTAGGTAACTTTTCGATGGACAACCTCTTAATCCACATCGCCCTCGCCGGGTGAACCGCGCTCATGCATCTTGCTCGCCCCTTCCCCCTTCACCGCGCTGTACCAAACCATCGACAAAAACACCGTATTCGCCAGCACCATTCCCAATGGCGACAGCAGATGCTGCTTTGCCAGCGTCAGTTCTAAAGCATTCATCGCCACAATCGCCGCCGTCTGCACCGCCGCGCAAATCCGCGGCTTGATCCCGCTCAAAATCCACACCCCAATCAACGCCTCCCCCACTCCGATCAGTACCGTCACCGGCCCCGCCACTGCCTCACCCAGCACAGCCGCCACAATCAAACGATGCCGCGGCACAAGATTCAGCACCTTAAAACCAATCCCAAACACAAACCACACCGACGCCGTCAATAAACGTAATAGCAAAACCACTGATATGCCTTGTCCCTTCGGCAGCATCGTCAACAACATAGCGCCTTTCTGCATTCATGCCGATTCATTCCCCTTCGGCCTCAGCACACCATGGGATACAATCATGAACCATGAACCCCGTCACCCACAGCATCATGACTGCTGACCAATTGCTCGACCTTCAAGGCGATGGGTTGCGCCACGAACTCATTCACGGGGAACTTACAAACATGACACCAGCCGGAAAAGAGCACGGCAAAGCTGCCGCTTGGATATGCCACATTCTCGTCGCACACATCGCCAAGCACGACTTGGGAGATTTTTTCGGCGCTGAAACAGGGTTTCTCATTGCACAGAATCCCGACACCGTTCTCGCGCCGGATTTTGCGTTTGTCGGTAAAGCCCGCGTTGACAGTGCTTCCTCCAAAGGCTTCTTTTTCGGCGCCCCAGACCTTGCCGTCGAAGTTCTTTCCCCAAGCGACCGGGCCGTCGAGGTCGATGACAAAATCCAACTCTGGCTCAATGCCGGTTGCCGTCAGGTGTGGATCGTCAATATCAAACGCCGCACCATCACCATCCATCAAAAAAACCGACAACCGCAACAACTCCAAGGATCCGACCAGATTCCCAGTACCGATCTCCTTCCGGGCTTTCATTCCACGGTTGATGGACTCTTCCCGCCAGTCTGAACGCCTCCGACCACACGGCTTCGCTTGGCTCATCCCCTTCACTCATTCGGCCTCTCATTTAGATGTCGCCTTCACCACCTGCGCCGACCCGATCAGCCGCGTCGTGAACATCTTCCCATCTCCGCCTGCAACTTTCTTCAGTCCTCGATTCGCCTTCGCCCCGTCCCACGCCTTGCACAAAATCCGCTTCTGCTCGGCATCTCCCGTCAAAAGCACACTCGCAGCCACGGCCTTCAAAATATCGCCATGCCGGTTGCTCATCGTGCTGGCAGGGCACGATGTGTACCGCCAGTCCGCCTGTTCGTCCTTCCACGCATCATTGTTCAAGTGCTTCACCGCCCGCTGGATCGCCGTCGGTATGCGTTTATCCCCCGTAAGCGCGTAATACCGATACAGCCCATTGATTCGTATCGCCGTTAGAAAAACCGCCTCTCCCACATGCTTCACGCCCTCGCAAAAACAGTGCCCCCACGGCAACGTGTAATGCCAACCGCCGGAGTTCGCATTCTGTTCCTGAAGGTTCAGATCCACGATATGGCGCATCGCCTTCAGATATCGTTTGTCATAGCCAATCTCATACGCTCCTGAGAGCGCCTCCAGCGTCCACCCAGCCACGCGGCCCGAATGATCGCTCTTTGAAAAATACGCATACTCCCCCTCCTCCGTCAGCCGCGCCAAACTGTCCCCCATCAATTGCGCGATCTTTTTCGACCACGGCTCGCCCGTCATGAAATAGTGCCGCGCGATACCCCGTGTCCACACATGCCCCAGGTTAAACGGGTCCAGGCACAAGTAAGGCTTTTTGCTCTTGCCCACGCTGAAACTCACAAACAAACGCCGGATCGTCTCTGTGGAATAAAACCCGCCCACATGCCCCACGCAATGCTCATGCATCATCCCCGGCCGGGGCGCAAATCCCTTAGGAGGCGGGCCATACGACGCATTCAATTCCTCATTGGTGAAGTGGACCACATCCACCTCCGAGGCATGACGCGCCGCAGCATCCGCCATGCGGTGCATCGCCGGATCATTCAGCCGTGCCGCCTGGAAAAACAATTCATATCCGGTGTCGTATTCGTTGTTTCCCCAGTTCACATGGCGCTCGCCAAACCAGTCACCCCAGTTCATTTCGCCATAATCCCGTTGATCCCGCTGGCTGGCGCAAAAACCCTCGAACAACCCCTTCACCCACCCGTCGTAATCCTCATCCACCCCGCCCGCGGGCCCATCCCCCCACACCCCCGTCGCCATCGCCTGCGCCGGGTCCGCCAGCAATACCGGCGGCTCATCCACCCGCTTCACCAGCGCCTCGCCATCGCCCCCGCTCAAATCCACCCACATCTCCCAACGCCGCGCTTGCCCCGTTTTAAGCTGGTAGCACGACCCATCAAAAAGATACTGGTACTTGTACCACGGCTCCATGTGCTCAAATCGCCCTGCCTCAAAACGCGGAAACAGCTCCACCTCGGCTGCTTCCTGCGTCACGCCCATCCCCTTGGGCCAACGCTGCCAGAAATCCCTCAACGCCAAAGTCGCCCGTTCATCTCCCACAGCAAACGTCACATGCCCCGGCACACGTCCGGCCTTCAATTTCCCCTCGGCTAAAAAGTGCTCATCATCCACCTGCATGCGCCGCGTAACACTTGTCTGAATCTCTCCCCCATCCATCGGCGAAAGCGCCAGTTTCATCTCCCGAATCTTGTTCATCACACCTGTCGCCGGGTCCAGGGTGATCATTGGCTCCAGTTTCACGAGTGAAAGCCCCCCGTACACCGACGCCCGCAGCCGCCATCCAAAGCTGCGCACACCTTTCGCATCCACAAACGATCCCGCCAGCGCCATCGTCCCTCGCAACGCCCCGCTCTCTTTTTCAATCTCCACGCTCTCCACACGTGCGCTAAACCGCTTGCCCCTCGCATCCGTCATTACCCAATCTAATTTCCACGCACCCAGCGCGAGCATCTCCACCGTCTGACCCGCACGCTTCACCCCCACAAAAAAACCGCCGGTTTCCAACCCAGTCCTTTCTCCCTTTCTAACCTTCACCTTCTCTTGTGGCCCCACCGCCTCCACATCACCACCCCATATCAACTGGTACTTCTTTACTTTCCCCTCCACTCCACCAGCCAGAAACTCCACCAGCACCCACCGTGCGCTTCCATCCGGCCAGCGTGCCAAAACACCAGTCTGAACAGGTATCGCCCTCCCCGCTTCATCCATCAACCCAAATCGGCTCCCTTTGCGCGCAGCTCCTTCAGCCATCGCTACGGACCCTGAAACAGGTTCATTTTCACGAACTGCACCACCCATGTGAAGATTTAAATCCATTTGTTGATTCATCTCTTTACTCCAACCTGTCTAATGTTTAGACTAGTTATACGCTCACTCTATTCGCCTGTCCAAAAAATCAAAAACACATGGCCCTCACCAAACACCAACTCATCCACAACGACATCCGCACAAAAATCACCCGCGGAGATCTCGCCCCCGGAGCACCCCTCCCCTCCCAGCAGGAACTCATGTCCACCTACGGCGTTGCCCAGGGCACCGTCCGCCAAGCCCTTGACCGCCTTCAGGCCGACGGCCTCGTCACCGCACAGCGCGGCAAAGGCACCTACGTCAGCCAATCCACTCCCGCGCCTGCCCACACTGCCGTCACCACCGTCGGTCTGGTCGCCATCGGCCCCAAAGAACGCTTCACCATCATTCACGATTCATTCCTCCTTCTCCAAAACGCCCTCGCCCGTTATGGCTGCGAATTAGCCGTGCGCTTCTTCGATCACTCTCAAGAAGAACAAATCATCCAATGGGCCCGCAAGCAGGACGGCGTCCTCATCTGGAGCGCTGCCCGCCTCTCCCTGGTCAACAGCCTCGTTTCACTCGGCATCCCCACCGCCGTCCTGGGTGAGCTTTACGATGCCCCCTGCCCCACCGGCGTAAGTTGGATCCACTACAACGTCGACGACACCGCCGCCCTGGCCATCAGCCTCCTTCAATCCATGGGGCACAAGCACATCTGGTTCCTCAGTCGCCTGGGCACCCAGTATTACGACTGGTGCGCCCGCGCTTTTGCTGAGCAAACCAAGGCCGCCGGCATCGCCGAAACCTGCCGATTCCTCCCCATCGCCCTCATTGAAAATGAGCCCACGCTCATTGATGAGCTCCAGGCCGCACCCATCAAGCCCACCGCCATCCTCGTGGAGGGCGACATTCGCGCCTGCCGCATCATCCACATCCTTGAGCAGGCCAATTGGCGCGTCCCAAGCCGCGTCAGCGTCATGGCCATCGGCGCGTCCGACCCTGATCGCCTTGGCGTCCGCGATCTTTACCGCGTCATCACACCACCTGAAATCGGTGTCGAGCGCTCCGTCGAAGCCATTGTCGAAACCATTCGCACAGGGCGCGTCGTGCGCCACGTCATCGCCCCGCGCATGAGCCCGGGCAAAACCTGCATCCCTCTGGCAACGCCCTCGTCAGTCAACCATCCTTAAGCCCCTATCTCTCGAGTCGCTCTGTTTTCTTCACCTCAACTCCCCTTTTTCACCTTGTGAGCCCACCATGCCGCGAAGCATCAACGCATCTCTCTCCCGGGGTTTCACGCTCGTCGAAATGCTCGTCGTCATTTCGATCATGGCCATTCTTATCGCGTTGCTCCTCCCCTCGCTCAACTCCGCGCGCGAAACCGCACGCTCCGGCGTCTGCCTCGGAAACCTCCGCCAGGTCGGCATCGGCTTTGCCTACTACGTCAACGCCAACCGCGAATGGTGGCCCGACGGCTCCGGCTATACCGCCGACGCTGCCATCTGGCCCGCCGAACCCATGTGGGCGCGCGTCGTCGCTAAAAACATGGAACTTCCCTATAACACCGAGCAGGATCTCGCCATCGATACCATCCCCGGGCAATACCTGGGCAATGCTCTCTCACGCCAGAACCGCAACAAGAAAAACGGCATCTTTCAATGCCCCTCCGATAACTTCCCTAACGCCTGGGGCGGCAAAAACTCCACCTCCTACTCCCATAACACCAGCCCCTCCAGCAGCGTCGCTTCTGACACCACCCGCACCGGCCTCGGCTCCGGCGACTACTACTTTTTCGCCACTCAGCCCGGCCGCCGCATGACCTGGGCTCCCGTTCAGTCCAAACAACTCACCAAACAAAGCGAAACCTTTGTCGTCGGTGAGTCGATCCGCATCCTCAGTTCCTCCTACGACTACCACAACAATCCCTTCAACGGCCCAACTCAGGCCGGCACCTGGCACAACGGTTCGGGCAACTACCTCTGGGTCGACGGGCATGCCTCAAGCCTTCAACCCCAGAACCTCCTTCTGGACCACTTCTACCGTGGCCGCCAATAACCCCGCTCTGTCTCCGCAGGGATTCCGTGTTCCATCGATTCTTTAACCCTCTATTTCAATCCATAAGTCCTTCATGAATAAAACACTCCTTCTCGCCTTGGCTCTCGCTCTCTCCCCTGCTCTCCTCTTCGCCGCCGATGCCCCGGCTCTAAGCCCGCAGCCCACTGTCCTGGCTGGTAAAACAGCCACGCAAGGCGCATTCATCACCGCCGAATCCAAAGTCGCCAGCATACTTCTCCCCCACGGCGGCTCCCCCTCCTATACCGTAAGCGGCACACTTACGTTCAAACCCATCCCACAGGGCGCAAAAGGCGCACCCGCCGTCAATTTCTATCTCGATCCCTCAGGCGTCGGCTCCGCCAAGGAACCCGGTCTCGCCTCCGTCTCCTTCACCCGCACCCAGACCCCCGAAGGAGCCAGCGCCATCACTGTCGCCCCCCGCCGCTTTGACGCTCAAACCAAAGAGCTCACCGGCAAGGAACGCATCCCTCTCAACTTCTGGCCTGGTGTCGAAAAAACCGCCAAATGGATGCAAAGCGATGGCTTCGCGCCCCAAACCTGGGCCGACCGCCCCATTCCCTTCCGAATCGACGTCACACCCGACACCATCACCTTCTGGGCCCAGGGCCGCCTGATCGACACCTTCAACCGTCCACCGTCGGACACACCCGCCCGCCTCGTTCTGGAACTCCCCGCAGGCGACCGCCTCGCGGACATCGCCATCGCCCCTTTTGATGCCCGATCCCTCTTTGTCCCCATCAACCTCGCCCCCTTCGCCAACGATCAATTCCCCACCCCGCCACAGCCCTCCTCAGAGGCTGTTCCTTTCAATCTCATCAGTGGCCCCAAAAACCAGCTCAACCTGAAAAACGCCGGCTGGATCGATCAAAAGCGCGACCCTTCTTCCTACATCTCCGGCTATGACGGCGGACCCTACATCATCGGTGATGACCGCATGACTCTCCTGGAAGCGCCCAAAGCCGATTACATCGCCGCGCACATCCTCGCTTACGCCTCCGATGACGAAAGCTTCACCAACACCGTCACTCTCCGCGCAGGCAAATACGGCGCTGCAACCGGTCTCCAGGTCTTACAGAAAAACTTTACTGCCGACGTCCCCCGCAAGCCTTCCCTCTCCCACGTCATCGTTCCCATGAATGACGCCTTCGCCCAGGACGTCAAAAGCGATCACATCGATATTGAAGTCACCAAGGAAGTCAAACTCGTCCGCCACTACCCCGATCCCTCCCGCTACCAGTTCCGCCCCGTCGGCCCCTCCAGCGGCGTCAAAATCGCCGCCATCACCCTGGAGAAAAGCCCCCTCCAGATGACCGTCTCCTCCGATGAAGCCGGCCACGCATTCGTCCTCCCCAAGACCCCCGCCTTTGACATCTCCCTCACCAACATCACCTCTGAGCCCCAGCCCTACACCCTCACCGCCTCATTCACCCACCTGCGCGGCCAGCAAGGCGCGGCCCAGGTCACCGGCACCGTCGCTCCCGGCCAGACCGCGAAAGTCACACTTCCGCTTTCCCCACCGAAACTCGGCTACTACGACATCAATATCTCTCTTTCCGTCAAAAATCGGCTCCTTTTAACCCGCACCACCAGCTTCGCCCAGCTCCCCGAAGACACCCGCAAATACCGCGACAAAGCCCCCTGGGGCGCCTGGGACTGGAACGGCACACACTTCACCTCCGCCGATCCCGATGTCACCGGCTCCCTCTTCTACAAACTCGGCTATCGCTTCGGCATGGCCCGATACACCCAGGAACAACGCGACAAATGGGGCATGATCTCCGGTTTCGAAGCCAAACTCGAACCTGAACTCAAGCAACTCAAGTCCTATCTTGAACAAGACCCCAAGCGCAACCGCAACGCCCTCATGTTCCACGAGAACGTCGTCTCCGGTCCCCAGGCCACCCGCATCCCCGACATGTTCACCGGCCGCCCCCTCTATAAATTCAACGAAACAGAACAAAAACGTTTCGATGAGCTCTACAAGCTCGCCATCGATTCAACCACCGCCGCCCGCAAAGAGTTCCCCGACGTCCACATCAAGCTGGGCAACGGTCCTCTCCCCATGAAGGAAGCACTCTACCGCCATAAATTCCCCGCCGAGCTCTTCGACTCCGCCGGCAATGAACCCGGTTCCTACGCCCGCCCGCCTGAAACTCAGCCCCCCGACCCCGTCGCCGTCAATGCATCCCTCTGGATGGACCGCCAGATGCTCGACTATTACGGCTACAAAGACAAACCCGTCCGCATGTGCTACGAAGTCGGCTATCCCGGCGACAACCCCGGCAACCTCACCTCCGAAACCCAGGCCAAATACTTCGTCCGCCATGTCCTCCACGCCATGGCATGGGAGCAGCCCCTCATCCACATCGGCGGCCTCACAGACACCGGCAACAGCTACTACTTCTCCAACTGGGGCTCTGCCGCCTTCGTCCGCGCTTACCCGGAAAACAACATCAAGCCCGCCTACGTCGCCCTCTCCAACATGACCCTCGCCCTGGACGGCGCGGTCTTCAAGCGCGTCTGGAAAACCCCTGACTCCCTCTACGCCATCGAATTCTCCCGCCCCGACGGCCAAAACGTCCTCGCCCTCTGGACGCTCCGCGGTAAACGCCCCGTCACCATCCAAACCTCCGCCACTTCCCCATCCGCCACCGGCTGGACGCTCATGGACGACCAGGGCATCCAGACCCCCAATGTCAAAACCGTCATCACTTCCGATTCCCCCGTCTTCCTCATTGGTCCGGGTGAAGTCACCGCCGTCACCCCCGGCACACCCGTCTACACCGACGGCCCCGGCGCAAACCCTTCCATCATCGCCCCCCTGGCCAACATGAACGGCTGGTCGGTCGTCAAGGAACGCAGCCCCGAACTGGAAGCCTACAACCCCATGACGCCCCGCAAAAAAGGGAACTTCTCCTTCACCGGCGTTGAAGACTTCGAGGGCCGCCAGGGCGCCATTCGCGTCGCCGCCGGCGCTCCCGGCGAAGGCCCCGACACCCTGCCCGCTTATGGCGAACTCCAGCACGCCGACGGCATTCCCGTCCCGGGCCAACCCAAATCCATCGGCGTCTGGGTCAACGGCAATTCCGGCTGGGGCCGCGTCATCTTCGAACTCACCGACGCTTCCGGCCAGCGCTGGACTTCCATCGGCTCCTCCGCCTCCGGCGAAATCAACCCCTGGATGCTCGACTGGATGCCCAAGGAAATGGTCGCAGAGAAATCCCTCACCAAGGCCGCCGACTGGAACACCGACGACTCCAAAGGCAACAGCCGCATCAACTTCGACGGCTGGCGCTACGTCTCCTTCGGCCTCCCAGGCCAGTACCCCGGCCAGGACAAGCAGCGCCTCCCGGACAACAGCTATTGGAAATCCGACAAGGACGGCATCGTTCACTACCCCCTCACCCTCCGCAAAATCATCGTTGAGCTCCCCGAAAAAGTCCTCCACGTCAAATCCTGGGAGCCCCCCGCCCGCCCAGACATCTATCTCAAAGACGTCACCGTCAGCAACTGAGCCTCACCCTCAGCAAAACGCCGCGCTTTCGCGCCCGCAAGGGCTCGGGGCGCGGCGTTTTCATTTCCCTCCCGGCTCACCTTTCAATCGCTCTTCCCCCGCCCTCACATCCTCAAACACCCTGCAAAACGCCCGCTCCACCTCCTCATACCTCCGCTCCAGCACGTCCGCCATCGGCTCCAGTTCCACCACCCGCTCAAACCGCGCGCTCAGCCGCACCGACATCCGGGAAAACACCCGCCTCATCCCCCCGATGCTCGCATAAGCCCCCAGCCAATCCTCCTCCACCATCCGTTCCAGCGGCATTGCCACTGGCCTCGGCAAGCCCGGGCTCAAACCTTGAAGGTCTTGATAAACCGATGCAATAAACGCCTCCCGTCGCCCATCCACATACGCGCCCCATCTTCGCGACAGCACATGGTCGAAAAACACATCCAGGCACACCCCCGAATACCGCCCCAGTTCCCCCGTCAATCCCTCCCGGCACGCAATGAACTCCGGATGTCCGTCCGTCGCCCGGTCCACCCGCCTGTGCTGGTCCACCGCGCGCCGCACATCTTCCGGCCACACATCTCCCGCCTTCACCCGCATCAAATCCGGCAACACGCTCCCCAACCGGCTTTCGGGGGTTCGTTCACACAACACAAGATGCGCCAGAAAGTTCATTGATGGAGTATATTGCCACCCCAACGGGACAATTTGCAAAAATCAGGAGCCGCTTATGACCTTATCCGCCATGCCACTAAAAGCCTTCGCTCTGACCACCGGCCTTATCTTTTCCGCTTTCGCCGCGCCCGCCTGGGCGGATGTGGTTGAACTAAACGACGGCCGCACTTTTGACGGCAAAATCCTGCTCAATAACGAACAAACCGTTCGTATTGACACCATGGTCATCGGCATCCGCACCAAGATCAGCTTCCCCAAGCGTGATGTAACAAAGGTCGTTACATCCCCCCTCCCTGCAAACTACTTCAATGCCGTGCCCGATCAGGCCCCTGCCCAGGCCGCCGTCCCCGGCCAAACCCTTTATCTCGATATCCCCATCAACGGCGTCATCGGCAAAGACATCTTCGCCGATGGCCTCCTCCGCGCCCTCAACTACGCCAAAGCTCGCGGCTGCAAAGCCATCGTCCTGGAAATCAACTCCACCGGCGGCAGCCTTGAGGAAACCAACAAGATCCTCGGCGTCATGAAATCCTTCGCTGCCGACCTTCACTATTACTGCATCGTCCAAAATGCCGTCGGCGAAGCCCTCCCCATCGCCCTCACTTGTGAACGCCTCTTTGTCTATCCCGACGCCAAACTCGGCGGCACCAGCGAGGAGTACAAAACCTTCGCTTCCGACTCTTCTGCTCAGGTTCAGGCCATCCTCCGCACCCACCTGGCCACGCAGGCTGGTGAAGCCGCGGGAGAAAACTACCGCTATCCCCGCCTGGTCAAAGCCATGATCGACCCTGCCGAGGCGCAGGCTGCCTGGATTGACGACCAGGGCGCTATCGAAGTGGGCCTCACGCTTCCTTCGGGCATCGCCCAGGACCGCATTGTTTTCCAATCATCCGGCAAAGACGACAAGCGCGTCCTCACCCTCAGTCACGCCCAGCTCAATGAACTCGGCGTCGAAACCTACAACGGCACCGCAGACCAGATCGGCGCCAAGCTCGCCGCCAAAGGGTGGAAACTTGAGTCCGACTACGGCGCCACCGCCATGGCCAGCACCGCCAAATACCTAAACGCCCAGTCCGCCGATGACGCCAAACGCCACAAGCAGCTCATCAAAAACAACATCGACCGCCGCACCCAGGTCAACGCCTATCTCAAGCACAACCTCCAACAAGCCGCCGCTTGGGATCCCAACAAAGGCTCCTACCAGAACTACGGCAGCTACGGCTGGGGCAGCACTCCTCTTATGACCAACGATTCCCGCGCCAACTGGAAGGTCCGCACCGACAATGCCTCCAACTACATCCTTCAGGCCCAGCAGGCCATCGTCCAGATGAAGTCGCTTGATGCCGAGGCCAAGCGTCTGGGCCTCGATCCCACCTACCCCGAAGGCCAGCTTGACCAGATGGCCCAGGACATGGCCGTTAAACAGGACTATCTGGCTGGCTTCCGCAACAAAAACGGCCTCTAAGTCGCTGACTCCACTCCATGGGCGCCATGCCTAATGGACTTCCCGATGGCTCAGCGCCCTGATCGCCTGAGCGCCAATCCAAAACTTTCAGTGAAAATGCGTTAATGCCTCATCCGATCAAAGAGTTCGACCTCCTCCACGCCATCTACAGCGCAAACCCCGCGCTGCCCCCCAGCGTCACCATCCCCCCAGGTGATGACATGGGAGAACTCACCCTCACTTCCGGCTCGCGCGTCCTGGTCACTGTCGACCAGATCGCCGAAGGCCGCCATTTCGTCCTCAAGGAAACCTCCCTGGCCTTGATCGCCCGCAAGGCCATCACCCGCAACCTCTCCGATGTCGCCGCCATGGCTGCAAAGCCCATCGGCTGCGTCTGCGCCGCCGCCCTTCCCCGCAGTTTTTCCCTCAATAACGGCAAAAAACTATCCGAACACCTCCGTGATGCAGCCCTCGCCTTTGAATGTCCCATGTTCGGCGGCGATGTCACCATCTGGGATTACCCCATCTTGATCAGCGTCACGGTCCTTGCCGAGCCTTGGCTGGGCATCCGCCCGATCCGCCGCTCAGGCGCGCAGCCCGGGGATCTGGTCTGTGTCAGCGGGAACCTGGGCGGCAGCATCATCACCCACAACGGCTACACCCACCACCTGGAATTCACCCCCCGCATCTCTTTCGCCAAAGCGCTGGCCACACGCATCAAGCTCACCAGCATGATCGATATCTCCGACGGTCTGGGGCGCGACGCGGGCCACATCGCAGAGCAATCCAACGTCGACATCACCCTCTACGCCAACAAGCTCCCCTGCTCCACGGCTTCTCATCTGGCCGCGCAGGCTTCCGGCAAACCAGCGTGGCTCCATGCACTCTCCGATGGCGAAGACTATGAACTCTGCTTCACCATCCCCTATGATCAATCCGAACGCCTCGCCGAAGACCACTGGACTGTCGACGGCGTCCGCGTCACCCCTGTTGGCTACGTCTCCCAGCGCTTCCCCGGCAAACCTCCCGTCCAGGTCATCACCCCAGACAACCAGTTCATCGACGCCTCCACCCTCGGCTGGGAACATTCGTAAAGTCTCCTGCAATGGCCATGATGATCTTCACCACCTCCAGTCCGGAGTCCACCATCGCCTTGGGCGCCGCCTTGGCCGCCGCCCTTGAGCCCGGCGATCTCATCTTTCTCGAAGGCCAGCTCGGCGCGGGCAAAACCCGCTTCGTCAAAGGCGTCGCCCAGGGCCTGGGCCTTGACCCGGAATCCATCTCCAGCCCCACTTTCGTCATCGCGCACGAACATGCGCTTTTCCGCCAGTCGGAAAACCCCCACGCGCCGCACATGCTCGTCCATATCGACGCCTACCGCGTTTCATCCCTTGAAGATCTGGAATCCATCGGCTGGACCCGCGACAGCGCCCGCCCCCAAAGCGAATTCCGCAAAGGCGTCGTCACCGTCATCGAATGGGCCTCACGCATGAAGGTCCCCTCCGACACGGCTCGCATCCAGATCGATATCAGCCACCTCCCTGGCGATCGCCGTCAAATCAGCATCACCCCCGTCCGTTTTTCCAAGGAAAGAATTGAAGCCCTCCAACGCCATCTGCCTAAAATAAACTACGTATGACAAGCCACCCCGACCCCCTCGACGACATCCTCCCCGGCCTCGACGCAGCCGCCCGCGCCGCCGTGCCTGCTGCCAAGTCCGAAAACCGCCCTTGCCCCATCTGCAAGCGCCCTGTCCCCGCCGCCTCCGAATCCTTCCCCTTCTGCACCCCCCGCTGCCGCACTGTCGACCTCGCCAAATGGGCGACCGGCGACTACAAATTCACCCGCCCCATCGAAGAACGCGACCTCGACATCGAATAGAGCAACACCCCCAATCCCCAACCAAACTCCAACTCCCCTCTGACCTCTGACCTCTGACCTCTGGACCTTCTGACTTCTTTACCCTGTACCCTGTACTCTGTACTCATAACCCTGTACCCATAACTCTGTACTCAGAGCACCCTCACCTCACTCCCGGCCTCCACCACCCCCTCCACCATCGGCATCCGCACCCACACCTCCGCCTCCGCCGTGTGCACCAGATCGCCTGATCCCTGCCACGGAATCACCCGCACAGACCCATCTTCCAGCCAATACCCCGCGCGAAACATTTCCCGCCTGGCGTTCCCCTTGGCCCCCTCCGCCAGCCTCGCCTTTCTCCATGTCAGTTTCCGTGCATCCCCGAGCATCACTCCCATCACCGGGCGCACAAACAAATGCGCCGTGCAAAGCACGCTCACCGGGTTTCCCGGCAAACCCATCACCACTTTCCCCCGGCTGTCTGTCGCCACAAACACCGGCTTACCTGGTTGAATGTTCACCCCGTGCAGCACCACATCTAGCCCCAGCCGCTTCCATGCCTCCGGCAGATAATCACGTTCCCCCACGCTCACCCCGCCATTGGTGATCACCAAATCGCTCTCCTCCAGCGCAGCCCGCGCGGCATCAATCGTCTTCTCCAGATCATCCGCCAAATGCCTGTGTGCCAAAAGACGCCCGCCAAACTCCCCGATCAACGCCGATAACATCGGCCCATTCGAGTTGCGTATCTGCTGCGGCCCCAGCTTGTCCGTCGCCGTCGAAGGCTCCACCACCTCATCCCCCGTCGTCAGCAGCGTCACGCGCGGCATAACTCCCACACTCAACTCCACACACCCCGACGTCGCCGCCAATCCCAGATGCCGCGCCCCCAGCCGCGTCCCCGCCGCCACCGTCACGCCCCCCGCCTTCACATCGCTCGCCCGCCGATGGATGTTCTGCCACGCCTTCACACCCTCCACCGTGAACGACACCCCCTCGGCGCTCACCACCGCCTGCTCGATCGGCACCATCGCATCCGCTCCCGCCGGCAGTGGCGCGCCAGTCGCGATCCGCCGCACGCTCCCCGCAGGCACAGGCTTCTCAAACGTCTCCCGCGCGCCCCCAGCCGCCACGCCTCCATCCACGTGAAACACCTTCCCTGCCTTCACCTCCCCGCTCACCACCGCAAATCCATCCATCGCCGACCGGTCAAACGGCGGCTGATCCCGATCTGCAGTCACCGCCTCACGCAGCACACGCCCCAGCGCTTCACGTAAACCAACGCGCTCCACCCCCAGCGCCTTCACCCGCGCCAGCACCAACCCCAGCGCCTCGTCATATCCCGGCAGTGTCTTTGCTTGTTTCACGCCCGACTCCTTCATTTAGAAACCCACCCCATTCTCGCTAAACTACGCTCACCATGCTCAAAGCCATCGTCTTCGATTTCGACGGCGTCATCGCCGACTCCGAACCCCTCCACTACAAAGCCCTTCTCGCCGTCGCGCAGGAACTGGGCATCACCTTCGACTACGAAGAATACAGTGAAACCTACCTCGGCTACGACGACCGCGACACCTTTCGCCTCATGCTCGGTATCACCCCCGGCACCCGCGGCACACCCGACCAGGAAGCCAAAATCACCCAACTCACCCACCTTAAAGCCACCTTCTTCGAAGCCATCGTCGAAGGCGGCATCAAACCCCTCCCCGGCATCCTCGATCTCATCCAAGCCGCCTCCAAGGAAATGCCCATCGCCATCGCTTCCGGCGCTTGCCGCGCGGACATCGAACTCGTCCTGCGCAAGCTCGGCCTCGCCTCCCTCTTCTCCACCATCGTCAGCGCCGACGACGTCGAAAACTCCAAGCCTCACCCCGCCAGTTATGAGCGCGCAGTGTTGAAACTCGCCGCCAAACACCCCGATCTCGACATCACCCCCCAAAACTGCCTCGCCATCGAAGACACCCGCGCCGGCCTCACCTCCGCCAAAACCGCCGGCCTCATGACCCTCGCCGTCACCACCACAAACACTGCCGAAAACCTCAAAATCGCCACACGCATCATCGCCGGCCCCCACGAAATCACCCTTCAAACCCTCAAACAATGGTATTGATTTTGCTTCTGCTCTCTGACAATACCCAATACCCACTACCCAATACCCATCCGCATATACACATCAAACCGCAAACTCTTCCCATAAATCGCATGCGTCGGCTTCGGCCCTTCCACGCAATCCGCCTTTCCCGGCCGCTTCACCACCACCCGCCTCACCCCTGACGCCAGCGCCTTGGTCAGCACCGCGGGCGCATCGTCATCCCCCCCGGCCAGCATCCGCAGCACCTTCATCGGCTTTCGCTCCGCCGTCTTGCGGCCCGCTGGAAACATGAAATCCAGATACACCACATCCGCCCCCACGCGCTGGATGTTCTCCGGCGTCAGCCAGGCCCCCGCATCCGCATGCTCCACGCTCATCCGCCCGCCGGTTTCAGATCCTTCCCCCATCCTCCCCAAATGCGCTTCCAGCATCATCGCCAACACCGCCCCACGCTCCAGCATCACCACCCTCGCCCCGAAGCTCGCCATCACATACGCATCTTCACCCAGCCCCGCCGTCCCATCCACCACACACAAGTTCTGCGCGCGGCTCTTGAGCCCCACCGCCTTCAAAATCGGCTGGTCCCACTTGCGCCCCGCACCCGATGTCACATCAATCCCGCTCCAATCAATCCGCACTGCATGCCCATGCGTCAGCTCTCGCGGACCCGTCACCGGCATCAGCGAAATCTCCTCTCCCACCATCACCCCAAGATCGCACACCTCCGCCGATGCCATCCCTTCATAAAACCCCACGCCAAGCCGCGCGGCAATCCCCCGCGCCTTCGCCTGAGCCATCCCCTTTTGTGCAAAAACCCCCAGACGCAACACCCCTGAACCACCGCCTGCCCCATGCGTATGCACTGTCGAACCGTCATCCTCACCCACAAGGCACCACACTTGTAAAAAACCTGAAAATCCTCTGAATCAGCCACAATCCCTGCTTTTGCCCGACCGTCTTTTCGACTCTTGGGCACTTCCATCCTAAACTCATGGCGGTTTGACTTCTTTCTGCCGACGCAGGACACACGACGCAAAACGCAAGACGCCCGCCTCGGCAGTGTACTACCAAAATCCCCCCATCTCCCGGGAGAACCCGTGCGCCCACGCAATCTCACCTTCGCCCTCCTCGCCAGCATTTTTCTCTCCGTAGGCACCTCCCCACTCTTCGCCCAATCCCAATCCCCAGCAGAATCTGATTTCCAGGGCTGGGAAGGCATGCGCGTCATCCAGCAGGAGGGGTACCCCTTGCGCACCGCCGCCGCATCCCTGGATGCCTCCGGCCGCCAGACCCTCGTCGTCGTCAACACCCGCCAGTCCCGTCTGGAGCTTTACACCTGGCTCCCCGCCGACAAACGCGAAAAACCCAAGCCCCTTGATATCGACCGCCCCAATGAGCTCCCCATGGCGCCCGAATTCAAGCGCACAGAGCTCACCCTCGATCAGCTTCCCGCCGACGCCATCCCATGCGATATCGACTCCGACGGCAAAACCGAGCTCGTCGTCCTCACCGGTCCTTCCCCCAAGATCGCCATTTACCGCCAGAATGCCGACAAACCCGGCGGCTGGGCCAAAGCCGAAACCTTCGACCTCCTCCCCGGCGCGCTGGCAAACTCCAAAAAAGCCATCCTCCTGCGCCGCCCGGACCCAAAGGGCCCTTACGAACTGCTCATCTCCTTTAACGACGGCATCCAGACCCTCACCCTCAAAAAAGGCGAGCGCGCCAAATGGCTCACCCCCCGCGACCGCAAGGGCCGCTTCTGGTGGGACACCGCAAACCTCCGCTCAAACACAACCGGTACTTCGGGTGGCAATGACATTGTTGAAGTCCCATCTCAGCCCGGCCGCGCGCTCATCCGCTGGTTTCCTTCTCAAAACGGCCAGCTTCTCCCCGCCATCCCCCTGGGCGAAGATTCCTCCCCCACCGTCGACATCCTCAAGGCCAACGGCTCACCCGACGAAATCATCGCCGTTGACCCCAAAACCCCCGGCATCCTAAAGCGCTACCGCTTAAGCCAGGGTGAATCCTCCCCCATCGGCGACAAGCTCACCCTCCCCCTCCCCAATGGCATCTCCGGAAACTTCACCGGTCTCACCGTCGACGCCAAGCCCTCCGTCGTCTGGATCGATCCTGACCAACCCATGCTCCGCCTCGCACGCCTCTCCCCCGGTGGCTGGGAATCCGATGAATCCTTCCCCGGCGTCACCAACATGCAAGCCCTGGAGCCCATCCCCGGCCAGCCCGGCGTCCTCATCCTCGCCCGCGACGCCGG
>CAZGOM010000051.1:0-31767 GCA_964527265.1 uncultured Phycisphaeraceae bacterium | reverse complement strand
GCACCGCCTTCAATATCGTCGGCAAAAATCAGGCCCACCCCGGCAGCATGAAAGCCGCCATCCGCCTGGCCGTGAAGATGGCCGCCAATAGGCAATCTGTGCCCGGACTGTAAACTAACTCGCTGAGGCTCTGCATTCCTGCCCACCTTGGAAGCGCGGCGTCTTAGATCCACCATTCCAGCGTGATTAAGACAAACCGTTTCCAAGGGGATTCGCATGCATGTAAGGCTTTCCCAGGTATTCGTCTGTATTGGGGTGGCGCTGGGCATGGCGCAACTGACTCTCGCGCAGAGTCTCAACCCGCCTCCTCCCCCGCCCATCGTGCCCAATGTGGTTCCCACGGCGCAACCGGGGGCCACCACCTTCGTGATCGAAGGTGAGGATTTCATCCGCACCGAGCGCTCCAGCGCACTGCCGATCAAATGGGGCCAGAATCTCTACAAAGCCAATTTCGCCAACGCCTTTCTCAGCAGGCAGGCCGCGCTGGGCATGGGCACGCCCGGACGCGGCGCACCCTCGGGCCCATGGGCTACTGCCACGGTCATTATTCCTGCTGCGGGTGAATACCGCGTTCTGGCCCGTTATGAGGCGCCTTATCACTTTGAATACATGTTCCAAGTGAACATCAGTCAGAACGGCAAAACATTCAAGAAGTTCTATGGCAGGCCCGGATGCATCAAGCTCTGGCCTTTTGGAGAAGGCCTGAAGGATGAAGTCGTCTGGGAGTGGGGGGCCAATGAGAACATCGTCTGGGAAGGACATGATTTTATCGTCCCCCTTGAGCCGGGGCCCGCGGTCATTTCCGTCACCAATAGCTCGGCCTCTGCGCAGTGCACGGCCGGAGTCACCATCGATTGCTTTCTTTTCACCACCGATGCGGCGGGCCTTCAGGCGCGCATCGAAAAGGAAACCAATCTGCCGCTGGCCTCATGGCTTACGCAAACCGGCGAGGTCTGGGCGCGCGTGGTCAACCAGAGTTCCACATCCGCGCTGAAAGTGACTTTCAGCGATCAGGTTTCTCCCGGGCCGGGGGAAAAGCGTGAGCCGCTCGTGCTGGATGTTGGGCCCGGAGAGACGAGCCAATGGGTAGATGCCGGCGCGCTTTTGCCTACGTTTGTGGATACCCGCTGGCCGATCCAGGCTGCGTCCGTCAAGCCGGAGAAGGGGGCCGCGCCGGCCCCGGAGGGTTACGTGGAATTTGGCCTGCCTTCGGCCAAGGGCCCGGTTCCAGGCGTCCGTTTTGATTTGAAAGGCCCCTCGCTGGAGCTTGTCGCCCGCCCGAATATCAAAGCCGTCGGTCTGGCCGACGGCATCTTTCCCATCACGCGCGTGCTGAGCGATTACCTTGCTGATCTGGAAAAACTCCAGGTTCCCGGCAAGCCGCCGGTGAAAGTCCCGCTTACCGCGATTTCCTTTCCGTATCGCCAGGGGGACGCGCAATACAACCAAGCCGTCGACCGCTTTAACGCGCTTCTTGGCCTCAACCACACCGCCTCCCGTGGCAAAGCGCCGGACGCCGCCGCGCCGGGCGGCACGATCATCCCGTTTGGCCTTTCGACATCGGAGAAAATGAAGGAAACGCTTGAGGCGATGAAGGCCAAAGGTCAGCTTCAAGGCGTCGCGGGGTTCATGATCGGCAGCGAAACCTCCAATAACCTTTTTCCCGGCCCCGCCAAGGACGATGAAGGATTCCGCGAATTCCTCAAAAGCATGGGCGTTCTGCCCGCGCAGGTGACGGGCAATGAGAAATCCACCTGGGCCGATGTGATGTACATGCGCAACCGCGCGGACAAGCACTTGTCGACGCCCGAGCAGATCTATTTCGACGCGCTTTATGACCAGGAATTGCGCCTGCGCGAAACCCAGCGGGCCACCGATATCCTCAGGCAGTTCGTCCCCGATGCCCTTGTTGCCATCAACTTCAATTCCTACATGGTCGACAGCGAGCGCGGTGCGCCATGCCTGGGCCCCACCTACGCCTTTGCCGAAAGCCTCCGTCGTAAGGCCCTTACCCTGCCGTGGATTCAGGACTATCTCTTTCTCATGCCCATGGGGTGGCATGGCATGCAATTCCTCAATGTCGACCTCATGCGCGCCGGCATCCGCCACTACCCCAGGCAGGCCATGGCCGCCAGCATCATGCCGCAATCCCCCGGCAACAATCCCCGGTCATGGCGAAGGATGTTCTATGGACATATGGCGCACGGCATCAATCGATTCGACCTTTTTCAGATCGTTCCCCTCCCAGTCGGCAACACCCGGTACCACGTCAGCGATACCCGCATGTTCCGTGAGATACGCACCGTTGCGTATGAATTGGGAACTTTTGAGGACAAATTGGTGGGTTCCAAAGTCGCGCCGGCGGAAGTCGGCTTTTTCTTTAGCCGCGCGGGTGATATTTCCGGCTGCTGGCAGCCTCCTTTCGCCACCGCGAAGCTTGCCATGTATGCCGGGCTCAAGCTTGCCAATGTGCCTGTGGATGCGGTGATCGAGGATGATCTTTACGACGGCACGCTGGAGAAATATAAAGTTTTGATCATCTGCGATCCGGTTGTCAGCCTCAATGCCGTCAAGGCGATTTCCAAATGGCTTGATAAGGGTGGCCTGCTGGTCGCCGGTCCGTTTGTCGGCACCGACAGGCCTGACGCGCCCATCCTTCAACTGCTGCGCTGCGCCAAAGGGCCGCACATGCTGGTGACGTCCAATGGCGTGGTGAATGCCGCGGAGGTCCTCAAGGGGGCGCAAACCCAACCTGCCGGAGGGGGTTATCCGTCGCTGCGGTTTTATCAGCAGGATCTGGTGGATATCCCCGCCGCCCGTATTTTTTCCGAGTACGTGCCGGGGGCCGGCGGAAGATTGAACGGCGGCGGCCTTGGCATTTACCATTCCATGGTGCCGCTGAAGGCGGGAACCGGCGCCAAGGCGGTCGCGCAGTTTAAAGGGGCCGCCGGCGCCAGCATCGTCATCACTCAGCATCCTGACCAGACTTATCGCACCATCGCCTACGGCTTTGCCCCCGGGGTTCAGCGGATTTCCCACCCCATTCCCATCGGCCGGTCGGATGCGAATGGCAGCGCCCACAGAACCGTTACCGAAATCCTTGATCCGAGCATCGAGGAACTGGTGCGGGAACTGCGGAGCTTCGACATCGCCATGCCGCGCGTCAAGGCGAGGACATCAGCCATGGTCGAGACCGCATGGATCGATTCCCCGGCAGGTATCCTCATCCCCGTGATCGATTGGAACAATGAATCCGATCCCCGGGAAATCACCCTTGAGTTCAAGCTCGATAATGCCGAATCCTGGACGGCCGCGGACCACGCGGGGCGACCGGTCGCACTGAATATCCAGGAAAACAATGTCACAGCCACGATCAAGATCGACGGCGCGGGGGCATTGGCGCTCACCCGCAAGCAGAAACGCAAGGCCGGGTAAACCTTTGGATTCCAGAATCGAAGTGGTGGCGTGGGCGGCGGCTTTGTCATGAATGTTTGTTGCCCATATCCTTTGAAATTCCTATAATCCCGGCTTCTTTTTAAGGCTTGGGAAGAGAGAAATTCATGGCCGTCAGCACCGCTGGTAAGAAGTTCGACATGGATCAGATCGCCGCTCCGGTGGCGCATGTCGAGACCTATATGAATGCTTTCCTGGATAGGCGCCCGTTGCCCGCCAATCTCCGTGAAGCCATTAAATACGCCCTTTTCGGCCCTGGCAAGCGCATGCGCCCCATCCTGGTCGTCCGCTCCTGCGAAGCGGTGGGGGGGAAGATTGAGCAAGCCCTGGCTCCCGCCGCCGCCATTGAACTGATCCACTGCTTCAGCCTCGTTCATGACGATCTTCCCGCCATGGACAATGACGATCTGCGCCGCGGCCGCCCCACCTTGCATAAGCACACCAACGACGCGATGGCCATCCTTGCCGGGGACGGCATGATGGGCCTCGCCTTCGAACTGATCGCCCGTGAGGTCAAGCCCGCCGCTTTGGCCGTGCAGATCGTTGATGAACTGGCCACCGGCACCAACGACATGATCGCCGGCCAGGTTTACGACACCCTTCCGGACTTCCCCGTCGGCACCCCGCCGATGGAAAAGCTCAAGACCATCCATAAAAATAAGACTGGCGCTCTCATCCGCACCTCTTGCCGCATGGGCGCCTTGGCAGCCGGGGCATCCGACGCCCAGCTCAAGGCCATCACCGACTACAGTGAAACCGTCGGCCTCATGTTCCAGGTGGTCGATGACATCCTTGACGTCACCCAAAGCACACAACAGTTGGGTAAAACAGCCAACAAGGACGTCCAGCAGGGCAAAACCACCTACCCCAGCCTCATCGGGCTTGAAGCCAGCAAGGCGGAAGTCTTGCGTTTGCAAATACTTGCGCACGAATCTCTGGACCTTCTTGAGAAGGCCAAGAAGGATTCTCATGGCATTCAGGAACTGCGCGACCTCTGCGATTATATGGCCGTTCGATCCAAATAAAACCCGAACATGAGGGGCGGGTTAACTTTCCTCTCGCCCTTTGTCTGGGTTTGGGGTAAAATACCCCCCAAGCATTTGTCGGCATCCTGTTTAACGGACTGTGGATGCCTTGATTTTATGAGCCCTGTTTTTTGGAGCCAACGGAGTGACGGCAACGACCAATCCCCCGATCTCGACCGATCCTGGAATGATCCAGCCCCCTTATCTCCCCAAGATCAAAGGGCCGGCCGATATCAAAAAAATGACCGTCGACCAGCTTAATGAGCTGGCCGCCGAAATGCGCCACTCCATCTGCGAACAAGTCTCCAAGTCCGGTGGCCACTTGGCCCCCAACCTTGGCGTCGTGGAGCTTTCCATCGCGCTCCACTACGTGTTCGACTTCGCACACGACCGCCTTCTGTTCGATGTGGGACACCAGTGCTACCCTCATAAGCTCCTCACCGGTCGCGCAGGCCTGCTGCCCAAGCTTCGTCAGCGTGACGGCATGGCCGGCTTCCCTGAGCCTCGCGAATCACCCTACGATCTCTTCTCCGTCGGCCACGCCGGCACCGCCATCTCCACCGCCGTCGGCATGGCCCGCGGCGACACCGTCAATGGCCAGGGCGACCGCCGCGTCGTCAGCATCATCGGCGACGCCTCCATCGTCAACGGCGTGGCCCTCGAAGGCTTGAACAACGCGGGCACGCTCAACCGCCAGTTCCTCGTTATCCTCAACGACAACGGCATGTCCATCGCCAAGCCCCAGGGCGCGATGGCGCAATACTTCGACAAGCTCCGCGTCAACTACTCCGACAAGAAGGCCCATGAAATGTTCATGCGCCTTCCGGGTGGCCAGGCGCTCGAAGGCGTCTACAAGCGCGCCGGTGAGATCTTCAAACACACCATCGCCGCCAACCACATGTTCGAACAGTTTGGCCTCTGCTGCATCGGCCCCGTCGATGGGCACGACATGGCCACCCTGATCGAAATGCTTCAGGAAGTCAAAAAGGTCGAAGCCCCCATCCTCCTGCACGTTAAAACAGTCAAGGGCAAGGGTTTCGAGTTCACCACCGGCGACCCCAGCCGCTTCCATTCCCCCAGCCCCTTCACCGTTGAAGGCTGCCGCGTGGAAATGAAGAAGTCCGGCCGCTCCTTCACCTCCGCCTTCGCCGATGCCCTGCACGACATCATGGAAAAAGACTCCAAAGTCTACGGCATCACCGCCGCCATGCCCGACGGCACGGGTCTCAACAAGATCCTCCCCAAGTTCCCCACTCGCTCTTTGGACACCGGCATCTGCGAATCCCATGCCATGGACATGGCCGCGGGGTTGGCGAAAACCGGGTTAAAACCCTTCTTCGCCGTCTACTCCACCTTCGTTCAGCGCGCACAGGACCAGGTCTTCCAGGAAATCGCCCTCCAGGGTCTTCCCGTCCGCATCTGCCTGGATCGCGCCGGCTTCGTCGGTGACGACGGCGCCGTCCACCACGGCTTTATGGACTTGGCCATCTTCAGCCCGCTCCCGGGTGTGGTCATGCTCGCCCCCTCCGACGAGCCCAACCTCCGCGCTGGTCTTGAATTCATGCGCACTTACGACGCGGGATGCTCCATCATCCGCTATCCCCGCGACAACGTCGCCGAGACCCCCCTCGTCAAGGACGTCCCCGCCTTCGAACTCGGCAAGGGCGTCCACGTCAAAACCGTTAAGGGCAACGCCTCCAGCGATAAGATCGACTTGGCCATCCTCGCGTACGGCACCGAAGTCTACGAGTCCTCCAAAGCCTTGGATGAACTCGTCACTCAGGGCTACAACATCGAGCTGTACGACGCACGCTTCGCCAAGCCCGTCGATATTGCCCTGGTCAAGTCCATCCTTGAGCGTGGCATCCCCGTCCTCACCGTGGAAGACCACTCCGTCGTCGGCGGCTTTGGCACCATGGTCCTGGAAGCCTGCAACGAAGCCGGCATCTCCAGCGACAAGGTCTTCCGCCACGGCATGCCTCACAAGTGGATCTACCAGGCCAGCCGCAAGTTCCAGCTCGGTGAAGTCGGCCTCGACGCAACGGGCATCGCCCGTCGCGTCCGCCAAGTCCTCGAAGACCTCGCCAAGCGCGACCAGGCACTCACCAGCAAAGCAGCCAATCAGGTTCACATCAAAGCCTGATTGTCAATACCTTTTGAGTTTGTCTTCTAAAACGCCCCGGTTATCCCGGGGTGTTTTTTTAAACCCGCTTCACTCCAGGCTCCCGCTGGTATATCCTGTTGCAGGGGGTTACAAGCGTTGTTTCCCATCAACGATCGCCAAGTAGTAAAGGTCGGCCGTCATCAGCCTGAATACCATCGCTGACAACGGTCGAAACTTACACGCTGGGATCGACTCCCACCCGAAATTGTTTGACAATCGTAAAATCGACACCATAGTTGACGTCTGGCGGCAAATGACTTCGGCCAACCGTGTTGTCTAGCCGATTCCGACCCGCCCGCAGGGACCAAAAAGCATGCCAACCGGACCGGTGGTAGAGAACGAACTTCAGCTCTACCTCAAGGAAATCAAGGATTGGCCTCTCCTGACCGCAGAGCAGGAGAAGGAACTTTGCTGGCGCATTATCCAGCAGAATTGCCCTGTCTCCCGTGAACGGATGATCCGCAGCAATCTGCGCCTGGTCGTCAACATCGCCAAGCGCTACGCAAACCGCAGCCTCCCCCTGACTGACTTAATCAATGAAGGCAACATCGGCCTGCTTCATGCCGTCGAAGCCTTTGACCCCGAGCAGGGCGCGCGCTTCAGCACCTATGCCACCTGGTGGATCAAACAGTCCATCCGCCACGCGCTGCACCACGCGGGCTACATGGTCCACGTCCCGGCCTACATGATTGAGTGGATTTCCCTCTGGAAACAGAAAAGCAACCAGCTGGAAAATGAGCTGGGCCGTCCCCCCAACACGCAGGAACTGGCCCAGGCCATGGACGTCACGCCCCGCAAGCTCCGCATGATCCGCGATGCCGCGCGCATCCGCCAGCGTCCCACCAACGGCTTGGACTACGGTGGCGACATCCTCCGCTACACAGACATTCTTTCCGACCACAACTCCCCCAAGCCTCATCAGGAAATGCTCCGCACCGAGGACATGAACCTCATCAATGAGATGCTTGCCGCCATCGACAACCGCGAAGCGGACATCTTAAAGCTGCGCTTTGGCTTAAATGGCGAAGAACCGATGACACTCAACGACATCGGCACAAAGCTCGGCCTTTCCCGCGAGCGCGTCCGCCAGATCGAATTAAATGCCCTCCAGAAACTCAATTCCAAACTCGCCGGCGACGCACGCCTTGTCAGGCCCAGCCTCAAGCAGGAACCCGCCCCCGCCAAGCGCAAGGGCCGCCCCCGCAAAACGCCTCCAACGGCTCCAGGAACCAGCGCGGGCGCAGTCAAAGCAGGATGATTCACGTTTTGTGAATCATATTCATATTTTCATACAACTGAGTGAATGCATCGTTCCGGCGCACGCAACGCCGATGTCAGTCCCGTTTGGCATATTGCCTGCCACATAATTTTCCCCGAGCGTGGCCGTTCTTGCTATCTGTCTTATTCAGGCAGCGCTTCGGAAATAACAAAAAGCTTATGGAAGCCCGACAATTCCAGCACATTGCTGATTTCCGTCGGCACGTGAACCAGTTTGAGTTTCACGCCCCAGTTGGCGTACTGTTTCTGCGCCACCAGGAGCGCAGCCAGGCCGGCTGAGGAGAGAAACGTCACATTGGAGAAATCCACTTCCACCTGCCCGGAACCGGCCAGCAGCGCTTTACGGAATTCCGCAGCGGTCTTAATGTCGATCCGGCCGGCCACCACCAGCGTCTTGCCCTGCCAGGTCGCGCTGAACGCGCTTCCTTTGGCCGGTGCGGGTGCGGCAGGTTCCGCGGCCTTCGCCTTGCCGGGGCCAGTCCCCTTGCCCGGCAACACTAGCGGAATGTGGTGGTCGCTGGCCACGTGGATCACCAGTTCAACGCCTTGCGGCACTGTCACGCCAGCCTCGGCCAGCGCTGAGCGAGGATTCTCGATCAGCCGCTTGCGGTAGGCCAGGTCAGTGCAGGAACGGATCAACGCTTCTTGAAGTGGGTTGGCTTGCATATTTTAGGTCTTGTGTTCGGGGGCTTGGGTTCTGGGTCTAGTCAGAAATGCGATGTAAAGTACGGGAGGGGGCCAAGGTTTCCAGTCGTGGTGTCTGTCCTTCTGACAAGACCCAAGACCCAGAACCCAAGGCCCATCCTCACTCAAACCTGATCCACCACCGGGGGCAGCACCAGGTGAATCTGCTTATCCGTGTTTTCATACACCGTCACCAGCAGGCCTTCGGGCAGCTTCACACCTTCGCTGGCCAGCGCTTCGCGCGGGTTATCCAGAAGGTGCGCGCGGAAGGCTTTGTCATCCAGCGATTTGACGAGGATCTGCCCAGCCGTTCCCTGTACGCCCAGCGCTTCCAGATAGGCGCTGGTGTACCGATCCACATTCGCTAAAAACGCATCGATGTTGTCGGCCATGGCATGCCTCAGTGTTGAAAGTTCGTGCCGGGATTATATAGAAACCCGCACGAAAGCGCCGCACCCCGGACTATAATCCTTCAACCAAGGAGCCTATTCATGCCTGTCCTGATGGAATTAAGAAGGGTGCTCATCCGTGAGAACGACGACACCCACGTCGTCGAACTCAAAGAGGTCGTCGGCCCCCGCGTTTTCCCCATCATGATCGGCTTTAACGAAGCTTCCGCCATCGAACGCCGCGTCATGGGCCACAAACCCCCACGTCCCCAGACCCACGACCTCCTGGCCACCATGATCCAGACCCTGGGTGCGAAAATCGACCGCGTCATCATCACCCAGGTTAAAACCGACGACATGGGCCACGGCACGTTCTACGCCTCCCTCCACGTCCGCCAGGGCGAAAGCATCCACCAGATCGACAGCCGCCCCAGCGACGCCATCGCCCTCGCCGTCGGCCTTGAAGTCCCTATCTTTGTCGAAGAAGAAGTCCTCGAACTCGTCAGCAAAAGCGAACCCGAGTGAGCGGAGAGGCTGTCGGGTGGCTGGGGCTGCCGTCTGCGGCTGCCCCGGGATCTTTCCGACTGATCTGGCCCTTACTTCTTTCCCAATTCATCCAGCAGAATCGCATGCGTCCTGCATCCCAGTTCAAAGCATGCAATGTTGAATTTTTCATTGGGCGAATGCAGGCAGTCGTCGTTCAACCCGAATCCCACCATCAGGCTGTCCAGGCCAAGCGTCTTCTTAAAGTCCGCAATGATCGGCAGCGTCGCACCTTCGCGCACCAGCACCGGCGGCTTGCCGATGGCCCGTTCCCCCGCCCGCTTGGCCGCGGCAAACGCGGGTGCCCGCGTATCCACAAGCACCGGCTCCGCGCCGTGCAGCGTGGTGATTTCCCATGTGCATCCGCACGTGTCCTGCGCTCGCAGCCACTTTTCAAAAAGCTCATTGATGCGCGCCTGGCTCTGATGCGCTGCCAACCTGAAACTCACCTTCGCCCCCGCCATCGCAGGCAGCACCGTCTTGGCCCCCGGCCCCTGATAGCCGGACCACAGCCCGTTGATGTCGCACGAGGGCCGCGTCCATCTCCTCTCCAGCGTTGAAAACCCTGCTTCTCCGTGCGGCTTTTTCACACCCACTTCACCAAGGAATTCGCTTTCGTTGAATCCCAGTTTCTGCCATGCCGCGCGCTCTTCATCAGACACGCCCACCACATCGTCATAAAACCCGGGGATGGTCACATGGTTGTTTTCATCCTGCAGTTTCCCCAGGATGCGTGTCAGGATGTTCGCCGGGTTGGCCAGCGTTCCGCCGTACACGCCTGAGTGCAGATCGCGCGCCGGGCCGTGCAGTTTCACTTCAAAATACGCCAGCCCGCGCAGACCGTAGGTGATGCTCAGTGTGGTGGGGTTCCACATGGACGTATCCGAAATCAGCACCACATCATGCTTTGAAAGCATCGCCTTGTGCTTCTCTAAAAAGCGCGGGAGATTTGCGCTTCCGCATTCCTCTTCCCCCTCCAATAGCAGCGTCACATGCACCGGGATCTTCCCCGACACTTTCTTCCACGCCACCAGCGCTTCCATGAATGTGCACACCTGCCCTTTGTCGTCCGCCGCGCCGCGTGCATACACCTTGCCATCCCGGATGGTGGGCTCAAACGCAGGCGTCGTCCAGAGATTCACCGGGTCCGGGGGCTGCACGTCGTAGTGCCCATAAAACAAAATGCGCGGCGCATTCCCCGGCACGCTCCCCGCCGGCGTCACCGCCATCAGCACCGGGTGCCCCTCCGTCGGATGCAACTCCGCCACCAGCCCCGCCTCCTCCGCCAGCCGTCCAAACCAGTTCGCCGCCTCCGGCATGAAATGCTTGTACTTCGGGTCTGTGCTCACACTCGCAATTTTCAATACATCCATCATCCGCGCCAAAGCATTCGCCTTATCCGCTTCCAGATGCGCCAACACTTGCTCAATCATGGGACACTCCGGGGGTGGCACACTGCAACTGTCTTCAGTTGCTGTGTGTCTTGCACGCGCCAATAAAATAGACACAGTCCCCCATCTTACAACCATTCGCTTCTTTTTCTGATCAGCCCCCAGACTCTAGACCCCAGCCCCTTCTCTCGATAAGATATCACTGATATAGCACTCCCCAGCCCACCATCCGCGAGCCACCCATGACCACCCCCATCTCACTCGCCGGCCTCCCTCTCCTCTTTGCAGACGACTCCGGCCTCCAGTCCGGCGACGGCTATTCCCGCACCGTCCATCCGGCCACCACACTCCCCCAGCCCGTCATGGCGCCCACCACTCCCGAGGAACGTGTCTACCTCTACGGCAGCGTCTACAAAAAAACCGACAACACTCTCTCCATGTGGTACCAGGCCATTGTCAATGCCCAGCGCGGCACAGACTGGGTCTGCCTCTCCCATTCCACCGACGGCCTCACCTGGACCCATCCCACCCTTAACGCCCTCCCCGAAGCCCCATACCCCAACGCCGTCCACAAAACCCACTCTCCCTCCATCCTCCTCGACCCCCACGACAAAAACCCCGCCCGCCGCTACAAAATGCTCGGCGCATCCAAGGAACACGCCAAAACCGGCTACGACGCCGCCTGGTCTCCCGATGGCATCCACTGGACCGCCCACCCCGCAAACCCCATCCTTCCCTACACCGACACCGTCACCCTCTCTCAAAACCCCTGCACCGGCGAATACCTCGTCTATCACAAGCGCAACAGCAAAGTGCGCGGCACAGACCGCCGCACCGTCTGGCTCTCCCGCAGCATAGACTTCGACACCTGGTCCGAACCTCAAATGGTCTTCGCCGCCGACGAAACCGATGACGCCTGGGCCCCCGTTCCCGGCACCAACCCAGGCCGCACCGACGTCTACAACATGTCCGTCGTTCCTCATGCCGCGGGCTTCCTCGGCTTCCCCACCATGTTCCGCATCATCCGCCAGCGCCCCCGGCCCACCGTGGCCCCTGGCCAGTCTCCCGCCGATGGGCCCATTGATGTCCATCTCGCCACCAGCCCCGATGGCGTCGCCTGGCACCGCACCTGGCCCCGCATCAACATCGTCCCCCGCGGCAACCCCGGCACCTTCGACGCCGGCCTCATCCTCGGCACTTCCAGCACCACCGTCGATGTCGGCGATGAAACCTGGCTTTACTACACCGCTCTCAACACCGGCCACGGCGCGCCGATGGAAGCCAAACGCATGACCATCGCCCGCGCAGCCTGGCGTCTGCATGGCTATGTCTCACTCGACGCCGACCCGGTAGGGGGGCACATCGTCACCCAACCCCTCACCCTCCCAAACGGAAAACTCCACATCAACGCCGACGCCTCCCGCGGCAAACTCCAGGCCGAACTCCAGCACCCCGACGGCACCCCCATCCCAGGCTTTGAACTCGAAAACTCCATTCCCCTCACCGCCAACCAGACCCGCCACCAAGCTGCTTGGGCCAACAACCCCCCAATCCCAGCCAGCCAACCTCTCAAGGTCAAACTTGCCTTCCAATCCACCCGCCTTTACAGCATTTCCGGCTGAGTCTGGTACTGCGGCGTCACGCATAAAAGTGTGGGTGGCTGGGGCTGTTGTACTCAACTGCCCCGGAATCTCGTTGCGCGTTCAAAACAAAAACACCCGGCAAAAGCCGGGTGTTTTTTTAATTCAATCAAACCAACTCAAATACCCCCGATAACCCGCCACCCGATCACCCGGGTGCGTGCGCGTCATCGAAGGCCGATGCCAATCACAGCCCGACGATCGAGAAACCCGCATCCACATGGATGTTCTCGCCCGTCACAGCCGTCGAAAGGTCAGACAGCAGGTACACAGCCGTGTTGCCCACTTCTTCACCTTCGATGTTGCGGCGCAGGGAAGATTTCTTTTCCTGGTGTTCAAACATTTCGGTGATGCCGCCCACGGCCATCGCCGCCAGCGTGCGCAGCGGGCCGCCGGAGATCGTGTTCACGCGGATCTTCTGTTGGCCAAGTTCCCATGCCAGGTATTTGGTCGTGTGTTCCAGCGCGGCTTTGGCCACGCCCATCACGTTGTACCCGGGGATGACCTTTTCGCCGCCGTAGTAGCTCATCGCCAGGATCGAGCCGCCGTTGGGCATGATCTTGGAAGCGCGCTGGCTCATCGCAAGCAAGGAGTACGCGCTGATATCCAGCGCCTGGCTCCAGGCCGCGCGGGTGGTGGTGTGGAAGTTGCCCAGCTTCAGGAAGTTGCGGTCGGCGAAGGCCACCGCGTGCACAAGAAAGTCGATGGAGCCGAAGTCCGCCGCCACCTTTGCGAACACTGCGTCAAGATCTTCATCTTTCGAGACGTCGCAAGGCATCAGCCACGGGTTTTTGACGCCCAGTTCTTCAACCGCGCTCTTGCAGCGGTGGGCGTTCTTGTCGCCGGGAAGGTGGGTGAAGATGCATTCGGCGCCGTGTTCCACCAACTGCTTGGTGATGAAGGAGGCGTAGCTCCGATCATTGGCGATCCCGAACACAATCCCGCGTTTACCAGTCATGATGCCCATGTTGCTCTCCATTAAAGTCAATCCGTCGGGCTCCTGCCCGAACAGGCCCAATAGGATACCAGACGAGCCCGCTGGGAGTGCACCGGGAGCGCCGGCGTCCCGCCGGCTCCCGATTACCCAACTCTCCCGATATAACTGAACTGCTCTTACAACCAACCTCATCACGCCAATCCCCCACTGGTGTCTACGCCACTGTTTTGTTGCATCTACTGAGTGCACGGTCTTGCCCTAACCTGCTTCCACGCAATTAAACGCGGTATCTCTCCGCCCTTATCTGACCTTCGTGTCTTAGTGCCTTAGTGGTAAGCGATCCACCCAAATCCCACTCCAGGCCCCCGGCGCATTCCTCCCCCGGCTAAACTAATAGATCACAACTCCCGCGATACGAGGTTCCTGTAATGTCTAAAAAACACAAACCCAAAGTCGGCAAGTACAAATCCGCAGCCGGCGGTTGGGGCGCTCTCTTCTCCAGCATGAAGCACGTCTCCCGTGAGCAGAACCACATCGCCACCTCCAAGGCTCTTCTCCGACTCAACCAGCCCGACGGCGTCGACTGCCCCGGCTGCGCCTGGCCCGAGCCTAAAAACACCTCCCGCTTCGAGTTCTGCGAAAACGGCGTCAAAGCCATCGCCTTTGAAACTACCGGCAAACGCGTCACCCCCGAATTCTTCGCCAAGCACCCCGTTAAATTCCTCAAAGAGCAATCCGACTTCTGGCTCGAAAGCGAGGGCCGCCTCACCCACCCCATGCGTTACAACGCATCCACCGATCATTACGAACCCTCTACCTGGGACGACGCCTTCAAGCTCATCGGCACGCACCTCAAAGCCCTCAAAGACCCCAACCAGGCCATTTTCTATACCTCCGGTCGCACCTCCAACGAAGCCGCCTTCCTCTACCAGCTCTTTGGCCGCATGTTCGGCACGAACAACTTCCCCGACTGCTCCAACATGTGCCACGAGTCCTCCGGCTCCGCCATGAACGAGTCCGTCGGCGTCGGCAAAGGCACCGTTTCTCTTGAAGACTTTGAACACGCCGACGCCATCTTCGTCATCGGCCAGAACCCCGGCACCAACCATCCCCGCATGCTCAGCGAGCTCCAGGCCGCCAGCAAGCGCGGCGCAACCGTCGTCAGCATCAACCCCCTCAAAGAACGCGGCCTGGAAAAGTTCATCCACCCGCAGCACAGCCTTTCCATGGTCACCGGCCGCTCCACCGGCATCACCGAACTCTACCTCCAGCCCACCATCGGCGGAGACCTCGCCCTCTTCACCGGCATCGTCAAGCTCGTCCTTGATGCCGAGGAGAAAAACCCCGGCAAAGTCCTCGACCACGCCTTCATCGCCAAGCACACCCAGGGCTTTGAATCCCTTAAAAATGTCGCCGATTTCACCTCCTGGGACTTCATCGAAAAGCAGTCCGGCCTTTCCCGCGCGGACATCCAGAAAGCCGCCGATGTCTACCTCGCTTCCGAGCGCCCCATCGCCTGCTGGGCCATGGGCCTCACTCAGCACAAGCACGCCGTCGCCTGCATCCAGATGGTCGTCAACCTCTGGCTCCTGCGCGGCAACATCGGTAAACCCGGCGCTGGCCTCTGCCCCGTCCGCGGCCACTCAAACGTCCAGGGCGACCGCACCATGGGCATCTACGAGCACCCCAAGCCCGAATTCTTAAAAGCCCTCGGCGACGTCTTCAATTTCAAGCCGCCTTACGAATCCGGCCACGATGTCGTCGCCGCCATCAAAGCCATGCACGCCGGCACAGCCAAAGTCTTCATCGGCATGGGTGGCAATTTCGCCTCCGCCACGCCCGACACCGCTTATACCTGGGATGCCCTCGCCAAGTGTGATCTCACCGTCCACATCTCCACCAAGATGAACCGCTCCCACACCATCACCGGTAAGGATGCGCTCATCCTTCCCTGCCTGGGCCGCACCGAAACCGATATCCAGGCTTCCGGCCCGCAAAAGGTCACCGTCGAAGACTCCATGAGCATGGTCCACGCCTCGCACGGCACAAACACCCCAGCCTCACCGCTCCTCCTCTCCGAACCCGCCATCGTCGCCGGTATCGCCAAGGGCTCCCTCAAAAATCCTAACCTCGCCGACTGGGACGCCCTCATCTCCAACTACGATTACATCCGCGAAAAAATCCAGGCCGTCATTCCCGGCTTCGACAACTTCAATCAGCGCATCCAGAAGCCCGGCGGCTTCTACCTCGGCAATGCCGCCCGCGACCTCAACTGGAAAACCTCCACCAAAAAAGCAAACTTCGTCGCCTTCCCCGTCCCCGATCTCTCCCTCCCCGAGGGCCAGATCAAGCTCATGACCATCCGCTCCCACGATCAATACAACACCACCGTCTACGGCATGGACGACCGTTACCGCGGCGTCTGGGGTACCCGCATGGTCATCTTCATGAACGAAATGGACATGCACCACCGCAAGCTCCGCGACGGCGACCACGTCAACCTCCACGCCCACTGGCCCGACAACGTCAAACGCCACGCAGACGGCTTTCGCGTCGTCGCCTACGACATCCCCGCAGGCTGCGCCGCCGCATACTTCCCCGAAACCAATGGCCTGGTCGCCATCGACGCCCACGCCAACAAAAGCCGCACCCCGCTCTCCAAACTCATCCCCATCACCGTTGAAAAAACCTGATCCGGAAGGGTGGCTGGGTGCCACGGCTTGGCCCGAAGCCAAGCCGTGTCTTGCACGCGCCCACAAATGCTCCCAATCCATCGATATTCTCCTCTGACCAGACCCCAGACCCCACCTTCATGCCCTCCGATCCCCCCAAAAAATTCTCCCCCGGCAACCCCACCGCCTCCCGCCCCGTGAAAAAACTCACCGGCGAATGCGTCTCCTTTGAAGACGATCTTCTCGCCGTCGAAGAACCTCTGGAAATCCGGGTAGGGGGGGCCAGCATCTCCGTTACCATGCGCACACCCGGGAGCGATAAGGACCTCGCCGCCAGCCGGGTGCCACGGCTTGAGCCGAACTCAAGCCGTGTCTTGCACGCGCCAACAACGACCCCTTTGCCGCCACCTTCCGATGACGCTTCTCTTCCCCCTCTTAGACTCGGGACCCGAGACTCGGGACCCGGGACCTCTTCCTCCGACATCGAACTCGCCGCCGGCTTCTGCCTCACCGAAGGCATCGTCCTATCCCCTGACGAAATCGAATCCATCCAGCCCTGCCCCGACGCCACGCACGGCAATATCATCGACGTCACCCTCGCCCCCGAAGCCCGCGACCGCAACACCTGCCGCGTCTCCGACGCCAAGCGCCAGCTCTACCTCTCCAGTTCGTGCGGCTTATGCGGACGCCAAACCATCGACCGCGTCTTCCAGAACATCCCGCCCATCAACTCCACATTCCAGATCCCCCGCGCCACCCTCGACCGCCTCCCCGATCGCCTCCGTGAAGCCCAGCCCACCTTCAACAAAACCGGCGGCCTGCACGGCGTCGCCCTCTTCGATGCCGCGGGCAACCTCCTCCTCACCCGCGAAGACATCGGTCGCCACAACGCCGTCGACAAAGTCATCGGCCACCAGGCTCTCTTAAACCGCTGGCCGCTCGCCAATGTCGGTCTTCTCGTCTCCGGCCGCGCAGGCTTTGAGATCATCCAAAAGGCCGCCATCGCCGGCATTCCTCTCATCGCCGCCGTCGGCGCACCCTCCAGCCTCGCCGTCGACGCCTGCCTCAAACTCAACATCACCCTCGTCGGCTTCCTCCGCCCCAACCGCATGAACATCTACACGGGCGACCGCATCACCTAATCGCCCTTAACCTCTTACTCCTCGACCCGGGACCCGGGACTCTGGACCCGCGACTTCTTTCCTCCCCACACTTCCATCCCCACCAGATAAACAACCCCCGCCACCCCCAGGCTGATAAACCACGCATACCCATACAAATCCGTAGACACCCGCAAAAACCCCGCCCACAACCCCGCCCCCTCCGCATCCGTCTTGAGCAATTTCACCGCCACCAGAAACCCCGGCAAGCACGGCAACACCCCCGCGCACAGCGCCACCATCGCCACCGGGTTCACGCCCTTCACATACCAGTACGGCCCATCCGCCTTATACAGCCCCGCCAGATCCAGCTCACGCCTCCGATACGGGTAATAATCCGCCAGCATCACCCCGCACACCGCTCCCAATAGCGCCGAATAAGCAATCAGCCACGTGAATACATACCCCGTCGGGTCCGCCATCAGTTTCCACGGCATGATCAAAATCCCCACCACCCCCGTAATCACCGCACCCATCCGAAAGCTGATTTTGCTCGGCGCTAAATGCGCAATGTCATTCGCCGGCCCCACCACATTTGCCGCCAGGTTCGTGCTCAGCGTCGCCACCGTTAACGCAAACAGCGCCACCAGGATCGCCCATTTGCTCTCAAACTTTCCCATCACCTCCACCGGGTCCCAGATCGCTTTTCCAAAAATCACCACCGTCGCCGCCGTCACCAATACGCCCACCAGCGCATACAGCGCCATCGTCGTCGGCAGCCCTGCCGCCTGCCCGATCACCTGGTCCTTCTGCGACCGTGCATACCGTGAAAAATCCGGGATATTCAGCGCCAGCGTCGCCCAGAAACCCACCACCGCCGTCAGCGTCGGGAAAAACAGCCGCGTAAACGATTCCTTCTGCTCCGCCACCACCAGGTCTGACCCATGCCCGATCACCTCGCCGATCCCGCCCGCCTTTATCACCGCCCACACCAGCAGCACCAGCGGAAACCCGATTAGTATCGGCGCCTGCGTATTCAAGAAGAACCGCATGAAATCCATCCCACGCCAGATGATCGCGATATTCAAAAACCAGAACACCATGAAGCACGCCAGCGACACCGCCCCCGCCCCGATTCCCGGCAACGCTTCATTCCATGCCGCCACCCCCGGCCAGAACGCCACCATCACCACATAGATCGCCGCGCCCCCGATCCACGTTTGAATCCCAAACCAACCGCACGCCACCAGCGCCCGCAGCATCGCCGGCACCTGCGCACCCCTCACCCCAAAGCTCGCGCGGCAATACACCGGAAAAGAAATCCCATACTTCGTCCCCGCATGCGCATTCAGCACAATCGGCAACAGCACGATCACGTTCCCCAGCGTCACCACCGTCACCGCCTGCCACCAGCTCATTCCCTGCTGCACCGCACCGCTGGCCAGCATATAGCTCGGTATGCACGCCGCCATCCCCACCCACAGACCCATCATGTCCTTCCACGTCCACGTCCGCTGGCTAAGCCGCGTCGGCGCAAGGTCCCCAGCCCCTGCCGGCGCTTCACTTAACTCCACCTGTTCCGCATGTTTCAACTCATTCATCCCGACACAATAGCCGCAACACCTCTCATCGGTATACTCCCCAAATCATCCCAACCAAGGAGCCACCCATGCAGATCCAGCCCTACCTCTTCTTCGATGGCCATGCTGACCAGGCCATCGCCTTTTATCAAAAAGCCCTCGGCGCAAAAGTCGACATGCTCATGCGCTACAAGGAAAGCCCCGACGTCGCCCACATTCCCCCCGGCATGGCCGAAAAAATCCTCCACGCATCTCTCTCCATCGGCAAATCCACCGTCCTCCTCTCCGACGGCCACGCCAACGGCAAACCCAATTTCGACGGCTTCGCACTCTCTGTCATCGTTCCCACCACCGAAGAATCCACCAAGTTCTTCAACGCCCTCGCCGAAGGCGGCCAGGTCCAGATGCCCCTCTCCAAAACTTTCTTCTCCCCCAGCTTCGGCATGCTCAAAGACCGCTTCGGCGTCATGTGGATGATCTACGTCACCCAATAACATTCCCCGCGCTCGGCAAGACTCCTTCCGCATGCCACGCACCGGCCGGCCTCCTCACAGGCCCGTGCTTTTCTACGCCCTCGCACACAGGGCAATCGCATTAAACGCCACGGCCATCCAAGGTGAATACCCTTTGATACGTGGGACATGCCTTGCAGTTGCGCATGAACACCCGGCAACCCGCAACCCGATAACCCGGACGCGTGGGACAATCATCAAATGCAATCGCCCTATCCCTGCACCCACGCCTCTTGACTCCGCCTTGTCCACACACTCATAATTATCTGAACAAATCTTCCCCCCCCGAGGTTCCCATGTCCCACCTCACCCTCGCCTACGACCGCGGCTTAGACGCCGGCCACAAATTCGCCTCCAAGCTCGACACCATGATCAAAGAAGGCTTCGCCTTCATGTACGCCGAATACCCCATGCTCAAAGGCATGGACCTCGCTTCCGAACTCCTCAAGTTCGACCACCAGCGCATGGCCAACCCCCCAGACCCCCTCAAATACCCCGAAACGCGCGGCATACCCGACCAGGTCCTCCACGAACGCAAAGGCTTCGCCGACGGCGCCGCCAAAGCCGGCCTCGCCGTCACGCCCCTCCATCTCGCCTTTTACTACTCCTGGACCTTCTACTATTCCCGCCGCATCAACACCCGCTACGTCGGCCTCAATCCGCCCGCCGCCGAATGCTCCGCCGTCTACATGGCAGACTCCGCCGAAGGCGGCCCCCTCTACGGCCGCAACTGGGACGTCTCCCGCACTCCCTGGGCTTGGTCCTTCATCGAACCCCCGCGCGAAGGCGCGGACGGCTCTAAAAAAATGACGCTCAAAGGCGTCTCCTGCTCCGTCTTCCTCGACGATGAACCTGCCGACCTCTTCCCCGTCGATGTCTTCTCTCTCATGCCCCAGGACTGCAAACACGTCAACGACGCCGTCGAATTCCTCGACCGCTACCGCGACTTCTGGGGCCCCGGCAACCAGTTCATCGCCGATGCAGACCACAACTCCGTCGCTATCGAAAAAGCCAACTGCCGCATGGGCGTCCGCCCCGCCGTCAACGGCGTCTCCGCCGTCGGCGCCGTCTCTTACATGATCCCCCACATGCGCGCCTTCAAGGAAGAGCGCGGCAAGCTCTCCATCGCCCGCCGCGGCTGGACGCTCGACAACGCCCCCGACTGGAAATATTGGCAAGGCGCAGACGCCCGCTATGAGCGCATCCTCTTCCTCGCCGACCGCCTTGGCAAGCTCGGCAAATCCGCCACCCTCCAGGATATGGCCGACCTCATGACCGATCACGCCGTGCCTTATCCCGCCCGCGTCTGCATCGCCGGCGAAGGCACCATCGGCACCCCTGAGCAGCAGGAATGGACCATGTGCAGCCATTCCGAAGTGCTCGAAGGCCCCAACCGCCGCATCCTCTTTTACACCGTCGAAGGCGATAAACCCTGCTACGACACGCCTCCATACCTCATCCCCGGCCCCGGCGTCGCCGTCAAGGAAGCGTGGAAACAAAACACCCGCCCGCTTCCTCCAACCCCCCAAAGCCCTCGCCCCCGCATCCACGCCGAATACCCCGCCCTCCGCGTCATGCTTTAAGCGTGCCATGCTCTCATCCGAGTGAGCATGTTTTTTCTACCCTAAAGCACGAATTGATGAAATCGGCTCGAGACTCACGACCGCCAGAACTGCCACCATTTCTTGGGCGCTTTTCCGCTGAGGCATCGGTCGCACATCCCAACTGTAACGCCGTCGATATTGGCGACCTTCCCGGAGGTCATCCGTTTGCCACAGGATGCGCATTTCAGCGGAGAATCCACCTGTGACTCGACCGACTCCGTCCTCACTTGGCCTCCATTTTCCCGAAGGTCCGCGATGAACTCCAGTTCATGCACTGCAACCGGATGGCCCGGCTCGATTTCAAGTGATTTTTTCAAGGCTGCTTCCGCATCATCCAATTTTTCCATCTCAATCAGCGCAAAGCCCCGTCCGCGATACCCCATCGCAAGCATCTGCCTGCTCACGAAGAATCCTGGTTCCTTGACCGATTCATAAATTGCCAGCCCGCCTGCCGCATCACCGGAGCGGATCAGTGCCTGGGCCAGCTCAAATTGGATCATGGGGCTTGTCGGCTCCAGTTCCAGCCCTTTGCGCAGATACGTGATCGCCTCAATGAAACGGCTCATCTTTACGAAAAGAAATCCCATGTAGTGATGCGCGCGGGGATAAATGTTCGCTTCCCAGACGATTCCCCGCACAGGCGGATGTTCCTGCATCCATGCCACATAGTGGATGAAATCCGCCTGCGACCAGAACTGAATCGTCAGTCCCCCGTCGTTGCCTTCTTTGACGTGTTGATAGTCGGCCGGCGTGTTGGCGATGATCTCTTCCAGCAGTCGATGCGCCTTGGAAAAGTTGGATTCCGCGATCGCTTTGACCGCTTCTTCCAGTTTCGCTGCGTCATCGTTTGTGATCTGCTCGGTAGATGCCCGGTTTGACATGGGGTGCCCCTGAATTCTGATGCCTTGGAAGACCAAGCCCGCGCATTCTCAACCTGATTCTACCGATTGCGATTCATTTGTGATTGAGACTCTAATCAGCACATTATTCTGCGTGCCATGCTCTCGTTCGTGTGAACATGTCTTGTTTTCTGCTGCGGAACACGAACTTGTGAAAATCCCCTGGCCAAACCCCTTGCTGCGTCATCCCCATCTCCCCTCCCCCCAGATCAGGAATCACCCGACCGCCGCACTCACGGCTTTGCAATACAGTCAGATGTGTACTCACTAACAAAGGAAATTCTTATGACCACCTCACTCACCCCCATCCTCGCGGACTACGTCTACATCGGCGGCGGCACGCTCGGCTTGATCCTCCTCATCGTCGTCATCGTCGTTCTCATGCGCCGCTGATTCCGTATCAACCCATCCAACCTCAACCTCCCAGCCTTGCGGCAGGGGGGTTGCCCCTATATCTGAACCGACTCCCTGCGATCCGCCTCTGACTCTGCCGTCACCCTCTCCGCATGCCCAAGTCATAGGATTTCTCCATGCGCCGCCATCCCAATCGCCAAACCGCCGCACTCCTCCTGGCCTTCCTTCTTCTTGCTTCCCCGCTCGCCGCTCAAAACGCTTCACAACCCCTCCGCTCAGGCTCCGCCGCGCTCGGCGACTGGTCCACCGACGCCCCAGGCGTGCGCCGCCTCATCACCCCGGCAGACCTCCCTAAACCCAACGCCACGCCTTCCGCCAATAATCCGCCCAAACAGATTGATCGTCCCGAAGGCGCCTGGCCCAAAGCCCCGCCCGGCTTCAAGGTCGATCTCTTCGCCAAAGGCTTTGATAACCCCCGCAAAATCATCACCGCCCCAAATGGCGACCTCTTCGTTGTCGAAAGCGACCCCGGCCGCATCAAACTGCTCCGCCAGAACGCAGCCGGAGATCTCGACACCGCTTCCATCTACGCCGAAAAGCTCAGCCGCCCGTTTGGCATGGCCTTCTATCCCCCCGGCGATAACCCCCAATACCTCTACGTCGCAAACACCGATTCCGTCGTCCGCTTCCCCTACAAATCCGGCGATCTGAAAGCCTCCGACAAACCCGAAGTCATTGTCAAAAAACTCCCCGGCGGCGGCCAGTTGAAGGGCGGCGGCCATTGGACGCGCGACATCGTCTTCTCCCCCGACGGGAAAAAGATGTACGTCTCCGTCGGCTCCCGCTCCAACGTCAACGACGACGAAGCCGAGTTCCACCGCGCCTGCATTCATGAATACAACCCCGACGGCTCGGGCTTCCGCGTTTTCGCCTCCGGCATACGCAACGCCGTCGGCCTCGCCATACAGCCCGGCACAAACACCCTCTGGGCCTCCGTCAACGAGCGCGATGCACTCGGCGATAATCTCGTTCCCGACTACATCACCCGCGTCCAGGACGGCGGCTTCTACGGCTGGCCCTGGTATTACATCGGCAACAATCAGGATCCCCGCCACCCCGGCAAACAGCCCGACCTGGGCGCAAAAACCATCGTCCCCGATGTCCTCCTCCAGTCCCACTCCGCTTCCCTCTGCATCACCTTCTACACCGGCACGCAATTCCCTCCCGAATACCGCGGCCTCGCCTTCGCCGCTCAGCACGGCTCATGGAACCGCGCCAACCGCCTGGGCTCCAAACTCATCTACATCCCCATGAAAGACGGCAAGCCCACCGGTGAATACGTCGACTTCCTCACCGGCTTCGCCTCCTCAGACGCCCAGGTCTGGGGCCGCCTCGTCGGCGTCACCACCGACAAACAAGGCTCCCTCCTCACCGTCGACGACGGCGCCCACTGCATCTGGCGCATCAAATACACCAGCCAATAATTTAGAGTGCCACGGCCCCCTCGGTGCCTCCGACTGGGTGCCGCTGCTTGAGCCGAACTCCAGCAGTGTCTTACCCGCGCCCACAACAAACCCCAAAAAAACAACTCCACTCCCTCTTCGACGCTGGACTCGGGACTCTGGACTCAAGACCTCTTCCCCTAATACTCCCACGGCAACTCCAACGCCGCCGCCGTCGCATTCACCGCCCCCCACGCAGCCTGCAATTGCTCCACACGCACCGTCCCCACATGCCCGTCCAGCGCCGCCCAGTTTCCGCTCCGCAACGCCCCGTGCGGCGTCCGGTAATACCCCCAGCGCGGCATGCTCAGCTCACTCGACGTCCCCCTCAGCGTGCTCATTGACATCCGATACCCATGGTCCAGCCCATCCCGCTGAAAATACTCCGCCCATACCAAGAGCCGCGATTCCTGATAACTCCCGCTGATCTGCTTCACCGCTGTATATCCCGTCCGTGCCGTCGGCCCGGGCACCGTGATCGCGCGGCTGAAACGCTCATTCATCGAATACGACTGGATATACGCCGTCATCGCGTCCCAGCTCCCTTCCTTGATCGTCGTCCCCGCACGCGAAACGTCATACCCATCCTGCGTCCGCGTGATCATGTCCATCCCATCCGCCTGCCCGGGAGAAATGATGTACGCCATCGCCATCGGCGCCTGTGGGGGCCCGTAATACTTGCCCGACGGGCAAAGGCTCACCGTGTTCTTCCTCGCTCCCTCCAGCACTGCCGTGCGGCTTGTCGTCGCCGAACTGCTGTACAAACCCAGCGGAAACCAGATATACCCACCGCTGTGCAGCAATCCCTGCCCCGAAGACCCAAACCGCCCCGCCGACCGCGCATCGTTGGCCGCATTCGCCTGCGGGTCATCCGTCTGCGTCTGGTGGCTCGGCAAATACACCCCGAAATCATTCCGATAATTCATCCCCGCTATCGACATCTGCCTCTGGTTCGACTTGCACACCGCATCCCGCGCCACCTCCCGCGCCATCCCCAATGACGGCACAAGCATCGCCACCAGCACCCCCACAATCGCGATCACCACCAGCAACTCAACCAATGAAAATCCACGCCCGCGCCCATCCATTCGCTTGGCCATATCACCTCTCCCACAGAAAGGAACCACACCACCAACACAAATAACAATGCCCGACTATACCCCCGCACCCCCATCCCACCAAGCAAAAAACACCGGGAGCGCCGGCGTCCCCCAGGCTCCCAATCGCCCACCTCCCTCGACATGAGTGAACTGTCACGCCACAAATTCCTGTTTTACCCTCTCTGTATTCCCACCCCCAACCATGTGGCCGGGTGCCACGGCTTGAGCCCAACTCAAGCCGTGTCTTGCTCGCGCCTACACGATTCAATCCAACCTTCAATATCACATCGCCGGAAACTTACGCTACAAATCAATGATTTAGATGCGAAAGCCCTGAACAGGATGGTTGGCTGGGCCAGTTGTACGCAACTGCCTCGGAATCTCGTTGCTTCACAAGACCCAAGTGGATTTACGAATCGCCTTCTCGAAGAACCCCAACTCCACCCAAACTCCTCCAACCAGTGCTCACCTGAGTCCCTCTTAACTTCTCTGACCTTCGTGTCTTCGCGCCTTCGCGGTAAATCTACTCTGCCTCTTCATATTCCACTCTTCATCCTACTCACACTATCGATACCCCACGCTCCCCGCCTCCCAAATCCACCGGCGTGATCTCCGCCTTCCCCTTCAGTTCATTCGCCAGTACCCACCCCGCGGACTCAATCATCAGCACGGCTATCGTCGGCGCCACCACCAACCCCAACCCCGGTACCACCTTGGACAGCTCCCTGGAAAGCACCCGGATCGGCTGCTTCAAAGCCGTGTTCTTTAAGGACGCAATCGCCAGCGTCTTCGCGGCCTCCTTGGAAATGCTCCCCCCAAACACGGCACACAAGCTCATCGTCATCGACGTCATCAACACAAGATCCGCCGCCACGCCGACCCCCGGCACCGGCACCGCATTCCCCGCCGCCGCGGCCGCCGCATGCCCATGAATAATCGCACGGCATTTCTTCATTTCCTCATCCGTCATTGTGACAGCCATAACCGCCTCCTTTGCATGAACCAACCCCTTGAATTCTAGGCAACCGGCGATTCTCCAACGCTTATCCCTTTTACCTTTCCTCCCCCAGCCCCCTCAAATCCAGCCGCTTCGTAAACATCGCCAGCTTCCCCTCCCCATCCATCGGCCACTCTTCCTTCGGGCGATCCCAATACAACTCCACTCCGTTCTCATCCGGATCACGCAGATACAGCGCCTCGCTCACCCCATGATCCGCCGCGCCATCCAGTTCAATCCCCGCGGCACGTAACCTTCTCAGCGCATCCCCCAGCGCCGCCCGCGTCGGGTACAGAATCGCCACATGAAACAACCCCGTCGTCCCCGGCGGTGGGGGGGATCCGCCCTTGCTCTCCCACGTGTTTAGCCCGATGTGATGGTGATACCCGCCCGCCGATAAAAACACGGCGCTATCCCCATACCCCTGCGTCACCTCAAACCCCAGCACATCCCGATAAAACCGCAGCGACCGCTCCAGGTCCGCCACCTTTAAATGCACATGCCCGATCCTCACCCCGCCATCAATCGCTCGTTCTGCCATCGCAGCCTCCAAGGTCACTTGTTATTCGCTTGCATCACAAGCCACTTCATAGCATCGGCATGACCACCCCATGCAAATTCAACCGCCTCCAGATAATTCAACGCCTCTTCCACTGTTCCCACCGCATAAAACTTCGGCACAGCCGTCGATGCTTTCTTCCGCTCCGTAAGCAGGTCCTCCATAAAAGGGTTTTGGGCGCGTGCGTTGCCCAGTGCCTTTTCTGCCTTGATCAATTCGCCGTGCAGTACATGATTTAGCACATGGCACCATGCAAAAACCACATTCGCTTTTTCTTCACCTTTGTATTTCTTCATCAATCGCTGTGCCACCCTCTTTTGCCCCACTGACATCGAGCACGCCAGCATGTGATAACGCACACCTTGGTTGTCGTTGGGATTCAGTGTCAACATGTGTTCATAAACCTCCACTGCCAGATCCGCTCGCCCCATAGCGCAAAGCTGAGAAGCAAGGCGCTCCTGCGCCCGCATATACGGTCGGGTTTCATGGTCCAACCAGAAGTGGGAGGGTTCAACTTCAAACCTCGCGGCTCCGAGCCTTAATTCCGCTATCTTGCAAATCGCGGCCAACGCCTCCAGGCGCTCGCCCTCTTTCAATCCGGAAAGATCCAGCATGATCATCAATGCATCCGGATTCTCCGGATCAAGGTTCAATGCCTTACGAACCGCTTTGAGTTGAATATCCGGCGCATGGCTTTCCATCGCGTCATACGCACATTGCTGAGCCGCATACTCAATCGCCTTGCGATCTGATTTCACACCCGTGATCTCCTCCTCCATAAGCGTCCTCAGTCGGCAAGGGGTTAATGGCATCCCTGAATCTTTGGGTTTTCTTGACATTGTCATCCATTCCTTCAACGCAGTAGGGGGGGGAATATTCATTTATATCGTTTCTACGGTAACCACTTCACCATCAAGAAATCCCTTCCTCTGTTCCATCCAGTAAATCTCTTTAAAATCCTGTTGATCCTGCAAAAATTTCGCTCCGCCCCTCTCCCTCTCCCCCAGAAATCCCACCCATGCAAACCACTTTCACTCGCGCAGACCTCCCGCACCTCAAAACCCTCTCCGCCCACCAGATCTACACCCAGGCCCTCCGCTCCTTCGATCAGCGCGGCATGTCCCCCGACACTTTCGCCCAGCACCTCCTATCCATCCTCGACCCATCAAAACACACACCCAGCCCAAACCCACTCGACGCCCTCTACAAAACCACCCTCGCCAGCCTCCCCCAGCCCAAAATCCCAAACCCAATCACCCCAGCCCAGCTCAAAGAAGCCAACGAAGCCCTCACCCACAAATTCACCTTCTACCAGGAAGCCCACCAGCTCCCCGAATCCATCGACTGGGACTTCAACCCCGGCACCGCCCACTGGGGCCACGACTTGAACCGTTTCACCTACCTCTCGCCTCTCACCGCGGCATATCACTCCACGCAAGACAAACGCTACGCCCGCAAAGCCATCGACCTCATCCTCGACTGGATCGCCAAGGCCGACTTCTCTCAAATGTTCACCGGCTCTCGCTACGTCTTCGGCTCTTACTTAAACAACGCCCTCCACATCTCCATCTGGGCGCGCACCGTCCAATCCCTTCTCCCCCACAACATCCTCACGCCCCTCGAACTCGCCACCATCGTCAAATCCCTCCACGACCAATGCGTCTACCTCCAGATCGTCACCGCCGGCCACGCCGGCAACTGGCCCACCATTGGCATGCGCGGCATGCTCCCCGTCATCGCCGCCTTCCCCTTCCGCGATTCAAACCTCCTCGCCGATTACGCCGTCCAACTCCTCCACGATCAAATCGCCGATCAGGTCCTCCCCGACGGCGTCCAGGATGAACTCACCTCCCACTACCATTCCGTCGTCCTCGCAAACCTCTTCGAATGCATCCCCGGCCTCACCGCCCTGGGCAAATCACTCACACCTCAAACCCTCCACACCTTCGGCAAAATGCTCCGCTATTGGCAGGCCGCCGTCACCCCCGGCGCAAAAACCCAGATCGCCAACAACGACTCCGACCCCATCGTCGTCGACAAACACTGGGACACCGCCAAATCCCTCGGCTTCGCCCATCTCTTAGACGACCCCGCCCTCATCGGCCCCAGACTCTACGAATACGCCGGCGTCGCCTTCCTCCGTCAGACCGCCAGAGACGGAGACCTCTACCTCGCCTTCGACATCGGCCCTTTCGGCCGTTCCCACCAGCACGAAGACAAACTCTCCTTCATGCTTCACGCGCACGGCAAAGACATCCTCGTCGACCCCGGCCGTCACCTCTACGACAACTCCGCCGTCTCCTTCCGCGCCCACCTCAAACACACCCGCGCCCATAGCACCATCCTCATCGACGACCTCGGCCAGAACAGCGCCGCCCACCGTCCCACTTGGATCTCCCGCACTCCCTGCCCCGTCACATGGTCCACCTCGCCCACCCTCACCCGCGCTGGCGGCTTCTATGACCTCGGCTACGGCCCCCAACCCCAATCCCCAAACGACCAACCCCAAGTCCACGCCATCCACCACCGCGAAATCCTCTTCGTCGATCAAACCTTCTGGCTCATCCTCGACTGCGTCGAAGCCCACCCCGACCATCCCGACCAAAAACAACACACCATCGACCTCCGCTTCCAATACGGCCCCACCTCAAACCCCATCATCACTCCGCTCCTGCCCCAAAGCCCCGCCCAACCCTCCGCCCAAACCCCCGTGCAGGTCATCACCACCGACCCCGACGCCAATCTCCTCCTCCTCTCCCTCCCCAGCATCCCCTTTGAATCCACCCAAATCCGCCGCGGCCAAAAATCACCCGACGAAGGCTGGTACTCACCCGTCTACGGCTCAATCCAACCCGCCCCCAACCTCTCCCTCAAAGCCCGCTCCACCTTCCCCTTCCACTGCCTCACCCTACTTTGGCCATCCAAAGGCCCCGCCCCGACCGAGGTCGCGCTTTCCGTCTCTCCCAACACCTCTCCAACCGGTTTCCCCGCGCTTATCACCGTCCGAAAAGGCTCAAAAACATGGCATTTTGATGCAAATCACCCCTGAAACGTTTCCCAACCTGTTTTCGCCCCCAAGCACCCCCGATCTCAATTCCATCCTCAAAAACAAGCACTTTGGCGCATTTTCAGCACCAAAACCAAAATTCGAAACACCCAAAAAGACGAAACTTTTTCGTCGTTTTCACGCCCCAAAAACGATATACAAAATTCGCATCAGCCCAGCCGCCGCTCACCCCGATCCTCAACCCTTGGCATACTTCGCGTACGCCACGCCTGCCGCCCCAATCGCGCCCGCATCATTCCCTAGCACCGCAGGCAGGATTTTCGGCCCCGGAACAGGCACCGACCACGTGTGTTTCTCGTAAAAACCGCGGATCTTGTCGAACAGGAAGTCACCCGCGTAAATCATCCCGCCGGCAAACACAATCATTTGCGGCTCAAGAATGCGGCTGAATGTAACACACGTAAGCGCAAGGGTTTCCGCCGTCTCATCCACAATCTTCAACGCCAACGCATCCCCACCCTTGGCCGCATCAAAGATGTCCTTCGACGTGATTTCATGCAGCCGGCCCTTGAACTTCGTCCCCAGCGCATTCTCAGCCTTGGCCTCGGCCAAGCCACCGCAAAACTCACTTTTCCAGCCGTTTTCAATCGCCTCAATCGTGCGCTTAACTGTAGCAGTAGCAGAGGCATACGCTTCCACGCACCCCCGCTGCCCGCACCCGCACAGCCGCCCATTGGGGATCACAATCGCATGCCCGCCTTCCCCCGCCATACCCGTCGCCCCATGCACGATCTTGCCATCCACCACGATGCCCGACCCAATGCCCGTCCCCAATGTAAAAGCAATAAAATGCCTGATATCTGAATCTTTTCCCGCGCCCGCCCAGAATTCCCCATACGCCGCCGCATTGGCATCGTTCTCCAGCACGCAAGGCCGGCCCGTCAGCTCACGAATCCGCGCTTCAACAGGCACATTCACCCAGTGCGGCAAATTCGGCGCCTTGCGCACAATTCCGTTCTTCAAATCAAGGGGTCCGGGCGATCCCACCCCAATCGCCGTCACCTGATCCATGGTCGCGCCGTTCTTGGCAACCAACTCCTTGGCGGCCTGCGCCATGGCGCTCAGTACGGCTTCAGGGCCTTTTTCAGCGGGTGTGACAATGGAGTTATGGGCGATCATCTTGGCCGTGTGGTCCACGAGCCCGACTTTGATATTGGTTCCGCCCAGGTCCAGTCCGAGAAAAAGTGGCATTGTCAGGGATGCTCCGTGAAATTAGCTGGCTCGGCTTAAGGTTTAGGCCCAGGGATTGGGCAAATATTGCCGAGACCGGCCATCATTTCACAGATCGTAATAAAATTGGGCTTCAATGTCGAAATTCAACACCCATTTAATCATTCATCAGGGAGCCCTGGGAGACTTTATCCTCGCCCTTCGGCTTGCTGAAAAACTCCCCGGGCCAGTGGTTTTCGCTGCTCAAGCCAGCCGTGTCAGGCTCATTAACCGGTTTCCCGCTTGGGGAATCAAAGGCATCGATATCGAAAGTCCCGGTTTTCGGGATTTATATGTCACAAGTGCTGTGAATAAAGACTTTACGGCATTCGCGCAAAGCATCAACGGCCTCCTCGTCAGTTTTGTCGCCAGCGAGTTGGACGCTTGGGCCGACAACGCGCGTCGCGTGTTCCCCAACGCAAAACCTGTCTTTATCGACCCCCGGCCACCAGTGACGAGTTCCTGTCATGTGACGACATTGCAAGCCGCGCAGTTGCAGGAGCAGGCGTCGGAAATTGTGACCCCGCACCCCAGGTTTGTATCGGCATGGAAGCAGGAGCACAACGTCGGAATGGTGATCCATCCCGGGTCGGGAGGTGCGGCCAAAAGATGGCCCCTGGATCGCTTTAAAACCCTTTCACAAGCGCTTAAATCACAAGGATTAAGGGTCCGATGGGTTGTCAGCCCTGACGACCTGGAAATGGATCAGGGCCGCGGCTTGAAGGACCATTTGAGCCTCTTCGACGGTGTAGTCCTCGAATCGCTGGACGCCCTGGCTGACGCCTGCCTGCAGGCGGATATATGGGTTGGGAATGACTCAGGCCCAACCCATCTGGCCGGGCTTCTGGGAACGCCGACGGTGGCCTTGTTCGGCCCGACGGACCCCCGGGTGTGGGCGCCGGTGGGGGAGCGGGTAAGGCTTATAACGCCGCAAGCCGGCCTTCAGGGGGCCGGCTTGCGTGGGATGGACTGGTTAAGTGTGGATCAGGTGTTGGCGGAGATCAGACGGACAAGGCTTCCTTGATGGCTGCGCCGATGGAGTTGGCCATGCGCAGGAAGCCCAGGTCGGTGGGGTGGGTGCCGTCAACGGTGCCCAGGGTGTCAAAGC
>CAZGOM010000050.1:0-32292 GCA_964527265.1 uncultured Phycisphaeraceae bacterium | reverse complement strand
AAGGTATCCCCTATTTTTTGAGTAGGGAAAAGGTGACGTCAACAGGGGCAAGAGCGTCTTTTAGTGCAGACCTTTTAGGAGGAACTGGGGGGGGGGGGGGGGTTCAAGGTTGGTTTTTTTTCTCTATAAGTCTGACCTACCCCCATAAAAGTATACCCTAAAAATAGGGGGTATGTGTCACCGCATGACGTCATACCAAAAGTTTGTTAACTTTCGACCCCAAACTTAACTGTACAATAGTTACCTCATCAAACCCACAAAAGTCTGCAGGTGCGACCATTCAGCAGTCATGGTCTATAAGTGTGACGAGTGGGGTGGAGACAATGATTATTCTGTACTGGAACTCAAATTTTTTCTTCTAACTTTGTTGGAGTCCCCTTCCCTTGGCGCCTGTTTTAGATGTGTCCTCCGCGCAAACGGAGCCCTGACCCATACACCTGCATGATCCGCGCCCGTTCGAGTGACTATCCGCGCAAGAAGACGATGTTCTGGGATATGCAAACCAATAAAAGCGGTCAATACTTCCGCGTCTATGGCGTGGACTGGAACCCCTACAAACGGAACTTCATGCTCGATGCAGGACACTACGACTTTAAGGATAAGACGTACGCCACCTGGAAGCAATTGGGCAAAGACTCGCTGCTGGATAAGCGGAACGCCGGACAGACGTGGCTCGACGGGTCTCGGGAGATCGTGTATACGGAAATGGTGAAGTATATCAATCGCCTGTCGTCGGAAGAAGACTATCAATATTGGAAGTTGTGGGTGGAGACTTTGATTGATACCTTTCATCTTTACGTCAACAATCCCCTGAAACCCTGTTCTGCTGCGGAACGTGACCGCTTCGCTGTCCTCGAAACATTCGCATGTTATTCGGCGTGTTCCACATTGGTTGATAAACTCAGCCGCGATACTTAACCTGTGGTGTGAACATTCGATCTCCTACGCACTAACCTTAATCCCTCTCTCTCTCACCCCCTCCCTTGCGCGCCAGATGTCGGATAAGAAAAGCTCGGCCATGGGATCGTTCAAGAAACCCGGGAAACGAAAGCCACCCGCATCGAAGACGGGCGCCGCTGCCGACGTGCCCGACGAGCCTCCGGCTAAAAAGGCTCAAATCGAATGGAAGCAACCCTTCCGTCCGTTGTTGTTCCACGAATCCCCCCGCGATGCGCACAAGGACGAGGTATTTGTCGGGTCTCGTATCGAAATTTTGTCGGAGCCTGGACTGTGGGCCATCCGCAAACAACTGCAACAGTCGGAGACGAAGACGGCGTCGGCGGCAGCGGCGGCAAAAAAGAAGAAGAACACCCGGCCTCTGGTGCCCGAGTCGCTGGTGGACCGAGTCACGGTCGTTCGACGGGCGCGCATTCATCCTATCGTGCTGCGCGATGCCTTCCCCTCGCCGGACGTCCTGTGCCAGCTCGTCCAAACCCTGTTCATCACTGTGGATGAGTTGGCACAGTGCATGGAAATGGTGGCAGGCGGAGGCGCCAGCACTCGCGTGTGTTCCTATGTGTGGGTTCTGCGCGCCTTCTGGGTTGATGAAACGGGCAAGGTGGTGCGCCGAGACTTTCGCATGACGGAGCCCGAGCTCACTGCAATGCCCGGCCACAACCGGGACCCTACCGGGATGTATGATCAATTGTTCGACCGATTCGACAGGACGAACCCATTGATACATGCCTGTGCCAACCTGTTTTTTGCCTCCTTCCGCGGAGATCACAGGACACAGACGCCTTCACCAGCCCTTTACTTTCGCGAAGTCCTCGAGCATGGCAATCGGTATTCGATCACCCGGAACGGTGCGACGATGCACAAAGACATACCGATGATCCCGCCCGCCTTCTACCTTTCTGTGCGATACCTCGACGAGGAGATGCGCAAACAGTTCGTCGAGGAGGTTTGGGGCCTCCGAATGGCAACCCCGGTGGCGATCGCCTCCATGATCGAAGAACCCGAAGCGCTGTCTGTCAAGGTGGTCGATCTCAAACCCGGACGCCATGATCCGGACAACGAGTACTGGGCAGAAGACCCCGAGCTGGACGTGGAAGCATCGCTCGATGAGATTAATAAATCATTCGGAGAGGAGCCGGGAACGCGGAGCAGCGCACGGAGTGTTTATCTGAAACCACCGGCCCCACCCATCACCGTTCGTGAAACGAAAAAGAGCGCCACGGCCGCCGACCGTGATAAGGAGGCCAAACAACGACAACGGCTCGACGCCGACATATACACGGTACTTCATGAATATCGGAAGGCGAGTTCCGCACTGGGGATGTCCCAACGCCGTCAGGTCACAGCCATCAACATGAACGACGTACAGATGGCGCTGGCTGTGGTCACGAAATTTGCCATCTCCTCGTTGGAGAGTCGGCCAGTCGGCACTTCGCTACTTGCGCGTTTCACGCAGCTGGGGGTGCTCCTCAAATACCGCGCAGCTCAATATTCGGCCACCATGCATCCGCTCCAACTCCCTGACAGCGATGTCGAAGGCATTCTCTCAATGCTCAACGCTGATGAATGGGCGTTGCACTCTGGAATGATTCGGCATCCCGAATGGCACGAGATTGTGGGGCCTCTGCTCCTCTTCGCACCTTTTGCTGTGTCCGGCACGTGTGCGCATGGTCCGGCAACGGGTGCGAACCAAAACCCTCTCCTTCAGAATCTTATGAATGCATTGCGACTCAAGCTCGACACGTTACAACTCGCGGCTAGTGCCACCGCCGACGTATTTAACAACATTCTGAAGACGGCCGGCCTCGAGCACGTGATACACGAGACGGAGGTCGCACTGCCTACGTGCGCCGCACCCAAACCGCTCATCACCGCGACCGGTCTTGCTCAAACGCTCGACGAAACCAAGCGTCTCAGGCGCCTGGAAGACGCCGCATCGGCCCTTATCCAACTCGGCGACGAGGCGTCGCAGAGGCGCGAGGCGGCCGAGGCCAAAACTCGATCTGAGGAGCAGTCGCGCCAACGCCTCGAGATGGAGCGAACCGATCGTGAGGAAGCACAGCGATTGGAGGACTTACTCGCCGCATCATCCTCGTCGTCTTCGTCCGTTGCGCACATGACGGGGGATAGTGACGAGCAAGAGGATGGTATCAAGAGCCTCGATGACTTCCTCACGGAGGAAGCCGATAACATCGCGATGGAAATCAACACCGAATCGACCGAGGAGCGGCAGGTCGAACGCGACGCGGACGGCAACGTGAAGATGTATGATTAAAGGAACGAATCTATGCGAAGCGGAGTATGCCTGTGTCTGTGGGCGTTTGTTGTGCTGTTTTTTTGGCTGTTGCGAACGGTGTTTGTGCGTTTGTATGTGAGCTTTAGTTGGGTGATGCATCGATGACCCGAGAACGGGTCACGAACAAAAAGAATACAGCTCGAAAGCTCGAGTTGTTCCGTTGAAACACACACACGCGAACATGACAACCACAATGCCAAAAAAAAGAGAGCAACAGATTTTTACAGAATGTCATCGGAATACTTCTCGAACGAGGGGTGGAACTTGTGTTGTTTCTGCTTTCGTTGCGCCTTTCCGTTCCCGTTTTCGGAAGGTGTCTCTTCGTCTGAACCCTTTTGTTTGGTGGTAGTGCCGGTGAACAGCGCGGATCTCGTTTTTGATGAGGATGGGTGAGAAGGAGGTGGAGCGGGAGGTGGCGGTGAGGGTGTCACGGCGTGAGATCGCGGCGCTCGGGGCGGGGAATCGACACGAATCGACACCTCGCTCCGATTCGTCGAGGTCGGCGCCCTGACTTCTGTCTCCCGTAGCGATGGTTTGTGCATGACCTTGCCCCCGCGCCGACGGGCACGGTCTTTGCGAGCTGGCCTCTTCGTCTCGGTCGTCGCCGTCTGCGCTTCCTCCTCCTCATCTTCGGATTTGTCTTCCTTCTCATCATCGCCGACGGGGGAGTCCTCGTTGACTTTTGCCGGTTTGTGACGATGCGTTAGGATCGCGGTGGCAATTCCTTTATCGCTAACCAATCCGACAAGGATCACCAGTAGCAACCCAGCATAGACAACAATGATGATCATCAATGAGGAGATCGTCAGTTGGAGCAAATCGCGTACCACTTCAAAGGCCAGAAAAGCCGCCAACGAAGCGAAAAACCAAGTCGACGGATGAATTTCCTCCAGGTGAATTCGTCGGCCTTTGTACCAGATGCTGGCCACATAGGACGCCCGACTGAAACACCCACAAAAACGCTGGCAGGTGGTATGTGGCATCAGTCGTTCGCGGTCTTTATCGTCGAAGAACGCGCGTGCCACGTCCTCCTTGAAGAGGAGGATACCGGCGACCAGGAAGAGTATCGACATTTCAACGGCCCAAACGATCCAAGGACCGGGACACACTGCATCCAATATCGAAAGAAAGAGCTGGAAAGCCAGCATGGTCGCGAACCCAACAAAAAAGACCGCTGGGATGGGGAGCGTCCGCGGTGCGTTCCATTCGCGCCGTGTGGAATAGACAATGACTTTGGCCGAACGTGAGCAAGCATTCATCCGCTCCACTTGTTCGGTAGTGTAAACCGGATATTCGTCCTCCTCTTCCTCGTCGTCCTGGTCATCGTCATCGTCGCCACCGTCGTCGTCGTCGCCGTCGCCGTCGCCATCGTCGGCCGTCCCTTTCGCGCCGTCGTCGCGCGTCTTATCTCCTTTGTGCCCCGTCTGCCCGTGATCGGTTTCCGTTTTCCCATCGACCTCGACGAGGACAGCGGGAACTAGGCGAGCGTTACGAGTGTTCGCTTGCGCGGCGCCCCGATCTGCAGCATGGTCGGGTTCGGGCCCACTGTTGGTACCGATTGATAATGATCCGGCGGGCCCCATGAGGTTGTCACGACCTCGTTACCGAGCTCGGCGCGCTGCTCCTCTCCTTGCGGAGGTTCCCCGAACGCTGTGGGTGTGAGGAAGGTGGATGCCGTTGGTTCCTCCCCTGTCCCAGATAGCGGTGTGGTTACCTGAGCTTCTGACGACAACGATGCGAGCGGTTCGTACTCGGGAGGCGGTGCCGACGACGGGTATGAAGTCTCCGCGGGATGGCGTGTACTGAATGCTATTTCGTGCGCAGTTGGCTTCGTAATCGTTACGTTATCAACTGATTCTTCACGCGCGTGGAGAGGTTGCCGCGCCGTGGACAACTGTTGTTGTTGTTGTTGATGATGATGAGGATGCGTGACTTGCCCCTCGCGCTGTTCGTCGAGCGGTTGTTCTTGCTGGGTTTCGTATTGTGTTAAGTTTTCCGACTGCGCGAGTGCGTAGAACGTGACGAGAAGTAAAAGAGCGGCGACCCAAATGGCAAGTTTGAGTGCCAGTGCGATTTCGAGCATGCGCAATCTTCCACCGCCTTCCGTTCTCACTCCCTTTGCTTTACCAACCCCGTTTGGTCCGAGTGTTTGCCGGCAGACTGTGCGCAAACGAACAAACAAACAACGAATGCAACGCAAGGAGGGAACACGGTCGCAGTCAGCGCTGGTCCCCAAATGGAAAGTGCGTGTCAGCATCGCGGCGGCGATCTGGATGGTCTGTTGCCTTTTTATTCTGGGCATTCTTTGCGCGCCGATGAATGAGTTCGCACATGAAATCGAGCGCGCTGATCGCGCGCATTTCGATCTGTCCGCGCAGCATTTGTCGGATTGCAATGCCAGTCGAACGGACCCTGAACTCAAGTGTACTCCTTACCCGGCCTATTGCAAAGAGGCCGAACTCGGTGGCCCCATTTTGAAGTTTCTCGATAAGTACGAGGCGTTGGCACTGCCTATTAATATAGTCGCGGAGATCAAATCGGCTCATGCCAGTTTGCGCGTGATGTGCGACGACCGTGAGAAGGAGTACTTGGCATGTGTGTATGCGACACGCGAATGGGCTTTGCGATGCAGAGAGATGGAAAAACTCCTTAATATTAGCCCTCACGAGACGGCTCTGACGTTTCTTTGCTATCCTCCTGCCTGGGACCGTTGGGTGTTATGTGGATTGTTCGAACCCAGCGGAGGGCGCCAATACAGCAGCGGATGGCACCATTACAGCAGTCTGGTAATCCTCGGCTTCCTTCTCCTTCTGACTGGCGCATGCGCATTCTGCGTCGTGCAACCTGCCATTGCACCGTCCATGGCGCTCGTCTTTTGTTCGCGATGCATCAAGATCAATGGAGAATCGGGGCGCTCAACGAACGGCGTGATGTATGAAATCAACCCACGCTGCTGCTGTTTGCGTTGGGTGTTCAAGGAACAAATCGCGTTCGGTCTAAGTCAAACGGCTGATCGCGCGAACGTGAAGTCGAGTTAAATTCGCAGATTTGATCGGTATTGGCATGGCGCGTGCGAAGGGCATCATACGTGTTGGTAAACGGAACGTCAGTAAAAAAAAATCAGTTGTTGCTTCTCGATCCTGACTGAGATCGAATGAACAAAATAAGACGCACTGACCGCAGACACACACACATCGACACCGAGAGCGCGCGCGCGAGAGAGAGACAACACAAATGGAGATATAGGTCGGCAATGCCCACACATCCCTAATGAGACGTATCGAACGACTCGCCGCCGCCGCATCTTCCATTTTTACACCAATTTGCCACCAGCAGCGAAGGCGACTCGCGAGAGGTAGATCTCCTGTGTGGCCTTGTCCGGGATCGGTACCGGCCGTCCGTCGCGAACGTCCTGGGCTCCTGTCCAGCACAGATGCCGAGTCAGATCCACACCCTCCACATAACGCGGTGCGGACCCCGCCAAGCCGGTAGCGGGAAGGAGGGCCGTTGTTCGGCTGCATATCGTGTTGTCGAGAGGCGAGCTGAGACTGTCGATACTGTGGATGCGTTGCTTGTCGACTTTCGGCTTCCATCCCCAGAAAGCGGAGTAAATGTGAGCCGTCGGGTAATGCAGTTGCCGCCGTTCTCCACTGGCAAACCGACTGCCTTTGAAGTAAAAGGGATGGAAATCACCCGAGATATCGATCGTTCCGCGGTCAGGAGGTTTGTAACCAGGGAAGTTACCGATGATAAACCTCGATTTGAACGGCTGCCGAATGCCGATATCACTCTCCTGATTCGTCCTGTCAAACTCGGCATACGTCCCCATATCGGAATAGCCCCACACCGAACGGTCATTACCGCGTTCGTATCCGCAGGGCATGGCCGTATGAAAGTTCACAACGGACTCACGCTCGATGATGGTTCGGAAATATGCCCACACCGAGAGGGCAGCCGTCCCCAAGATACCGTCGTTGACCATGGTGCACATCGGGTAACCCATATAGGTATGACCTCGGCCTGCCACGAAGAAGGAGACCGTCTGCGATTGGCGCAATTGATGGGGCGAGACGTCCAGCAGCGGTGGGAAGACGGGAATGTTGTGGGCAAAACAGATGTCGAAGAACTCCGAGGTGGCCAGGGACAAGTTCATCAAAGCATCGAAAGTTGCGATGCTCTTTCCCGGGGCGAGGCTCAAGTTACCAGCCGGGTTGTCCGGTTTTTTGGAACGATTGATGGCGTACTCAACGAAGGGCTTCAACTTCTCCTGTAGCACGTCGCTGTAGAATTCGCGAGCTGTCACGAATTTGGGTCTGTCCTGGATGTTAGCGGTGGGGTCCAGACTCAGCACCATGCACTGTTGGTACCATTCCATCGCCTCGGCTTCGCTGAGTGCCTTGTCTGTTTCCACGCGCGAGAGACACAGCAACGGAAAACCAATTTCGCGCGTGGCTGGACGACTATGCGTGGCCGCACCGACTTCCACGGACTTTCCACCGGCGGTAAAAACCACCGGTGCCGCGTCACGTCCCCGTTTAACATCATCGTCCCCATCCTCTTCGCGGTTCTCCGCGTCATAATCATACCAAAGACAGCGACGGAACAGTTGTGGGTAGGCAGACCAACTCCATCCACCGACACTGTCGAACCAACGGGCGTAGGCGATGATGTCGCTCGTGAACTTGCCCGGCTCCATAAAGGGGGCGAACCCCGGGTCCAGTGGGTCCAAATTGTAAAAACTTCCGTGCGAGAAGGTGACGCGCGACGTCTCCGTCTCGCCGTGTTTATCCGTACGGAACGGGACGGTTTTATGCATGGCCTTCACAGCAGGCGCCGGATCGTCCTTGTTCTTGTCGAATCCGTTGGCACGCCACGACTGCCAGACGGATTCAGGAAGGACCATTTGGATATCCCTCTCGGTCCCACCGATACCGCGCTGTCGGAAGAGACGTGATGCTGTGGTGGCCAAACCCGCCAAGCCACCCGGTTTATGAATCGCATCGAAACGAACGTCCTCCTCCTTCAAATCCTTATAGAAGACACTTTCGCCGATGGGTCTGCTCAGGAGTTTCTCCAGTGTGTCGTCGACCTTGGGCGAATGGTACAACGCGAATTCACACCCAATGATAATGGTGAGTGCCCAGGCGCTGATCAACTGCTCCAGCTGACGAGCGAACAGCCAGCGACCCAATTCGGTATTCCAGAAGCCCAGCTCGGCGTGCACGCCCAAACCATAGCGCACCATGTGCTCCTTGGAGGTGTTCATCTGGTGGCTAAGGACGGTAACAGGAGCCTCAAACGCCGTACGTTTGGCCATACCGGGATTGAACTCCCATCGGGTTATTGCGATCGTATTGGTGGTCATCGGCGTCGCCGGTGCCAATTCTGACAGGTGCCAAGCCCCGTAACCGAGAACGGAGTTCATCAGGATACTGGTAATATAACGTGGCGGCACCGTCTTCAGGTAGTCAGGAAAGGCATGGTACTCCTTGGGTGTACCAATCCATGGGTCCAACGGCACGCCCTCCGGTGGGCGTCCGAAATACGACATAAAGGCAACTGCGCTGGTGCGCGGGTCCGACTGTCCATTCGGCAGTTTATCCATGCCTGCCGAACCAATGGGTGTCGAGATTTCCGACACGGAGATAACACCGGGCGTGTTGCCCGGCATCGGGATACCTCCCGAGTTCGGGGCAGCCCGCACCGTTGAGCGTTGGATTTTGAAAGCTTTGACGGCACGCACGTTGTGCTCACTGAACACACTCGGGATGCCAAACTGCTTGCCTTCCGCCGCCATCTTCACCGCACCACGGTCGACACCGCTTCCCATTGTCTGACGCCAACGAATCTCATTGGCGAAGTGATCCTTCTGAGCGGGAGTCAACCGACTCCAGCGTTCATTGGCCAGGCTCGTCGGAAACCAATCCGATTTCAAATCGGTTTGATGCATGACGCTGCCGTCCAACTCGCTGCCACGTCCAATGTCCAGGTCGAGACCTCGGTTGCGAAAACCGACGCCCTGCGGACCTTGTGGTTCAGACGTACTATAGGACATCGAGCCTTGGATGTGCGCGCTGGTAGGATGGAGGGACAGCAGGCGGGACAATCAATGCAATCAGATGAGTGAGTGAGTAACCGAGAGGTTGGGTGGCTCAGAGACGCCAGTTCAAACACTCTAGAGAAGTGAGTCGCACCTAATGCGCGGCCGTGTTTTTTTCATAGGGTTTATTCGTCTCTCTCTTCCTTTCCTCATCAACATAACAGGTCAGGCACCAGCCCAAAGAATAAAGTCAAGGGGAATGTTAAAAAACGGTAATAGACGCGGTAGGGTCACCCGGATGGAAAGAGTTACCAATGCGCGATCATACTCGAATGTAATCTCCGGGCGGAGCACGGTGCCCAGAACCGCGATCAGAACAATGAGAGAGGCGAAGAATTGCAGAGGATAAGAACAGCAGGTACAGCAATGACAACAGAATGCCATTGGAAGGTTTGGATCAGGACGTTCAGGTACATCCCGCTGTGGCGCACATGAAAGTGAGAATTTGTTGTGACAGTTCCGCCATCCAGGCCGGCACCCGATAGGCTTCGGCCAGGTTTGGCTGTGGCGATCGAATTACCAGCATATCGGCAACGGTTGCGTTCGTCCGATGGAAGCGCGACTTCCACGACCGTGCGTGCTCGTCGTACAGAATTCGTCCACACAAGACTTGCAGCAAATCGCGGTCGCATTGTGAGAGCAGACAACGCGGCAGACGGTAGCGCGTGCGTTCGCAATGCCGAACAAACTCCGGTGCCCATGCATACTGGGGCGCGACGGTGTACGATGTGCCTCCGGAAGTCGACTTGAGTTCAAAGAAGATTAGGTTCCCGTCCTGATCTTTTCCCAGAAAATCAACTTCAGTTCCGACCCGTCCTTCGCGAGAAGCACAGAGCAATTGTGTCTGCGTCGGTGTATAGTGAAAGTATTGTTGGACCAGCATGAGGACGGTACCCGCCCAAGTCCCGCTGTAGTCCGTTTTTCGTCGGCGGGTGGGGAGTTTGCTTTCGCGAATGGCGGCGCGGACCATTCGATCCAAACGTATACCGGCATCAAAGGTCGTACGCATGGGACCGCGACGCTTTTCGTCTGCTGCCGGATTGTGGACGGTGAATACCGTTTGCAACGGTTCGGGACGTTTCTCCTCAAACCATCCACGTCCCGCGGGACTCAAAGCTGTGGAGGGTAACAACAACTGGCCAAGGAATCGATGAAGACCACGAAGGCGTTGCGCTCCGATCGAAAAGCCCACTTTACCATGGGCTTTCACGATAAGCCGCCGTGGTTTCGTACCGCCACTTTCCGCTCGTCGCTGCCTCGCCAAAACTTGTGCCATCATAGGATGGATGCGCATCTATATCAGATTGCTGGCAAAAAAAAAGAAAAAGACGATTGGGACAGATGAAAACAAATCCTAATCGTTAGCGCCTAGATTCAGCGAGATGAGAAAGGCGACGCAGCGGGCAAGTGGATCGAAAGAACAGTTGGTGTCAAAAAAACCAAGCAAACATCGCCCCGCAGGCGTTATGTTGCTATTGCATTTTTTATTTGGTTCTTATTGACTGCGCGGCACAGAAGTGGCAGCGAAGTGAAAGAGTGATGGGAAGAGAGAGAGAGAGAGTGAGTGAGCGAGTCATGTTGTTGGCCGCCTACTCGTCGACGAGATCGATATCGACGAGATCGATGACCTCGTCGCCGTCAGTGAGATCGACGGTCTGCTCTTCTTTTTTCACGACGACATTGGCCGACGAACCGTTGGCGTCGAGCCGGGGGCGTTTTGCCGGCGGCTCGACAGCGTCGGACTCGAGTTTAACAGCCACAGACGACCGAACCATGCCGCGGCGCGGTGCCGCGGGCGCCACGAACAGGCACGCTTGGCTCTCCACATCGGGCATGTTGGTATCGGTGTCAGAGTCGGTGTCGGATTTGCTGTCCACTCCGGCGCGGACCTCGGAATTGGCTTTGGTGTCAGCCTCCGGGTCATTGTCGTACAATTCGTACCGCGTTCGGTGTCCCGCAGCGTTCTCTTCCGACTGAAAGACACGACTGCGAACGAACACGCCGGCGCAGTAGTTTTTGAGTTTTTGCGAAAACAAACTGCTATTCGTAATGAGTTCAGCAATGATGCGGTTGTAATAATCCCGCTTGAGCGCGTCGAGCTCCGCACCGCAGGGACCGCGTGGGTCGCCCTTCTCTTCCTTCTGTTTGATCTTGTCGCGACATTCGCGCGCCGCCTCACCGATCTTCTCATCGGCCAGAATCTGCTGCTCCAAATACTCGGCGCAGGTTTCCGGTGGGTGCGGGTCGTTCGGCGGCAGCGCGTGTCCACAAGTTTGGACGATTCGATAGAACTCATCCCAGGGGAGCATACAGATGAATTCCTTGAATTCGGCATCGGGCGATGTGTAGGCCGCGGAGGCCTTGTTGCCACCGAGGTCGATTTGCAGACTGGCATCGACGACATCCATGGTCATGGCGTTGCGTTCAATGTCCCTCATCCTCTCCCACACCCGCCGGGTCTCCGACTCGACAAAGCGTGCGAGTTGCTCCGCGGGCACTTGCTGTTGCATGAAAGTTTGAGATGTGTTCAGAGACGAGTGTTCTCTGTGATTCGGTATTCGCTACCTTCTGTTCTGCTAGAGATACGCACGCGTTTTTGTTCAGCGAAGGGAAATTGGAGATTTTTTTCTTATCAATTTGGTTTATTTGCACAATAGAACGGAAAACAATTAACAAATGGGAACCACTCTCTCTCTCTCTCTCAACCTCTCAACCTCTCATTTCTGTCCGGCTTGGGCACGAGAAACGCGCTGCTCGTGGCGTTTGAGCAGCGCCTCGATTTCGGTGAACCCGTTCTTGTGGATATCCAAAATTTTGGCTTTGAGTTTGGGGTCCACATCCGTGACACGACCCTGGATATCTCGCCATAAGGCCGGGTCCTTGATGCCTTTGTTGATCTCTTCCTTCCATTTCTGTGGGTCACGCGCCCAAAGACGAAATCCGTCGTTGATCCGCTTTGTCCATTCCACCAGGAAATTGCGGTCAAAGACGTGTTTGACATCGGGGTCATAATAACGAAAGAAGAATGCCGGCGGGTACACGTCCCGGAGTTTACTCGACAGTTCCTTGGAATCGGCCTTCAGTTCAGGTATCGCCAGCAGAATCTGTGCCCATACCCATTCTTTGCGTGCCTCTTCGCACTCTTGTATGTGTTGAGCTCGGGCACAGTTATAGAGGTGCACCCCTTCGACGTCGCGGATCACCTCATAAAGGCGGGCACTCGGTACGATCGCGTGAACGCGCAGATAATGATCACGAAAGGTATTATCCCATTGGTGGTGTGCAAAACGGTAAATGCGGGAACGTTCGAGCTCCTGGTTACACACCACGCACTTAACCCGTACAGGGCGTTCGTCGTCGATGTCGAATTGCATCGCGTCGTAATCTTGCACATAGGACAGGTTGTAGGCGAAGGCCGTGAAGCCGGGCCATGCCTCACCGCGCGCATTCCACAACTGCGGTTCGCCCGAGACCATTCCCCATTGGTCATCGTAACGGCGATGGAGGCCAACCAACGGATTGGGATCCTTCACCAAACGGCTGACGTCGCGCCCCGAATCGGCCTTTTCAAACACCACCACGGCGTTGATCGAATCCGCCGTTTCCGGTGTCTGGGTAGATTTGGTCTCGTCGTATTTATCTCGCCGTAACCAGCCGTCCGGGTGGTAATACATGGTCACTTTGCCGTGCGGCTCATCCTTCCGCCCATCGGTGATCGAATTGACGAGGAGGTGTTGGGAGAGCGCCTTCGGCACGGGCGGCATAAGCTTGGCCTCGCTCATTTGATGCGTTGTCAAACTTTTTCTGCCAGAGTCAAAGGGAGCAAAAACAAAACAGTGAGTGATTGAACAGGTGAGAAGTCACACGGCTCGATCGTAGCCTTGATGAAGGACAAAAATGCGAACAGTTAACGCGTTTATTGGTTGTTGTTGGGATGGGTAGCAATTATGGGGATCAATGGGTGTCGGTCGAGCTCGTGGAGCAACCGAACGACATGGCGGCGGGTCTGCAAACCGGTACGATCCATGAGCTGAATGTACTGTAAGTTCGTTTGTATCGACATCAGATCCGCCAGTTGTTTGTGGATGCTCCCGATGATGCGTTGGGCTTCCTCGCGATATCGCGTGAGTTGCGTGGAATTCCGCATCTCCATAAGCTTCTCGCGAGCGGTCGTAAAGGATTTGCGCATATTGATCTGCTCTGGCAATGACATGTTGATCAAAGCCTCGCGCAGGTCTCCCAACCCAATTTGTCCCATCAGGTGGTTGACTGCCGCAGCGTGGCGAGACTTGTCGAAGGTGTCGTTGCATTCCCGCCACGAGGCCAGAAAACGGATACGGGTATCGGTGGTGTTCAGACGAACCAGCTGCTCTGCTGGCAACGCCGCCTGCATTTTTTCAATACGTTGCAGGGCATGCAATATCAATGGGCCGAACGAGTCCATCGCGGCTTTAACATTAATCGTATTATTGATCATGGCCATCTGATGAAAGGCAACCTCACGAATGACAATTGGTCCGTCCTTGACCATCGTCCGTACCTCCGATTCGGACAACGGCTCCGCATACTCGTCCGCCGCATGTGGTTTGGGGCGCGTCTCGGCGCGGCGCGTGCGCGCTCCGTTTGTGGGGCAGGCCAGAGAGAGGAGAAGAAGGAGGAGGAGGATCAGGATGACGGGTACGCCGGGCGTTCTTGCGATGCGCAGGTTGAGTTGATTACAATTCATCGGGTGTATCATCTGCGCAGTCATCAGCATCGGGGTCGTGATCAGAGGCAGACAGATCATCATCAGCGCTTGCACCGGTGCCCGAATCGCTATTGCTCTCGTTCGCATCCGAGCCATTTTCTTCATCGCCGTGCTGTGCCGCACGCAAATCACGGGGCCGTTTTGGTTTGGATCGTTTGGCCTGAAAGAAGGCGCGACCGCGCGAGGAGGAATGACGGTTGCCAAGATGGTGCCCACTGAATGCGCCCATCAGTCCGGTATCGACCTCGGCACTTCGCGACGACCGAGGTCGGTGGCCAGCGCCGCCACTGCCACCTCCTCCTCCTCGGCCACCACCGTCGTTCGTAGAGGCACGACGTTTTTTGGACCGATTGCCAGGGACCGAGCGTTCCCGAGGTGCGGTGTCACCACGTCTGGCCCGCGCACTCTCCGCAAAGAGAGCACGCATTGCTTCCACGCCTTGCGCGGAGCGCTGTTTGGCCGTGCAAGTCGCGCACGTCCAGTCGACGGGTTTGCCGGTTTCTGAGGTGAGGTCCGGGATGAGCTCGCCCGCACAGGTCGTGTGCGATACACCCATGCAAGTGTTGCATTGGATCAGGTACTCGACGAAGTCGCGGCGAAGACAATGCATGCATACCATGGCTTGGGCAATGTCCTCCTTGGGAATTCGCAGGTCTTCGACGCGTTTGGCGTCGGGCGAATGGCCCAAATCAACGTGCCCGAAACCCATCGTCGACACGGCGATGAAGGAAATGCGACGACATTGTGGGCATCGCGGATCACCCGTCACGCGACGCTTTTCCATCAGACATGTTTTGCAGAAGACATGACTGCAATTGACCAGTCGATACGGCATCTCCATCTTGTCGGCGTAGCAAATAGCACATACGTCCATTTCGTCGGCGGCAGCCGTGGGCGGCCCGGCTGCTTCTTTCAGATCCGACGCGGCCGAATGCATCGCTTTCTACCCAAACACACAAACACACACAGGCGCACGCACATAATGGTCACCCTCACAAAGGTAGGTCGCACGGATCGTTTTTTTTTATTTTCTACCCTCTTGCTTTATTAAGGGGAGGTTCAAACGCATCACCAAGATCCCACCCGTCGACCCATGTGGTCGACATCGTTGTCGGGTGCCGCAGCACCCCAATCCCAACCATCCGGAGGACGAGTCGGACGAACGGTTTTTCCTGTGTTATGTTGCTGGCCGCACACATTGACGTAGTCATGCCTGACGCTTGCCATGAACTCCATTGCGCGGTGTTTCTTCATCTTCTCCATGATCCGATTGCGCGCGCCAATGGAGACACCCATCGCCACATAATCCTCCCGCGAAAGAAGTTTGACATCCTCAACTGTGAAAACGTCGTGGGGAATGCATTTTTTTGCGAAGGAGACCGCCTCTGCACGGTCCAACCCGGCCAATATCAGACTCTCACTGAATGCCCATGCCTGCGGGTCGTCGTTCAATGCCAGCTCGGCCTGAGATTTCACCGACGCGGGTGCCTTGGCCTCCACCTCCTTCGACTTCACCGTCGGCACATCGACCGCCGCTGCGACGGCCGGCGCCGCTGCGACGGCCAGCGCCGTTTCCGTCGTCGCAGGCGTCCATTGCACAGGCCACGGGAGGGGGAGATCGGCCATCTGTGTTGCATTACAATTAATCAACGGAGGGCGATGAGAGAGGCATACGAGTGTGGATGTTCAGACAGGACGATTACGGAATGCGTAACCACTCACCCCCCATCTTCGTCGAATGCTTGTCATATCGTTAGGGAAAGCACATCGCTTTATTAATACTATTCTGTTCTAATTAAAAATCCCCTTCCAAGTCCGGCAGGCGGCACCATGACGACTGACCGCCTGGTTTCGTCGAGGTTTTGGTTCCGGTTGGTGCAGCGGCAGCAGCAGCAGCAGCGGCGGCTGATGGCATTGAGGAGTTCGTTGCCGATTGGTTAAGTCGGTCTGTCGCACCTTCCATCATTTGTTGTTCCCGACCTGCATTGTTGCCTACTCCGTCATGGCGACCGTCTGCTTCGCCGGCCACCGCCGCATCCGCCGCCCGTGTCAACGCGGCCACGCGTTGACGTTTGGTATCTCGTCGTTTCTCGGCCTGCGAAGCTTGCTCCGGCGCAGGCATCGCGAGGCGTACAGACACCGGAATGCGTGACTCTATTTCGCGATGATGATTGCGCGCGTCAAGTGACTCGTCGATGCTCCAATGGAAAGGGTAACCATTTGAACCCAAATTCCGCACCGGCTGGTCCTCCGACATGGCCCGCTTCGAATGATACAGGGCGATCTGCAACGCCATGGCGAGATCGTCTTTCCCGCCCGAATGTTTACCCGTCCGAGTCTTGGTCACAACCGTTATGCCCTTTTGTTCGCTTTTCTTACTGATGATGCAGTAGTCGCGCAACTGGGAACGCAAGACTCCTTTGACGTGTGAAGTGTGTTCGTGTTCGCGTGCTGTGTGGCTGAAGCCCGTGATGAAGCGTCGTTCGAACGCAATCGCTCCGACGGCCAACAAGCGATTCAGACAATCGTCGTATCGATCTTTCTCCTTTTCGCCGGTGGGGACGCCCGGTAGATGCAGCGGGTGCGTCATGTTCATGGCCGAAATGTACGGAGGATATTCTTTCCACCAGTCGTGCCAGAACTGCGGGTAATTGTGATCGCCCTGGTTTTCGACCATTCCCACGATGTAGGCATGCCGATAGTTCTCATATTTACGAATCGCTTCAATAAACCGCCGCGCTCCGAACTCGGCATCTTTGGGTCCGTTAACCTCCACCACGTCTCCCCCGATGATCTGTAAACGCGTGCGCACAGGTATCAGAAACGGAAGGCACGATGCAAACGGCGGTCGTGGTCAGCGGGGCGGCGAAGGCGGGCAAAGACGGCAAAGGGGATGAGGAGCGTGTTGTGCAGTTGATGCACAAGATGACGACGGCCATGAGCGCAGCGGTGAACGGATCAGATGAAATGCCAATGTGGTTCGCTTTGGGCCCAATGCATGCGTGCCCAGATGAGCGCAGCGGTCTCCTCTATCAGCTGGTCTATCGACCGGAGACGGACTATGCCGAACAAGCGCTCGACGTGGTGTCGGGGTTGGCCTCCCTCCACATTCTCCGCTTCTGCAAGCATTTGCCGGCACCGTGTTTCGAGGATCTTTTGTTGCGTCACGACAATGCGCACATCCTTCGGATGATTACCCGATTGGCTCGTTTGGCCACCGGCGTCACGAACCATGAACAGGAGGCCAAGGAACATGCGCGCATGTTCGAGGTGTATTTCCCGGACGCGCCCATCCGCTTGGCCAAGCTGTTCGTGATTTTCCTGGCCACCTCCGGCGTGCCCTCCTTCACAGCTCGGATCAAAGAGCGCACCTTCAGCGGTTCGTGGGACCGCCTCTTCATGCTCCTCTACCTGAAGCTGGATGCATACAAAGCCGGACGCGCGCTTGGAGCCCGAGGGCGTCAGATGCTCTCCGATGGACGGGGTGCAAAACGTCGTAAAACTGCATCCGCCTCTGCATCCGCTTCTGCATCCGCTTCTGCCTCCGCCATCCCTGCTGCGGTGAATCCGACGCCGTTCCGCCCACATGTCCCGGCCTACTGCGGATTCGCTCATGCCGTTCTCGATATGTGCCATCTCTATGATTAAGCGCCATCCGTGTGCGTGTGTGTGTGTGTGCGTGTCTGTTTCTCATTATGCGCGTGGCGTGATGGGAAAGAGCGTACCACAGCATGGTCTTGACGGTCATAGAGAATGGCGATCATGGCTGTGCTTGACGTGCCCGTGCCTCCACGGGATGGGTCCACACCAATAAAAATAACACCGTCTCGTCCCGTCACGTGCTTCATTCCACGACTCCATAGCGCGTCAAGTAGATAATGCGGGAAACAGGGAATGCGCGCGTTCATTTGTTCCGCAAAGGTTTCTTGTCGCGCAGCATCCTCTGATAGCATTCGAACTTGGAGCTCATGACCGCTGAGATCTTTCCACGAGGGTAAGTTATAGATCATGTGCATACATTTCACCGTGATATTGCGCTTACGGCAACTCTCGCAGGCCAATCCAATCGGAATGCACTTGAAAACTCGTTCACCGGTGTCGGGGAACGTCATATTGAAGAGTGTTGCGAAATAATTGTCCTTATCGCTGGGCGTTGAGATAGCCAACATCACCGTGTGTTTCACGCCCATCAACGGCACCATTGAATACTGCACAACTTCCGCTTTGACGAACCCCGCTTCCTCCATAACGACGATATTGGCGGTTGTGCCGCGCGTACCTGCAGCCGACAATGCAATGCGACACATACACACACACATCGAGTGGGAGAGAGAGGGTGCGAGCGAGAGAGAAGGCCACGCCCGCCAGGACCAGGTTTGGGAAATGGTTGCGTCAGCGAACGTGAGAAGCATAAGACGGCACGGGTGCGGGCAGGAGAGAGAGAGAGAGAGAGGGAGAGAGGGCAGACTGTGTGGGTGGGGCGGTGTGCAGGGCGAGGGCGCAGGGGGTGAAGGGGCGTGAGCGATTCACCCTCCAGGGCATTTTCGCGAACAGGTTTCGCAGCCATGCATCTCTCATCCAACGCGAATGCAATTCGCTCGCATCTATTGTCTCAATCTAATGCGCATCTAGGACCCAGCCGAAGGTTTGGCCAAACCCTCGGCCGGGCCAAACGATATGCATGCACCAAACCCCAATATACGAGTGCGTTTTGATCGATTCGTTTCGTTTCTATGCGGTTGCTCGCAAGGAAGGCAGTCAGAATGCAAAAAAAGGGCAAACGAGCGAGAGAGTAATCAACTCTATCTCATCATCGTCGTCGTCGGAAGTTTATTGTGATGCAAAAGGAGATGGAAGGAGGAAAGTAATCGAGCGTCGCAGACAGGAGGTGTCGATCGCCTCACCCGTCGAAATGTCGACGAAATGATGTGCAATTCGACTTTTGGTTTACAGACCCGATTTCTTTTTGGCTTTCTTGGCCGGTGGGCCCTGTTCCATGTCGTCGGAACCGTCATGTGGCTCCGCAGACTCGTCCGTTTCCTCCTCGAAGATGCGCGTCACTTTGCGCTTCTTCTTCGCAGGGGCGTCATCGAGGCCACCATCACTGTCCAGGAACTCCTGAAGGGCCTGCTTCATCTCCACATCGGACCCTGAGGGCGCATGCGGGCGTGCATCACCAACGACCTCGGCGGCAGCTGCCGCCGCGGCGGAGGGAGCAGCGGATTCGGGCTGGGCAGATTTGGCTTCTTCCTTCTCCGCCTCCTTACCTTCATCCTCGCCCTCGCCTTCGCCCTCAACGTTGTCTTTGTCCTCATCTTCATCCCCGTCCGCGTCCGAGGCAGCCGTCGCCTTCGCGGACGGTGCGTGTTCATTCTCGTTGTCGCTTTCGGTTTGGGTTTCAGCATCGTCGTCCACCGCGGCCCTTACCTGCTTCACGAACATAACCTCGTCGTCGTCATCCGGAACCGCAGGTGGGTCCCCCGCAGCGGGCGCAGCGGCAGCCGCAGCCGCCGCGGGGGTTGCCGAGGCGGTATATTCCTTGACATCCGTCAGGTCCTGCACCTCCTCATCGTCTTCGTCGTCGTCATCACCCACGGGGGCCGTAGCCGGCATGTGGGCAGCGGCGGCAGATGGTTCGATGCGCCGGGTGGCGCCCGGTTTGGACGCATTCACAGGAGGTTTCTTTTGCGCCTTCTTCGTGGCTTTCGCAGCGGCGGAGATGCGTGCGGCTTCCGCTTTCCGTCTGTCATCGACGAGTTTCTTTTCCGCCTTCGCCTCTTCGTCAATGCGTTTCATTTGCGCTTTGAACTTTTCGGCGATGCTTTTCTTTTTCTCTTTGGCGGCGTCGTCGATGGCCTTCTTTTCGGCCTTCGCCTTGGCGTTCGCCTCAGCTTTCGCGATGGCTTTCGCCGTGGGTTTCGTTGTGGCTTTGGACGGAGTTTTCGGTGCGGCTTCCGCCGTGGGGTCCGCCGCGGGTTCCGAGTGGGTGTCCGCGGCGGCTTTCGCCTCCGCGGAAGGAGTTTTCGGAGCGTCTTCCTCCGTGGGGCCCGCCGCGGGTTCCGAGTGGGCGTCCGCGGCGTTTTTCTCCTCGGCTTGTTTCTTCTTCCACTCTTCCACTTCGCGGTCCCCTTGATACTGCACATACTGCGATTGCGACAATGCCAAATCGTTGACGTCGTGAGTCAGTTTGAGTGTGGTCGTGAACAGTTTGATGATGTCCTCCCGCGTCAGCTTCGTGTGGTCCACAGCTGCTGTGCGGCAGTGGCGCCAGAAGTAGGCCTGCAGGAGGATCAAACCCAGAACAACCCACGATCGTTTTGCGCCGTCCATTTCGAACTTAATCCGCTTGTGCAACTGAACGCCGAAGGATCGCTCCAGGTCCGAAGCATCGCTCATGACCGACATCGCAGTCAGCGCTTCGCGCATGTGCTCCATGACAGTTTTTTCCATGGCCTGACGGAGTTCGTCCTTTGCGTCAGGCATGGGCACGGTGAGCAAGAAGCGCGTTTTGAATTCCTTCAGCGCGTGCACAATTTGGCGGCCATTGGCAGTTGCGCCGCTGGGCTGCGGGAATTTACGCATGAGCGCTTCCGCTCCCGCGTGCAACCGCCGCTGCTCGCGATTCTTGGGCGCGAGGTCTTCTTGTTCGTTGTCGTTGTAGGTATCTCCTTCGGCAACGAAGTCCGGCGGTTGCGGCATGAGAGGGAAATGGCTCATCAAAGGGGGCGGCCGCGGTGCAGCCCACATCGCAGGCTGACCCGTCGGCAACGGGGCGTTCGCTTGGGGCGGTGCCGCCGGCAAAGGCGGATACCCCGGAGGCGACCCCGACGGCAACGGAGGCGGCGACTCAGGCGCCGTGAGCGTCAGATTCGACGACGATTTTTTGGGCATTTCTTCCGAGGATGGGCCCTTATTCATGTGTAGACTCTTTCCGATTTTGAAGAGTGTTGAGAGGGGAGTTTGAGTTGTTGCGTGTGCTGTCGTGATATACCACAAGACAAGACGCGCAATAGCGTCATGATTTTTTCTTCCCACCCTGTAGACGGGAAATGAGGGACAACAAAAAAAGAATTACTTGCCACGTGCGAGACGTTGCGCAATTGCCAACTTGATTGGGACGGGAACCCATGACCCCTGTGTCTGCTCCCGTGTCGCCTTCCCGGCAAACTCATTCCAATAACTTACGACCTCTTGCAAGAATTTATCCGTGCGTGTGAACAGCTCGTGGCCCACGAAGCAGCCGTTGCCGAAGCTAAAGGATGTTAACATGGGGCGAGGCGGGATGTGTTCCGAAAGCCACGGCGTATCCGATGGACAATAGACGGCGGCCGGCGGCCGGTTCGCCCCGGCTCCGGTCATCCACGTGTAGAGTACGACCAGACACAAGGCATGCGCCTTCAACCGTGCGCCAAAGGAGGTGAACGGTTCGGAATAGATGCAGAGTAGCCGGACGTATTGTGCGACAGTGTGGAAGTTCGTTTGGGACTTGTGATCGATCTGCAGGGTCTCCTTCCTCCCCATCAAGCGGTTGCTGACCTCACTGCAATAAAGCGCGTGCAGTATGGCATCACATGCGCTGCGAATATCGTTTTCAGCGTTCATCGAAATCATATCCGGCGCTCGATGCCCGACAACGGGGTTCCGCCCAATCCAATAGATGCGTTGTCCGGTACGCTTGCCGGTCGCCGCGTCACGCTCCGCCCAGCCTGCGTCGACGGTTTTCCGTTTGCGGTATCCAGAACCCGCCTGCGCCTCCGCGGACGAATCATGTTCAGTCGTGTATGCCCCAGTTGCGATCATTTTGGCCTGAGTGGCCCGCACCAGTCCTGTTAGCGGGCAAACCAACGCATTCGAATCCGATATCATGACCGCCGGGAATGCACAGCGTTTGCCACACTCGTGCAGTCGGCCGGTGGTCCGGCAGAAATAAACATCCGTATTGGGCGTTTCGAACATTTCACAATGCGATTCGGTGCAATCGTGCTGCCCGCCATCATCCGAATAACTCAGGCCTTCACTGGCCGCGAGGCTCGCCATGAACAGCCGCTGGTATCGATCGTTCAACAGGTCGAAGCCGGTGAACATGGGGGTCGAAAGAGAGCTGCGGGCATAGGGGTTGCACCGAACGGAAAGGGGTGGCGGGAAGGCGGGGCTATTAGTGACATGTCGTAGATGCGTGCATGCGCCATCAGCGAGGAATTACGTTAACCGCGAGCTTTACATTGCTGACCCCCACATTGACAACGTTTGTTCAGAAATTCACGATAATAAAAGGAAAGCGACGCCACAATCAATCCTGTCACTCCCGTGAGGTCTGCCTCCTCTTCGAAGACATCGTATTCCTTCACTTTCTCGGGCTCCAAACAGGTCGCGATCTCCGTTTGGATGCGACACGTGCAATCGGCCGGATCGTCGTCGTCGTCTTCGTTGATCGTGTGGTTGATCGTGTGGTTGCTCACATTACAATCGCCGTAATGCAAGAAGAGAGGGTATCGACGGCGCAATGGGTACGTGACCGTACTCGACACCACGAGACGGCATTCTTCCACCGCCGCGCTCGGCTGGGCGTCCCAACGAAATCGGCATGTCTCGATCGCGTGGACGTCGACACCACCTCGATGCCACCACTCCGAGTCGCGTTGGAATGCGGGAGATGCCGGTATCGTCTTACTTTCCATTCCATGCCGTGCGCTCGCAACTGCTTTTTGTTCTTCCGGGCAATAGAATCGACTGGAAGGTGGCAAGAGCGCGTATTCACAGATAATGGACGACATCTCGTGTTTAGAGGTGGGCCCGCCCATGTGGTGCTGCAACGCACGGCTGATGGCATCACGATGAACAACCAGCGCCGGGAACATTGCGTTGTTCGTTGCGTACCAGTCGGCTCCATACACGTTCGCGGTCTTTTTGGCGGCGGGTTCGGAAATAGACTGTCCCTCCATGAGTGAGGCCATCCACTTCCGCTTCTTCTGCATCTCATTGTCAGCCTCCTCCATTTCGATCACTAACGAGATACTTGTCAACTCCGCCTTGAGGGCCGTCCCCATAGCCCCCTTAACGGCAACGAGAGGCCACACAAGGGAGGTGCAGGCGCGTTAAGCGACGCCACTGCGACAAATGATGATTCGTAGCTCAAACGCCCGATGTGCATGGGGCAGGTCGATGATGTGCCTTTTATTTGCGAATGATCCAAATCGGGTTGAACGGTAGAAGGGGAACAAAGAGAGGAAGGATCGGCAAATGGCCAACTCGTTCGAAAAGCATGAGAGAAGGATCGCGAATGAACGTGACCCCGGGTGAACAAGAGAGAGAGAGAGAGGGGGGGAGAGAGAGAGAGTAGGGGAATCGAGTCTCCCTTTCCTCTACGTTCCATCCTAACTTGGAACGACTGGTTGCTTCTACAGGCTTCCGACGCGTGTGATGCAATAGTGCAATGGCAGGACCAACTCTCCGGTGGCGCGTCGCACGGCGTCGATGACCGCATTACTCCGCCGTGGGAAGAGTCGGAAGGTCACGGTCCCTTCTTCTCGATCGTGTGTAATGACTTCCCCAAGTGCCCCTCCTTCGACGTTGGCTGACGTGCGCGCGCGTTGCCACTCGCCAGTATCCGACAGTTTGCAATCCCACAGCAAGTCGCCATGTGCGGGATAGCTCAACTCCAAGAGCGACTGCATGGAACGCTCCAGTTTATTCTGCTGCTCCTCGATGACCAGCGACAGCATGTAATGAATCTTCTTATACTGTCGCAACACACGCTCGTGTGCGCGGGCGCGTTTTTGGCGCACGTGAAAACAATTCCCCGGACCGGACTGATGTGCCACGGGTGAATACAGATCCGCCCAGAGTGGCGATCGAGTCGCAGGAGGTCGCACCGGCGTGGCGAACCCCTTTGTTCCTTTACGTTCGGAGGCGAGAACGGACATGTTTGTTCGTTTGCCACCGCACAACTGCGCAGATGGACACCGAGGGAGTGAGCACGCGGATGAGGTAAGTAAGGAGACGATAGGAATGCGCGTTTGATGCATTACAATCGGTCACGAGTGTGAGCCGTTTTTTGTTTTTTCTTTAGAGGCACACCTGATCGGACGGGCGGAAGCGTACGCCGCGGAACGCCAAGATGCAGTAGGGAACGATTAATGAGCAATGGGCAATCGAACGTGACATTCAGCGATGGAGATCGTTTAGACCGTTGGGGTGAATACGACAAAGAGGCGTGAAAGATTGCAAACAGGTGGAAATGAAACGAACCGGACGAGAGAGGTGACAAACGCGGAATGCACAGCGCGCCCGCGAGCGACAAAGAGGTGTGAAAGATTGCAAACAAGTGGAAATGAAACGAACCGGACGAGAGAGATGACAAACGCGGAATGCACAGCGCGCCCGCGAGCGCGAGATGGAGAAGGGGAGAGAGAGAGAGGAAGAGAGAGAGGAAGAGAGACAGAAGGAGGAAGATTATAGACTGCCGCGTGGGGTCATACAGACATCCCCATCGGCATCGAGTGCAGAGGAATGGGCAGGATGGCGCTTCACTTTGCGTATGTGGAATTTGCAGGGCGCGCTGTCCGCTCGATGGAGAAGCACGGCCAGCATCAGACATCGGCCGAACGTCGGACGGAAGCTCGGCACCGAAGCGCCCTTGTGGGTGACGACCTGATCTTCCCAGAGAAGCGGTCCGTCGGGATAGAACGAGACCAAACGCTCCATCCATCCGACGGTGCATTCGACCTCCGTCAGACGACTCCTGACACCAGGCGTGGTCGTGCCGGAGACCGTTGCCGTTTTCGCGGGCACGGTCGCGAACAATTCATAGACTTTGGCCGCGCCGAAGAATTCACCAATGACCTCGATCGCAAAGTCATAGGCAATGGCGTACGTCAGAGGCGTGGCGCGATGAAACGAGTCTTTGGTCGACGGTGCTCGCAGGTCGGCTTGGTCCCTGTTATGCACGGGAACTGTTCTTTTGGGATTGCTTGTTAGGTTGAACGAGACTTCGGCGGTATCGAGGCCCAACAGTCGGCGGCCGGCTCCGAGAAGTGCATGGCCATCACGCAACGACTGTTGCAGGCGATCGACAAACCGTTCTTTTGATTCGTGGCCATGCGGCATGATGAAGTGGGCGAGTGCCGGAAGCGATGCACTGGCCGAGGATTTCGTCGTCCGGCATCCGTGGCGCAGTGCTTCGGCCGCGATACCCAACAGGTCCTCGACGTGCAGCAAATAGTTCTTGACGATCTCCTTGGGAGAATGCAACCATTTCGCATGCTCGCCCGTGAGGAGGATTTCGTGGAGCACGCGATTGGCCGACTGCACGACGCGGGGCCAGAGGCGCGTCATGAACATCTCGAGAACGGGTTGCGTCGAATGTGTGGCGCCAATAAAACGGCCAATGGAACGCGCAAGGGCGTGGCACATGTCCGGATTCTTACTCATCGAACGGAGGGTGTCTGCTGGACAGAGAGTCTGCATGGCCTTGGACCGAAGGAGGTCCGTGCAGATGCCCAGGTCTCGCTCCCGCATAAGCTCCCATTCCGCCGGTTTGGACGAACCTTTCTCATGAAGGCGCGAGGGAAAGAAAAGGCGCAAGGTCGAAGTGAAGGCCAGCATGAGAGCCGCGGTGCGACTGGAAACATGGCCGTGATGCCCGGCATTGAAGCTCGTCGGTGATGACCACATGTCGACTGACGACAGATGCAGGTTTGGTGCCAGCGAGGGCCGGAATCGCCCCGACTGAAAGACTTTCGGGAAAGCCCTGAGCTCCGAGAGCAACTTGCCGACGCCTTCGATCATCACAAGGCGGCCGATCTCATAGAATTTGCCGCGCACTGATTGTTGCTCTGCGGCGGTCAGCGCGAACGCCTCTTTGATCGGGACGATCTTCATGTCGAACCAGTCCATCCACATTCTCGACTGAATCCGAGTGAGTTGATTGGCGATTTGAAGGGCAGCGATCTTGGGCGCCTCGATTGAGGTGGGGCGGTTCCGAGCCAGACGTCCCATCAGTCGCCAAACGGATTCGTTGGTGTCGCTCCCGGGCACGTGTACACTCAGGAGGAATCGAAGGGAGTGGTTGTGCGTCTGTGAGTCAGCCTCCACGTCGTCAATGGCCTGAATGCGCGCTGCTGCGCGCGCTGCCGTCGCGGCGATCGAATCGAAGGGCCGCATTTTGAGAAAACATTCAAGCGCCCCGCGCGTGATAAGGTTTTGACCCTGGAGCAGCGCAGGGCCGTGGTCGTCGCCGGGCGCGGGCTCGAGCCGGTGCTGCAGCGGATGGGTTCGCGCCAGTGCCTGCATGATAAGGGTATAGGTGCGCTCGGTCTCGCCCTCGATGAGCACCTCGAGGTACGGCACGAAACGGCATGCCTCATCGATGCCGCTCATTGGGTGACGGGCGTACTGCACGAAGACTCTAAGCGCGGCTCGTCGGGCGAGATGGAACATGGCCTGGAGGAGCAAGCCGTAAACCTCCCTGTCAAGATTTGAGATTTCCAACAGATCGAGGTCGGGCTTCTCCGGGGCTTCATTGGAAGAGGCCGAGGCGGAGGCCGAAGTGGAAGATATGCCAGCGGCAGCGGCAGCGGCGGATGGCCGTGACGGCAGCCATCCGTCGTTTGACTTGGTGTCGCCCGTATGGCGCGCCGCGAGCCAAGGCGGTTCACTGGTGTCCACCACCACCGGCGAACACGCCCGAGGTGCGGCGTTGAGCCCGTTTATGCGTCCGACCAGGGACTCGTTCGTGATCGCAAGAACGGTGGTCATGCGCTTCAAGAGGCCAACCAACTCCTCGGTGCCGTCAAGGCGAGACACTGAGGCGGCGGATGCGGCCGAGTCGTCGGGGTCGTCGAGGGTATCGGAGGCGACGGAGGCGGCGGAGGCGGCGGATGCGGCGGAGGCCATCGGTTTGTTGCGGAGGCGGCCGGTCAATTTCTTGAAGGCGGCGTCAATGCCCAGCATATCGAACGGCGCATGAAGATCGAAGAAGTGAGGGAGATGGGTATTGGTCAGCCTCCGCCCGTGCGAGAACGGAAGCTTTTTGCCAGTCGTCTCCGTCGTCCTCAAGTGCGAGGGCAGAAGCACTTTCCCGACCTTCTCAATCTTACGCACGTGCGAGGACGGAAGCCCTTTCCCAGCCTTCTCCATTCTCTGCACGCGCGCGGACGGAACCCGTGTCAGGGCCCTCGCCGCCCTCCGCGCGTGCGAGGTCGACGGCATTGTCCGAACCTTGTCCGTCGGGTGGAGTGCGCTCTTCATCCAATTGACGTGGAGCGCGAGCGCGGCGGGCAGAATGTCGTTGACCAGCACATCCAGCGCCGCTGGCACGGCGGTGCTGATGGTTTGCGGGGATTCGTTCGAGCGCCATGCGAAGGTCAATTCGACCTCGCTGCCCGGTTGGCGGGCTTCGGCGAACGCCGCCTCCAAGGGGTTCGTTACGCGCGCCTTGAACTCAGGCAGCTCCGTCCAATCACGAGCTTCTCCGGTCGTCATGACTTCGGCCGCCGTGATCGGCAATCGTCGAAGCTGCTCGTCGGGGATTTGCGCGTCCAATTGAGGGGAGGCTTTGATCTGGTCGAGCTGCTCATGGAACGCCGTGATGAGCTTCACGCCTTGGTCAACGTCGGGCATCATCAGCGCGGCGTGGAACATACGAGTCCGTATCGAATCGTAAACGGCGGTTTGCCGACGGGCAGCGACGTCGGACGGGACTTTGAGGGTGCCCGCATCGAGGGCACTCTGCATGGGCCGCAGACCCGGTCGAGCGAGGTTTCGGGCGACAAAGGCCTTGATGTCGTCGTCGCTGAATTTGGCATCATAGACGGGTCGTTCGTCCGCGTCGCCGGTCGTCATTTTGCGACAATCAACGGCCGCGAGAGCCTCGCGCTTGCGCCGCTTGCGGCGTGACTCGGCCTGGTCAGGGTCCACATCGGCCTCGTCGTCGTCCGACATGCCCATCTTGTCGAGAGTGACGACAGTATCCTCAGTATCCTCCTCCTGCTCGTCGTGGCCTTCGGCGGACGGCACGTATGACTGTCGCTCTTCCGTTCGCATACTGGCAGACCCGAGCGCGAAAAGACGGACCCCAGGGCCATGGTTCGGAGGCGGTGCCATCTCGCTCGATGCGAGTCTTGTGCTATTGAAGAATTGCAGACGGCGCCTGTCATCAAGCGCGTCCGCGCCATCCTCGTCGTCGAGATCGTCGAGGTCGTCGTCTTCAGAGTCGGCTTCCTGAAGGTCGTCCAACTCCATCAGGGACGCGAGAAGCCCATCCCGGGGAGCGCGAGGATCGCTGCCGCCATTACCAAACATGGACTCGAAGCGGGAAAGTTCTTCCGCCTCCCGTTCGGCTTCACTCAATGCGCGAGGCCGTTTGCCAGACGCACTTCCATTTGCATGGCGGGAGGTGGCGGCAGGTGCGGCAGATGCCGAGACGGTAGCCGGGGATGGGGCCAAGAGGCATGGCGACGGTACGGGAATAGACGATTCAGGTGGTGCGGGGAGGCGAATGACCAGCGGCGGCGGCGGTGGGCTCAGGTCCACCAAACGTCCGACCGGAATGCCGCCGCAGGCCAGACAAATGACCTGTGAGCAGAACGGCCGCATGTGCATCGACACGAGGTCGATATCAGGCCGGAGGTAGGCGGCGCGCAGGCGATCGACTTTGGCCATGTGCGCGGCGTGATTGCCACGCAACCGACGGAGTGCGACAATGAGTTGCGACTCGCGCTCCTTCAGCAACTCCAGTGTAATGCGCGCAGCCCGAGACTTCGCCTCATACAGCAGTTCCATCGTCTTCTTCACTTCTTTGATCTGAGTCGCAAGCCTCCCGCGCTGCACAGCGAATGTGCACTGGGTGGCCTCGTCGCGGATGGCGTGCTCGGCCAGGAGTTGCACGCTTCGCATACGCTCCAAAAGAGGTCGACGATCGATGGGCTCCTCGCGCTTGCTGGCGGACCGAACCGTGCAGTCGCGCTTGCAGGGCACGCGCAGGTCGACCAGAACGGAGCGGCCGGCCGGTGTGGTGCGGATGTACCCGATGAGCGTCCGCATGGCTTCGATCATCGTACGCACAAGATGCGGCGTGGCGTACAGAACGGGGAGCAGCTCCCACACCGATGGGATGCCGCGTGCCGCACCGGTAGGCGAGTTGCGCAGGTCCAGGTTGAGCATGGGCATGGAAGCACGAACTTTGCCCATCAGCTCCTCCACCCGTTGAATGTCGAGCCCGCATGGTTCGGGCTTCTCGACCTGAGCTGACATGTCGATGTCCATTGCCGATGGCGCGTCGGCAGTGGCTCGCGTGAATGCCAACTGTTTGATGCACCTGAACAGCGAGAAGGCGAATAGACCGACGTCATAGCGAAATTTGAAGTCCTCCACGAGCAATTGCAGGTTGCCACGAGCAGAGCGACCGTCATCGCCACCCTGAACGAGGTGGCGCGTCAGCCAGCGGAAGCGGTGCGTGCTTTGGAGCATGTGCCAATTGGCGGCGTCGAGGAACGAGACGGGCCGTGGGAGCTGCCTCTCAGCCGGCTGGTTGGCGTTCCAGTGGGTCAGGGACTTGCAGTAGGCGGCGAGACCAAAATCCATTGGCACCTCAAGGAGCAGCTGAATGCTTTGGTGCGAGGCGCGCCAGATGGCATCGAACACCTCCTGAATGGAGGGCCTGGGCGGGGCGCGCATTTGCAGATCGTACAGGCTGCCGTTCAGACCGGTGGCGTCCCATTCGGCGAGTGCGTACGAATCAGCGTCGAGGTCAGTCTCAAAGACCAACGCAACCGCTGTTTTGAGGTAGTTGGCGAAGGAGTTCTCGTTGGAGGAGGAACGCGCAGGGACGCGTCGCACTACGGTCTGCATCGAATCATAGACGTACCAGCGATTGTCGCGCTCATGCAGAAAGAGCGACGTGAAGTGGTTCGTCTCGTGCATGATGACGCCCGTCAGACGATAGGGCCAGCCGCCCGCGCCCAGGCGGAACGGCTGCGTCATAGTGGTGCTGTTCAGATACCGAAACTGATGGGCCATGTCGTGCAGAATGAACCAGCCAATGGGGCGGCGCCCTCGCCCGCCCTCACGCGGTTCGTACACGTCGATCAGCTTATGTGAGGCCAGGGTGGTGGAGCGGCTGCAAGTGGCAGCGAGGCCTCCGCGAATGGCGCTGGCCAGAGAGCCGCTCTTTCGTGTCCAGGCAAACGCCGCCAGGAGGGAGACCTCCAAAAGCGGCAGTTGGCCATCGGAGGCGAGCGGAGGGCCGTCGGCCATCTGCACGTCGTTGGCGGCGGCGTCGGCGTCGGTGGAGAGGGATGCGGATGGAGTGTCCAGCATATGCACGTCGTCGTCGTCGGCGGCGGCAGCGGCATTGTCGACGGCGTGACCACCCATGGTGGAGGGCGTGGAGAGTACGTCAGGCGGCGAAATGGCCGAGTCGGGGTCGGCCGCATCAGAATCCGCCGAGTCAAACGGATCGATATCTGAATCGAGCATTGTGGCGAGGTACACATCGGTGGTTGCGGGTTCGACCGCCGCCGCGCTGGACGCGGCGGAGGCGGAGGCGGAGGCGGAGGCGGAAGGCGGCGCGAAAGTCTTATGCTCGCCCGTGTACTGCAACGCCTCGTCCATCCTCATAGGTCTGTGGGCCATGGGCGGCGCTGGGTATGAATGCGGGCCAACGCCGTCTGCGTGCGGCACACGGCGGAGGGGGCCGGTCGGCATGCGCAGCGAGGCCGGCGCGTAATGCGTGCGGCGTAGCATTTGGACGGTGCCATTCGGGATGGAGAAGAGCGTGTCGACACCGCGCACGGTCACGTCGATCGCCTGCGGAGATTCTGGGTTGTGAGCCCCGCATCCACACTCCGCGAGGAGTCGCACATCCACCGCGGTGCTGAAGCAGCTCGCGATCTTGAGAAGGTCCATCGGCTGGACGAAAAGGGAATGAACACGAGGAGAGGAAGGGGGAGACAGAGAGCGGGCGGAACGGTCAATCGACGCAGCGGAGGTATGCGGGCATGTGTGACGGATGGCAACCGTCGCAAGGAGACATACCTGACTGCAGATGGCCTCTGTGGAAGGTGGGGTGGTGAGGTCGACGCGAAGGAGGGGCCCTGCTTTGGCCTCAGCCGGGGATGCGGCGCTCTCGCGCTTGTCGAGCTCGCGGTAAAGCCGCGTCAAGGGCAACCGGCAGTCATCAAGGAGCTTCGCCGCGTCGTCTCGTTCAAAGGTCTCGGGCATGGCGCGTAAGCGGGAAAGGGCATCAAACCAGGCATGAAGGGTATGGCCATGGCGTAGCTGCGAAGGCAGACAATGCGGCCCGACATCTGCGATCGCACTTGCACTCGCCCCGGAGTGGCACGCGCAGACGGGCGACACAGCTGATGCAGAGACGGCCAGAAGGGGTCTTTTGCGGCGGAACAGTTGCTCGAAGATCGACGCCGCCGCATCGATGCCGCAGGTTTGATACTGACCGTCGAAGCTCGGACGCCAACGGTATAGGACAATGGGCGCCGCGCTCTGCGGTCGAGGGCGTCGGAGTCTGCCCAGACCGCGCGGCTCTTCGCCGTCCGGCATCATCGCCGCTGCCACTTCCTCAAAGCGGGCGATCTTCTCCTCCGCGTGGGCCATTGGCCTGGCGGCACGGGCGAGCACACACACACACACACACAGAGAGAGAGAGAGAGGGACGGAAGGAAGAGGACAAGTGAACGAGATTGCGCACGACAACGGGGCAAATGCAAGTCAGCGGTGTATGGGGCAATGGAGGACACACACACACATACACACCGGAAGGGAGACGGGGAAGGGGCATGGTCAATGCATTGAGCCTAGCGAGCAAATGAATGGATGAGCCACGCGCCAACCAATTTTTTGCAAAGGTTACGTCTCGTGGGACTGTCTACTTGAAATTATGATGATGTCATGCGGTGAAAACCTGACTTTGCATTTTTTTAAAAAAAATTCCAAAGGGGCATCCGTTCCACACCAATTATCACCTATATTAGACGTAGGTAAGGTTTGGTGGTGATGGTCACCTCATTTTTTGGCACTCGGTGGCGTGACTACCCCAGCCATCCTGCAGACTTTTGCGGGTTTTCAGTGCAGACCTTTGATATGACGTCATGCGGGTTTTCACACCCCTTATCCTATTTTTGGGGTATACTTTTATGGGGGTAGGTCAGACTTATAGAGAAAAAAAACCAACCTTGA
>CAZGOM010000049.1:0-32775 GCA_964527265.1 uncultured Phycisphaeraceae bacterium | reverse complement strand
CATCCGAGTCGGCATGGCTCTACACCGTTTGCCGAAACCTCGCGCTGGACCAACTGCGAAAGGATAAGCGCATGAAGCCCAGTTCACCCGAAATGATCGACGACCGGCCCGGCCAGCAGGCGGACCCGGCGGACAAAGCAGAAGCGTCTGAATCACAATCGCTGATGCTTAAATTTCTGAGCGCACTGCCGGACCACCAGCAGGAAGTGATCCGGCTCAAGTTCCAGCACAACATGAGCTACCGGGAGATTGCCCAGGTGACGCAGATGAGCGTCTCCAATGTGGGATACCTGATTCACACCGGGCTGGCTTCGCTGAGGAAGCAGCTGGCGTAGCCGGAAGCCGAACCTGAAAGTGCATCACCCCCATTTGTTTTAGACCTGACCCGAACAACATGCCCCAGAGCGCCAAAGCGCCGGGGAAAGATTTAAGAAGAAAGAATTCAGGAGCCGAACATGCTCACTCAAGAAATCCAAATCAAGCTGACGGCCTTCGCCCTGGGCGAGACCGACTTTTTAACGCCTGAGGAACTGGAGGAGATCAAGACGCTCCTCATGGTGGACAGCGAAGCACGGGCGTACGTGCAGGAGATGAAGGAGACGGCGGAGGGATTGACCGCCGAGTTTGCGCATGAAGTGAGTCCGGGGCTGACGGGGGAGCAGAAGAAGACGATTGACCGGGCGGCGCAGAAGGGGAATCGGTTCAAGCTGTCGCGGTACCTGCTTCCCTTGAGCGCGGTGGCTGCGTGCGCGATTGCAACATTTGTGCTTGTGGACTGGGGCTACCGGCAAGAACAGGAGTGGAGTTCGATTCGGTCGGCGCCGGAGGCGATGTCTCGGTTGGGGGAGTTAAGGGATGGGATGGTTGAGGACAGGGAAAGCATGACGAAAGCGCAGCGTACTGCGGCAGGTGCGACAGCGGATGCAGATTCACTGAGCCTGCCTGGAACACCGAGCCCGAAATCTGAACTGGGACATGTGTCAAAGGATAGCGGGGATTTGAGCTCGACTTCGTCGACTGCCGCGGCGGGGAATCAGCCTCCTCCGGCGGCTTTGCCGCGCCCCGGTGCGGTGAAGATGAAGGAGCAAACGGGGATGACGTCGAAGTCAGAGGCGGATGGGATATTGCCTGATTATGGGCCAGCGCAGCGTCGTTCGGAGGTTCCCAAGAAGCCTGGGGCACCAGTTGGGGGGAGTGGGAGCGTGGTTGGAGCCGGGGAGAGGGAGCAAGATAAATTGGCCGTGGCGACGGGCAATCAAAAAATGGCAGCGAAGGTTAGCGGCGCGTCGAGAAGCGGTCGCATCGGGGCGGAGGCGCACGGTGAAAACCTGGATAAGGCGGCGAGGGATCTATCGGGAGGGAAGAATGAGGTGGCTGGGCCTGTCGCGTTGAAGCAGCCTGAGCCCACACGTAATGATGAATCTGCTTATCGATGGTCAGATAAACTAACTCGAGATTCTAAGTCTATGAATCGGGTGCATGAGTCGGATCAGATAGCGACTGTAACCAGCGCACGTGAAAACGCGTTATTGGTTTCGCAGGAGGCTTACGACGTCATTGCGGAGAATCCATTCCTGAAAGCGCAGGGGAATCCGCTTTCGACATTTTCGATTGATGTGGACACGGCGTCTTATGCCAATGTGCGGCGGATGATCGAGCGTGGCCAGCGGCCCCCGGGGGGGGCGGTGCGGGTGGAAGAGTTCATCAATTACTTCCCTTATGAGTATTCACAGCCGGCGGATGAGAAGCCGTTTGCGGTGCATGTGGAGACGCATCCTGCGCCGTGGGCGACGGATCATCTGCTGGTGAAGGTGGGTTTGAAGGGGAAGGAGATTGCGCCGGAGAAGCTGCCGCCGGCGAACCTGGTGTTTCTCATCGACGTTTCGGGGTCGATGAATGAGCTTACGAAGCTGCCGCTGGCGGTGAGTTCGCTGAAACTGCTGATCACGCAGCTTCGGGATGAGGACCGCGTGGCCATGGTGGTGTATGCCGGGAATTCCGGCCTGGTGCTGCCGAGCACATCGGGCAAGGATAAGGCGACGATCATGGCGGCGCTGGATAAGCTGTCGGCGGGCGGATCGACCAATGGCGGGGAGGGCATTCAGCTTGCGTACAAGACCGCGACGGAGAACTTCATCAAGGGGGGGAGCAACCGAGTGATCCTCATGACGGATGGGGATTTCAATGTGGGGGTGACAAGCCGATCCGACTTGAATGATTTGATCGAGAAGAGCGCCAAGACGGGCGTGTATCTGTCGATCTTCGGCTTTGGCATGGGGAACCTGAAAGACTCCACGCTGGAAGAGCTTTCGCGCAAGGGGAATGGGAACTACGGATACATCGACGGCTTGAAGGAGGCTCAGAAGGCGCTGGTGGAGCAGATGGGCGGGACGCTGTTCACCATTGCCAAGGATGTAAAGATCCAGGTGGAATTCAACCCGGCGCTGGTGAAGAGCTACCGGCTGATCGGGTATGAGAACCGGGTGATGGCCAAGGAAGATTTCAATAACGATCTGAAAGACGCGGGGGATATCGGATCGGGGCATACGGTGACTGCGTTGTATGAGGTGGTGCCGGCGTGGCTGCCTGACGCGAAGCCGCTGAATGGGGAGGAGAGAAAGGCCGCGCTGGAGCGGGAGATCGGGCTGGTGAAGGAGCAGTTGGATGACATGCGCAAGCTATTGCAGACGGCGCGGATGACGGAGGAGGGTTTGAAGGCGCACACGGCGAAGTTTCAGGCGCTGGAGAACCGGCTGGTACAGCTACAGGCACAGCAGGAGAAGCTGGCGGCGGCGATGAAGGATGAAGAAAACAAGCCGCGCGAAGCGGCGAAGCCGGATGTGGATCCGCTGAAGTATCAGGCGGCGCCGGAGCCGAAGCTTGAGCCGCGCGGCGGGAGCAATGAGATGCTGACGATCAAACTGCGGTACAAAGCGCCGGATGCGGCGGACGTGCAGGGGACGAGCAAGCTGATCGAGGTGCCGGTGAAGATGGTGGACACGCGGCTGCGCATCGCCCGGCCGAAGCCTTCGACGGACTTTAAGTTCGCGGCGGCGGTGGCGGAGTACGCGATGATCCTGAAGGGATCGCAGTATGCCGGGAAGGCGAATTTCCTGGATGTGCTGAACCTGGCGGAAGCGGGGCTGGGCGAGGACAAGGGCGGGCATCGGGCGGACTTCATCAAGCTGGTGAGGCAGACGATGCCGCTGATGCCGGGGGGGAAGAAAGAATGAGGAGGCGGAATTTTTGACCGGGATTAAGAGGGATTGAAGATGATTAAGAGGATCAAGACTATGAAGACGATTGTAAAACCGGGGTTCGTGTTGGCGATGCTGTTGGGGTTAATGGCGGGGTGCGAAGCGGAGAACCAGTATGACCAGGCTGATAGCGTTGCAATGAATAATGAGCAATTGAAGAACCGAACCGCCAGGCGCAGTGAGATACAAGCGACTAAGAGGCTCGACATTCCTGCGGATGCAGTAGCACTAGTACCCGATCCGTCTCCAGCGCCTACTGCGGATTTCGACAGGATTGTTGAGAATGGATTCAAGGAGGCGCGGTCGGCGCCGATATCGACGTTTTCGATTGATGTGGATACGGGGAGCTACACGGTTGTGCGCAAGATGGTGACGACTGGGCAGCGGCCGAATCCGGATGCGGTGCGGGTGGAGGAGATGATCAATTATTTTGCGTATGACTATGCCGCGCCGACGGATGGGCAGCCGGTGAAGGTGCATGTGGATACGGGACCTGCGCCGTGGGCGAAGGATCACATGATCGTGAAGGTGGGGATCAAGGGGAAAGAGATTCCGGCGAGCCAACGGCCGGCGAGCAACCTGGTGTTTCTCATTGACGTTTCGGGGTCGATGAATCAAGCAAACAAGTTGCCGCTGGCCGTGGAGTCGCTGAAGCTGTTGGTGAGTCAGTTAGAGGGGCGAGACCGGGTATCGATTGTGACGTATGCGGGGAATTCCGGGTTGGCATTGAAGCCGACGGCGGGATCAGAGAAGGCGGTGATATTGAAGGCACTGGATAACCTGAGGGCGGGCGGGGGGACCAATGGGGCGGAGGGGATCCGGCTGGCGTATCAGACGGCGCTAGAGAATTTTGCGGCCAAGGGGAACAACCGGGTGATCCTGGTGACGGATGGGGATTTCAACGTGGGGATCACGGATCGGGGAGAGCTGACGTCTTTCGTGCGGGAGCAGGCGGCGAAGGGGGTTTATCTTTCGGTGTTCGGGTTTGGGATGGACAATTTGAAGGACGGGCGGCTCGAAGAGCTTTCTCGCAAGGGGAATGGGAATTACGGGTATATCGATACGTTGAACGAAGCCAAGCGCGCTTTTGCGGAGCAGATGGCGGGAACGCTGTTCACCATCGCTAAAGATGTGAAAGTGCAGGTGGAGTTCAACCCGAGGTATGTGGCTCAGTACCGGTTGATCGGGTACGAGAACCGGATGCTCAAGCGGGAGGATTTCAATAACGACAAGGTGGATGCGGGGGACATGGGGTCGGGGCATACGGTGACGGCGATGTATGAGGTGGTGACGGTGGGGAATCAGGCGTCGGTGCCGATCGGGGCGAAGTGGCGGGCGAAGAAGACCGCACAAATTGATGCGGAGCTGGAGAGGCTCAAGAAAGAGGTGCGGGAGAAGCGGATGGAAGAGGATGAGCTTGCCGCGTTTAATAAGAAGGTGCAGGCGCTGTCGAGCCAGCGGGAGCGAATTCAAAATGAAGATGGGGAGGATGCGCCGCCAGTGGACCCATTGAAGTATCAGGAAGAAGCACGGCTTGCGTTGGATGTGGAGCCTGGGCAGAGCGCCGAGATTATGACGGTGAAGGTGCGGTACAAGGCTCCGGATGCGCCGATCCAGCAGGGATCAAGCCATCTGATCCAGATGCCTGTGAAGGTGAGCGCGGAGAGCCTGGCGCGGCCGATTTCCAAGGATCTGATGTTTGCATGCGCCGTGGCGGAGTATGCCATGGTGTTGCGGGCGTCGGATGAACTGGGGTCGTCGAATCTGCGCGATGCGCTGACTTTAGCGAAAGCGGGATTGGGAAAAGATCCGATGGGGCACCGGGCGGGTTTCATCGAGCTGATCGAGAAGACGCGGACACTGATGCCGGACTGGCCGCAGACGGCGGTGAGGACAGGCAAGGGGTTGTAGATAAGTCGGGATTGAAGGTTCCTTCCCGTTCAGCCCCGTTTCCGGTCGGGGCTTTTTCATTTGGCAACAACGGTTTCCGCCTGACGGAACAATCCGGGCTTATCATGAATTTCTGACGATTCGGCGATACTCTTAGAGTATTGACGGTTCCTGCTGGTTTCCTTTGCCTGAAAGGCGCACTTCATGCCCCCAACTCTTCCCAAGGCCCACAAAGCGGTTCTTATCGCCGGTGACGGCATCGGTCCTGAAATTGCAGCCAGCGTGCGGAAGATTTTTGAGGAGGCGCAGGCGCCGATCGAATGGATCGAACGGGATGCGGGGATCACGTCGCTGAACAAGGGGCAGGCGCTTTTGCCGGAGGAGACGCTGGAGGCGATTGTTTATCACAAGGTGGCGCTTAAAGGGCCTTGCACGACGCCTGTGGGGGAAGGGTTTTCGTCGATCAACGTAAGTTTGCGCAAGAAACTGGGGTTGTATGCCGCGGTGCGCCCGGTGCGGTCGCTGCCTGGGGTGAAGACCCGCTATGAGAATATCGACACGATCATTGTGCGGGAGAACACCGAAGGGCTTTATGCGGGTCTTGAAAGCGAAGTGGTGCCGGGTGTGGTGACGAGTTTGAAGGTGGCGACGGAGGCGGCGTGCACGCGCATTGCAAGGTGGGCGTTTCGCTTTGCGACGCTGCGCCGCCGGAAAAAGATCACGCTGTTTCACAAAGCGAACATCATGAAGCTGACGGACGGGATGATGCTGCGGTGCGTGCAGCAGATTTATGAGAATGAATACCCCAATATTGAATATCAATCGCTGATCATCGATGCGGGATGCATGAAGCTGGTGCAGGACCCGACGCAGTTCGACATCCTGCTGATGGAGAACCTTTATGGCGACGTGGTGAGCGATCTGGCGGCAGGACTGGTGGGCGGGCTGGGCGTGACGCCGGGTGCAAACATCGGGGATGATCAGGCGGTGTTTGAAGCGGTGCACGGGAGCGCGCCGGACATTGCGGGCAAGGGGTTGGCCAATCCGCTGGCACTGCTCTTATCGGGCGTGATGATGCTGAACCACCTGGGCGACACGAAGCATGATGACCGATGCAAGAAGACGGCGAAGCTGATCCGCGATGCGGCGGAGCTGGCGCTTGCGGACGGGAAAAAGACGCGGGACCTGGGGGGAGAATTGTCGACGGGGCAATTCACGGATGCGGTGATTGAAAGAGTGAAGGCAGGGGCGGTGGTGTAACGCTTTAAGGCAGAGTTTTTTTGACTTCCAACTTTTTCAAACAGGAGATGGGTTATGACAAAGGCTAAAGCGATTCCGGCAGGTTGTGAAGGCATGATTCCGCATCTGGTATGCGATCCGTGCGCGAAGGCGATTGAGTTTTATAAGAAGGCATTCGGGGCTGAGGAGATCATGCGCATGCCCGCGCCGGATGGAAAGCGCATCATGCACGCGGCGATGAAGATCGGCGCCAACAGCTTTTACCTGGTGGACGACTTCCCGGAGTTTTGCGGTGGAAAGTCAGCTTCCCCACTGGCGCTAAAGGGATCACCGGTCACGATTCACCAGTATGTGGAGGACTGCGATGCGACGATTAAACGCGCGCAGGAGGCGGGGGCGACGGTGACCATGCCGCCCATGGATGCGTTTTGGGGCGACAGGTATGGGATGGTGACCGATCCCTTCGGACATCAGTGGTCTTTTGCGACGCATATCAAAGACCTGATGCCGGAGCAGATGAAGCAGGGGATGAAGGATGCATTTGCGCAGGGAGGGTAAGCCAACTACGTGGATGTGGTTGGAGTTGCGCGTCCAGCGTCCTGGGTCTTGTGCCGAAGAGAAGTGCGGAACCTGGCGGGCGAGCTTTCGACGGCTCGGTTTGCTGCGCAATGATTGAGCATATGAAATGATTGGGAGCCGGCGGGACGCCCGGCGCTTTCGGTTTTGGCCTATTCTGTATGGTTCATGAATCAAGCGTCGGGTTCATCCTCGTTTAAGAGTGCGCCGGCAGAGCGGGCGCGCGCGATTGCGGCGCGTGCTGCGGCGCTGGGATTTGCGCAGACGGGGTTTGCCAAGCCGGAAGTGTCGCCGAATTTGCCACGCTTTATCCGGTGGCTGGAGGAGGGGTCGCATGCGACGATGGATTATCTGGCGAAGAATCCCGAGCAGCGGGCGAATCCGTCGTCACTGCTGGCGGATGTGAAGACGGTGATTTGCGTGGTGGACCGGTATCCTTTTGAGCCGACGGAGCCTCAGGAGCCTTTGCCTGTGGATGAAGAGGTGGCGGCACGGGGGAAGATCGGGCGGTATGCATGGGGGGATGACTACCACAAGAACATGAAGGACCGGCTGCACGCGCTGGCGGATGATCTGCGGGCGCTTTATCCCGAGCATGTGTTTCTGACGACGGTGGATTCCGCACCGATTTTTGAGCGCGACCAGGGGGCGCGTGCGGGATTGGGGTGGATCGGGAAACATACGCTGCTGATTCACCCGAAGACGGGTTCATGGATGGTGCTGGGGGAGATTTTGACGACGCTGCCGGTGCAGACGGCGCAGGATGTTGGGTTGGTGGTGGAGGATCATTGCGGGACGTGCACGCGGTGCATTGATGCGTGTCCGACGCAGTGCATTACGCCGTACAGTGTGGATGCATCGCGGTGCATCAGTTATCTGACAATTGAGCACAAGGGGCTGATTCCCGAGACGCTGCACAGCGCAATGGGGGACTGGATCGCAGGGTGCGACGTGTGCCAGGAGGTGTGCCCGCACAATGCCAAGCAGGCGGGGAAACAGGGGGGAATGGCGGTGGTGGAAGCCAAGGAGGAGCGGCTGGCGAAGCGATATTCCGGGCGGGTGGCGGGGTATAACGAGGAGAAGCCATACCACTTGGGGCATGCGACGCGGGCGCCGGGGCCGGCGGTTTCGCTGTTGCGGGTGATGCGGTGGACCGGGGCCGAGCGGGAGGTCATGCTGCAGAGATCTGCGCTGAAACGGATCAAACTGGAGGAGTTCAAACGGAATGCGATTATCGCCGCACGGAATTTTGTGCGGGCGAATCGTGGGCATCCTGAAAGCGAGGATCTGGTACAAGAGATTCGGCGGCTGGCCGAGTGTGATGAGGCCGGGGCGATTGTGAACGAGACGGCGAAAAGTGCGCTGGGCGCGTTAAGTCGGTGACGTACTTCTGGAGGGTCTTGAAATGGGTAGAGGATTGCTTTGGCGTCTGGGTGTGGCCGCAATGTGCGTCATGTCGACCGCGATGTGGTGCGGCAACGCCAACGGGCAGACGGATGTCTTGTTGTATAACGGGGGGTCAAGCCTGGTGAACCAGGTGATCGAGGTGGATCTGAAGCCTGGGGTGAACCGGGTAAGCAGCGAGCGGATCACGAAGCTTGCGGTTCCGTGGTCGATTCGCGTGCTGCCGCGACCGACGCCGGGAGCGCCGTCGCTGGTGCAATATCAGACGCGCTATTACGACGCGAATTCATATGATGCGGAAGTGATGCGGCGGTACGCAGGCAAGACGATTCCGATGCGGATTAATGATCGAGGTGAGAAGAGCCGCGTGGTGGAGGCGCGGGTGTTACCTGTGAGCTACGGAGGGGGGGCGATGTGGGGTGCATCGCCGACTGCGTATCAATGGAATTTTCTGGTGGATGGCGGTGTTTTTGCGCCCTACGCGCGGAGCTACGAGAGTACTTATTCATTCGTGCTGCCGGAGGCTGAAACCCGGGAGATTTTCACGGCGAAAGTGGATGTGGCCCTGGCGAGCGCCAAGCCGTACAAGGGCCCGGTGACGCTTGCGTACCTGACCAACGGGCTGGCGTGGGAGGGGCGCTACAGCCTTGTGGTGGATCCGGCGAGAGGGCTGGCGGACATCAACTGCTTCGCGGTGATCAACAACGATACGGAGATGGATTTTCCAGATGCGCAACTGAAGCTGGTGCCGATCACGCTGACGGCGCGGGAGACGGTTTCGTATGCAACGAGCGTTTCTTCGTCGGGTTCTTCGGCGTTCACCAGTGGCGCCATGCCGCAGGAGGCGGCGGAGCAGGCGGTTTCAGACAGCTATCGGGCGCTTGATCTGCCGGACAGGGTGGATCTGAAGCGAAACGAGACGGTGGCGATCGACCTGATGACGGTACAGGAGACGCCGGTGATGCGGACCTATCGCTACACCAACGGCTGGTATTACGACGGGGCTTCAGTCACGCCAAGTACTTACGATTCAAATACCGGCGAATCCTTTTCAGGCGACAAGGACATTCAGGGGGCATGGCAGATCATGAACACGAAGGAAGCCAAACTCGGGCGCATGCTGCCTAACGGGCGTGTGGCGGTGTACCTGAAGGATCCAACGGGGGTGCAGGTGTACACGGGGCAATCCGCGGTGCCGACGATCAATCCGGGCGATCCACTGCGGGTGAGGACAGGGGCCGCGCCTTCAACGCGCGCGGACCGGAACATCAAGATTCAGGAGCCGACGGAGGAGAACGGGGGACGGTGGCAGGTGTCGGCGGAGATCAAACTGATCAATGCCGGGAGCAAGGAGATCCCCGTGGATGTGGTGGAGATGTTTGATCCGCGGCTCAACTGGCGTGTGGTCAAGTGTGATTTTCCCCATGAAAAGGTGGGGTTCAACCAGTTGGTGATCAAGGTGCCGGTGCCTAAGGAAGGGTCTGTTTCCACCGAGCTGAAGTTTGAGCTATGGCGGTGATGGCGGATGTTTTCGTGTGGGTTCTGGGATGTTTACCTACGGATTGATGGGATTAAGAACATGAGATATTTGAGCATTCTGGTTGGGTTGTTTGCGGTGTGTGTGGTGGCGGATGGCGCGCGGGCGCAGACGGACCTGCTTTTGTACAACGGGGATGTAAGCCTGATCAATCAGACGTTGAATGTGGACCTGAAGGCCGGTGAGAATCAAGTGGCGACGAGCCAGGTCAGCAAATTGATGGTGGGGCAATCGGCGCGTGTGATCGCGCCGGCTGGGGCACCGAAGCTGGTGCAATACAAGACGGTGTTTTATGACGGAAACAACTATGTGGATGAGGTTTTCCGGCGGCACATGAATGGGACCGTGCCGATGCGTCTGCCGGAAGAGGGGAAGGAAGGAAGACGGGTGGTGAATGCCCGGGTGCTCGGGCGGTCGTATTTTACGGGTCAGAATTCGTATTGGAATCCTTATACATGGTTCTATTATGTGGACGGAGAGGTAAGGACCTCAAGTGCGTATGGGGGAGGTGACGTTTCCAGCTTTGCCATAACACCGGAACAATCGATTCAAGTCTTAACGCCGCGGCTGGATTTGACGCTGGCGGCGACTGAGCCATACAAGGGGCCAGTGACGCTTTCGTACCTGTCGCGTTCGATTTACTGGATGGGTTCGTATGTGCTGGTGGTGAATCCTGCGACGGGGAAGGCGGATTTGAGCTGTTCGGCAGTGATTCAAAACCAAACTGATATGGCTTTCCCCGGGGCACGCGTGAAACTGGTTCCGCTCACGCTGCGGAGTGATCAATCATCGGGCCAGGAGGGCCGGGCTACATCGGTTTTTTACGTGTCGGATGGCCAGAAGGATCGTGCGACGCAGGAGCCTGCGGTGTCTGAAGCGCTGAATGTGGTGGAGATTCCCAATCGTCTGGATGTATCGCCGGGGAGCACTCAGGGGATTCGGCTTTTCGGTGTGGAGGATGTGCCGGTGACGCGTATTTATACGTTTGGCCATGGCTGGTCGTGGAATGGCGGTTATGAATTAAATACGGGACCCGGGGCAGGACAATCCGGGGATGACAAGCACATCCAGGCAGCGTGGCAGGTGATGAACACGAAGGAAGGGAAATTAGGTCAACTGCTTCCGGGCGGTGAAGTGTCGGTGTATCTCAAGGATGCGGGCGGGACGCAGATGATGGCGGGGATTACGCCGGTGGGGGCGGTGCTTCCGGGCGATCCGATGCGGGTGCCGACGGGGCCGGCGCCGCTGACGCGTGCGGGGCGCGCGTACAAGGTGGATCGGATCACCAGCGGGGATCGCGCGTGGAGAGTGACGGTTTATCTGAAGCTGGTGAACGCGGGCAGCAAGGATATTTCGGTGGAGGTGGTCGAGTCGTTTGATCCGCGGCTGTCCTGGAAAGTGGTCAAGAGCGATTACCCGCATCAGGTGCGTGGGTACAACCAATCGGTTGTTACTGTTCCAGTGCCCAAGGAAGGTTTGACGGAAACGACGGTGGAGTTTGAAGTCAGCCGATGATCGGCATTGCCGGAGGACGCGCGATTTGGGAGTATGGCGTCCTATGAACGAATTACCGAGCAAGTCTCCACAGATTCCTATTGACCGGTTGATGGCGGCGGCAGAGGCCGCGGCGACGGGTATGACCAGCCTGCGGGGGTCGAGCCGGCAGGATATCAAGTCGAATCAAGCGATCAGCGCGGCGTGGAACCGGCGGCTGGTGGTGGCGGTGCTTTCACGCAGGCAGCCGCTTTCACGCAGGCAGATCGCACAGATGACAGGTTTGCGGGACTCGGCGTTGACGTACATCATTCGGGAACTGCTGCTGAAGGGGATCGTGCGTAATTCGGGGAAGCAAGGGTCCGACAGCGTGGGGCCCAAGCACAACCTGTTGAGCGTGAATGATGAACTGGGCTATGTGATCGGGGTGTCGCTGGCGCGGGGTGTGGCGCGGATCGTGACGCGGAGCATTGCCGGGAATCTAATCGACAGCCGGCAGATTCCATGTGTGACGACGCGGCTGGAGGATGTGCCGGGGATTTTACGGGAGGATCACGAAAGATGGCTTGGGTCTGGTGCGCGGCCGACGGGGGCGCTTTTGGCGATGGGGGTGGGTGTGCCGGGGATTGTGGACCCTATGCTGGGGCGGGTGACGTTTTCGCGCATGTTCCGGGCGATGAATGTTCCGCTGGCGGCGAAGCTTGAGGAAGTGTTTAAAACGCAGGTGGTGATCGATCACGATGCGAATCTGGGGTGCATTGCCGATGCGCGCAAGGGGAATGCGGTGGGGCTGACGAACTTCATTTATGTGCTGCTGAATGCGGATTATGAGAATCCGCGCAAGCCCAAGATGGCGTATGGTGCCGCGCTTTATGTAAATCGTGAGCTGTTCAGGGGTTTTAACTATGCGGCGGGGGAACTGGAAGACATGCTGACGCCGGCAGAACCGCCCATCCGGACAGCGGCGGACCTGGAATTGCTCCGGCTCGCGGATGCGGCGCTACCGTCTCATCTATTGACATGGATCGGGGATTTTGCGCAGCACCTGGCGCGGATCATTAACTTCATCGATCCGGCAGGGTTGATTATCGGGGGAAATATCCCGATTAAGAACCGTACATTTTTCGAGCGTTTGCATACGGAATTGACGCCGCTTTTGATCCCGCTGCCGGCGGATCGGAGGCTGACTTTCAGTGCTTCAGCCTTTGGTGAAGATGCGGTAGCGCAGGGGGCGGCGATTGTGGCGGGAGACCATGCGCTGTTGGCTGGGGGCTTGTTCTGAAAATTTTCTTGAAGTTATGGCAGCGACCGGCGAATACAGTTTTTTCACGTGTTGCTCATGACATTGCAATAATCGGTTAATATCAGCGTTTGGATTGCGGCTGGTTGTGCCGTCCAACCGGTTGGTTCGTGTTTGCTGAGTTACAGTCAGCAGACTTAATTTTTGACGGAATATCCGGTTTGCCGGTCACCGGGCACACTCACTAGAGACCGGCAGGAGAACTGAACAATGGACCGTATCAAAGGTTTGAAGGCTCTTGGTTTTGCAGGGATGCTTGTTTTGGGTGCGACGCTGACTGTTTCCTCGGCGGTGTTTGCCGAGGACGCCAAGAAGGAAGCTCCTAAGAAGGAAGCGGCGGCCAAGGGCAAGAAAGAAGCCGGGCTGGGCGCGGTTTACGGTGAATGGGCCAAGGACCTGGGCCTTGATGAAGCCACGAAGGCGAAGCTGGCTGAAATCTATGCCAAGCAGGAAGAGGCGAGCAAGGAAAAGTCCGTCAAGATGATGGAACTGACCAAGGCCGCCAAGGAAGATACCGCTGCCGGCAAGAAGGACGACGCGAAGACTAAGACCGAGGAAGCAGCGAAGATCAAGGCTGAGATCATGAAGAGCAACAGCGAATTCAAGGCGCAGGCCTTCGGCGTGCTTAGCCCTGAACAGCAAAAGCGGGTCGGGGTGGCTCTGGCGTACAAGAGCGTGACGATGACCAGCCCGTTCAAGCAAGTGACCCTGACGGCCGATCAGCAGAAGAAGATCCTGGAAAAGCTGGAAGCATCGGGCGAACTGCTTAACGAGCAGAAGGAAGTGGACACCAAGAAGCTGGCCCCCATCGCCAAGCAACTGGGTGAAGATATCCTGACCACCGAGCAGAAGGCTGAAATCACCGCGCAGGTGGAAGCGAACAAGGCCAAGATTGCAGCGCAGAAGAAGGACGCGGCACCCAAGAAGGAAGCCGCTCCCGCCAAGAAGTAAACCGACGAGAAGAATTCACCTTGAGTGAGTTGGATTTTAAGACAAACGCACGGCTTGCCGTGCGTTTGTTTATTTCCGAGGACGCGTGTATGTGGGGTAATAAAGATAATTTCCTATGGAAAAGATGTGCTTAGTTTGTTATTACAATTTAAGGGTGATGTGAGTGTCGGTTGGTTCATGCCCTCTTTTCTTTGAAGGAAGGGTTCAGGTTCATGCATACTTCTCTGCAAAAAAATGGTGTTCAGCACGGATTCACATTGGTTGAGCTGCTGGTCGTGATTGCAGTGACGGCTGTTTTGTTGGCCATGATGCTGCCGACGTTGAATAAGGCGCGCGAACAAGCGCGCCAGGTGTTGTGCGCGTCATTGGAGCATCAGCAGAGCATTGCCTTCAACACGTACCTTGCAGACCACAAGCAGTTCTATCCTTACGGGAGCGTGTCCAGGACGCCGATCACGACGGGAAGCTATCTGGATTGGGGGGCGACCAATTCAAACCATCCATTGGCGGTCAACGGTCCGGCCATGTGGTGGCAGGCAATTGCCCCTTATATGCAGGGCAGGCAACTGCGCTGCCCCTCGAATCCCTGGTCGTACAGCGGCAGCCCCTGCTATGGGATCAACGGCGGCATCATTCCCGACAACTATGCCACCACCTCAGGCGGTGATCCGGCGCTGGATCCCAAGTATTTCATTCGGCAAAAGCGGTCAAGTGACATCGGGCAGCCCTGGCGCACCGGCCTGCTGGGCGAGATTCCCAACATGGACAATAAAGTTGCCCCGTATTTCACGGCGTACAACGATTTTGAACTCCATATTTCCGACAGCAACAGCCCTTTTTATTCAGCCAAAATCAACCTCTGGGCGTTTCCCGAATTGACACGCTGGGCACGGGTGAACCATGACCTTGGATGGAATGCGCTCATGTTCGACGGTTCGGTGAAGCGGCACACCAAGGCCAATCTGGGCGTCTTGTTGAATACTGGCTACACCGGGAATGTCACACTCAATACCGACGGCACGCGTTTCTGGCTGAATAAGTGATCGGTCCAGAGGAGAGGGGTATGGAGTGGAAGTGCAATTGATTTATTCAGGCACCCGGTGTGCTACTGCTCCAGCGTTACGTTGATGGGGATCTGGAGTTTGGTGAGCTTGGGGTAAGCGAGGATGAGGGTGAGGGATTGGCCGCGCAGGGCGGGGTCGGGGGTGAGGTTTGAGATGCGGATGCGGGCGGCGCGTTTTCCGGCGGGTGTGTTTGTTTGGGTGATGGTGATTTTGGCGTTAGGGGCTTTTTCGATGGTGGCGGATGTGATGGTGAAGGTGGCGTCTTTATCGGGGTCGTTTAAGGTGAGGAAGATGTTGCGGGTGACGGGGTCGGGGTCGCCTTGTCTGGGGAGAGTGAGATCGATGGATTGAGGGGAGACGGCGATGAGGCCGGAGATGGGGATGGCGACGGGGATGGAGATTTCAGGGAACTTGGGGTTGTCGGTGGTGATTTTGATGTGGGCGGTGTTCATGCCTTGCGGGAGGCCGGGGGGGATGGAGAAGGTGAGGCGGTGGTGGCCTTTGTCCTTGTCGATGATGGAGGGGGTGACAGTGAGCCAGGGCTGAGAGGAGGTGATGGATTTGATCTGGAAGGGGGTTTGCTGGGTGGAGAGAATGTCGGCGGTGGTTTGGGCTTTTTCTGAGCCGAGGGTCTGGGGGAAGAAGACTTGTTTGGGGATGATTTCGACGTAGGAGATGGCGTTGCCCTGGAGGGTGAGCTTCAGATCTGGGTTGGCGGGGTCGTTTGATTTGAGGGTGGTGCGGCTTATCTGGAGGCCGGAGATGCCCAGGAGATTGATGGTGACTTCGACGAAGGTTTCTTTGCCGGGCGGGACGGTTTTGGCGTCGAGATAGGCTGAGGTGCAGCCGCAACTGGTGTGGATGTCGGTGAGGATGAGAGGCTCGTCACCGGTGTTTTTGATGATGAAGCGTTCGCGGATTTCTTTGGTGTTGTCGGTGTCGGGGAAGGTGCGCTCAGGTTTATCGATTGATGCGATGGGGGCGGCAAAGAGAGGAGATGCGATGAAGAGGATGAGGATGGTAAGGAGACGGGGCATGCGGGAATGATAGGGTGGAGAAGAGGGATGTGCTTCAGTAAGACGTATGGAGAATCGATTTTGACGCAGATTTACAAGATTTAAGAATCAGATTTACAAAGAATGAAACGATGGAGTCGTAAGGATAACGAGCGTTTGCTGTGAAACGATCCTTTTGGGTTTATACAGTTTAAAGATGTGTGACCTCACACTGCGCGGGGGTGGGCCTGGTCGTAGGCCTGGCGGAGGCGGGTGCTGGTGAGGTGGGTGTAGATCTGGGTGGTGGAGAGGGAGGAGTGGCCGAGGAGTTCCTGGACGCTGCGGAGGTCTGCGCCGTTGTCGAGGAGGTGGGTGGCGAAGCTGTGGCGGAGTGTGTGTGGGCTGATGCCGGGTTCAAGGCCGGCGGATTTCAGATAGACGTCGAGCTTGCGGCGGATGGAGCGGGAAGAGAGGCGGGAGCCGGATTTGTTGACGAAGAGGGGGACATCATCGCCCTGGGCTTCTTTTTCGCGGACGACGGCGTAGTGGGGATCCTGAGCGAGCTTGGCGTAGTAGTGAATGATGGCGGCGACGGCCATGGAGCCCAGGGGGACGATGCGTTCTTTTTTGCCTTTGCCGCGGACCTGGACGTAGCTTTCCTGGAGGTTGACGCGGGAGCGGTCGATGCCGACGAGCTCAGAGACGCGGACGCCGGTGGAGTAGAGGACTTCGATGATGGCTTTGTCGCGGGCGCCGATGGTGACGGTGATGTCGGGGGCGTTTAAAAGCTGGTCAACCTGCTCGATGGTGATGGCCTTGGGGAGGCGTTTGGCTTGCTTGGGGGTGCGGATCATGCCCATGGGGGAGTCGGGGCGGAGGCCTTTAACCATGATCCACTTATAGAAGCTGCGGAGGGTGGCGATTTTGCGTGCGAGGGTGGAGGCGGTGTATTTGGTGACGCCGGTATCGCCGCCGCGCGCGCCGTCCAAGTGTGCGAGGAATTCACGGATGCGGAGGGTGTCGGTGGCGAGGATGGCTTCCTCTGCCTGGGGGACGAGGGGGACGGATTTGGCGTGGCCGGCGTCGTTAGTGGGGGCGGATTGGGAGTTGGCGGGTTCGGAGGCGTGAGGGGCCTGCTCGGGGATGGCGATGCCGAGCCGGGACATGTGGAATTCCCAGAATTGGACAAGGTCCGCGGCGTAACAGCGGGAGGTGTATGAGCTGAAATGACGCTCGAACCGAAGGTATTCGGTGAACTGGTCGATCAGCGACAAAGGGAGCCCGACGGATGGGTTCATGGGAAAGGCCTCTCTCATTGAATATCGGCGTAATGAGAGGTCGGGCTGGAGGGGAATTTACGATTTGAGAGGGATGATTTTTGAATCGGCGCAAGTGACAATAGAAGGAGTGAGCGGCGTTCATTGCATTGGGGCGGGCGAGGGTCTATATTCCTGCCTGCTTGAATTGGATTGTTGACATGGCCCTGTCTGCCATTGGTGGTTCCTTTTTTAACACGTGGCAATGACAAGGGTTATCTCATGGAAAACGGTACGCATTCGAGCCCGAACCGGTTGTTTATTGCGAGTTGTGTGGCGTTGGTGGTGACGTCGATGAGCTTTGCCGTGCGTGGGGACATCATGGGGGCGCTGGAGACGCGGTTTGCGTTGAGTCATGAGCAGTCGGGGCAGATTGCGGGGACGGCGTTCTGGGGATTTACGCTGGCGATGATCTTTGGCGGGCCGCTGTGCGACTGGCTGGGCATGGGGCGGCTGCTCATCCTGGCGTTTGTGGGGCATCTGGCGGGGATAGCGGTGACGATTTTCGCCAAGGGATATGGCGGATTATTTGCGGGGACACTGGCGATCGGGCTGGCCAATGGGCTGGTGGAGGCGGCGTGCAATCCCCTGGTGGCGACGCTTTATCCCAATGACAGGACGCACAAGCTGAATCAATTCCATGTGTGGTTTCCGGGGGGGATTGTGATTGGAGGACTGCTGGTGTTTGCGATGACGAAGATGGAGATCGGATGGCAGGCGAAGATGGGGCTGATGCTGATTCCGACGATGGTTTATGGTGCGATGTTTTTAGGGGCCAAGTTCCCACGGACGGAGCGGGTGACGTCCGGGGTGAGCACCGGGGGGATGTTCAAGGCGTGTCTGAGCCCGCTGTTTATCCTGCTGGTGGGGTGCATGCTGCTGAGCGCGGCGACGGAACTGGGGACGAATCAATGGATTACGAATATTTTGACCAAGACGCTTGCGCCGCAGGGCGGGGACGCTTCGACGGGGATCATGATCCTGGTGTGGATCAGCGGGATCATGGCGCTGGGGAGGCAGTTTGCGGGGCCGATCGTGCATCGGATATCGCCGGTGAGCATGCTGCTGTTTTCGGCGGTGTTCTCGGCGATTGGGCTGTTCTGGCTGAGTTTTGCGGATACCACAGTGACGGCTTTTGGTGCGGCGACGGTGTTTTCGATTGGGATTTGTTATTTCTGGCCGACGATGATCGGGCTGACGTCGGAGAAATTGCCGCGCACGGGGGCACTGGGGATGGCGATCATGGGTGGGGCGGGGATGCTGTCGGTGTCGATCATTCTGCCGGTGATGGGGAAGGTGTACGACACGGAGGGGGGAGCGATGGCGCTGAGGTATGTGTCGGCTTTACCGGTGGTTTTGATACTGGTTTTTGGGGCGATGCTGGCGGTGTATACGATGAAGGGCGGGTATAAGGCGGAGAAGATTTCTGGGGAAGGGGCTGGTGATGGGTCTGGGGTCTAGTGGTTTTTCAAGTGGAAAATGATGGATAGAAGAAGCAGAAAAGACATGCTCACGCGGACGAGAGCATGGCACGCAGAAAAGTCGATTCGTCAATTGATATTTGAAAGACCACTAAGGTCTGGGGTCTGGTCAGAAGGAGCTATGGTTTTTGGGTGAAGAAGGCGAGTCGGGCGGGGAGGAGGGGGGTGATGCCGTCGTAGGAGGTTTGGGTGGTGGTGTTGGTGAAGCCGGCTTCTTTGAGTTGGGTGAGGATTTGGGGTTGGGTGAAGAGTTGGATGTGGTGGGTTTCGATGGAGCGGCGGTAAGTGTCGGAGGAGGGGAGTTGGCGGAAGATTTCGATGTGACGTGTGAGGCGGTGGGCGGGGCGGTCGTGGACATTTCGCCAGAGGAGGGTCCAAGTGTCGCTGGACTTTGAGCCTTGGGAGGAGAGGTCTGGGCCATCGGCGAGGATGAGGTCGAAGATGAGATGGCCGCCGGGGGGGAGGGCAGCGTGGGCTTTTTGGAAGAAGCTTTGTAAGAGGGCGTGGGCGTTGACGTCTGGGGGGTGGTAGGTGAGGGGTTCGTTTATGGCGAGGATGGCGTGGCAGGCAGGGAAGGGAGTGTCGTAAGCAGAGGCGGTGATGAAGGAGGCATTTGGGGCGGATTGTCTGGCGAGGGAGATGAGGGCGGGGGAGGGATCGATGCCGAGGGCCTGGAAGCCCGCGTGGGTGAGGGCGCGGGTGGAGAGACCTGAGCCGCAGCCGATGTCGAGGATGAGGGCGTTTTTGGGGAGGGTGTTCTGGAGGAGGGAGAGGATGGGGGGGATGGCGGTGTTGATGGGGCCGTTGAAGGCGGTGTGGTGGATGTGGGCGAGGTCTTCGTGGTAGAGCATGGTGGGAATTCATGAAGGATGTTGAACAGGCGTGAGCGCCGGCAAGGCACAGCACGGCTTCGGGCCGTGCCACCCGGAAATGAACAAACCGGCCTTTGGGGCCGGTTTGCGGGGAGGTCGATTTTAAGCGCTAATTAGACGGACTTGATTTCGAGGAAGCGCTCGACGGACTTGAGGTCGGTGATGACGTCGAGGGAAGCGGCGATGGTGCCAGTTTCGCCAAGGCCACCGGCGACGGGCTGCTGCTTGACGACGTTGATGTTCCAGAAACGGCCACCGCGGCGGCCCTGGGAGAAGTTGGCCTTACGGGTGCGCTTCAAGCGGCGGTTTTCGGCCTGGACCTTGGGGTCCTTGGAGAGAAGACGCTGAATGGTCTTACGGGCGGCGGCGTTGGTGGGGGCCTTGACGACCGTGATGGAGACTTGCGTGTTGGGTTTGATATCGGTCATGATTCACCTAGATGGATTAAAGCCCTGGCGAGACGGTCTGTCTCATTAAAGGGAGTCGAAGATTATGACTTATTGGGGGGAAGCTGTCAAGAAGGCGCTTTGGGCACGTTCTAGAAAGTAGAAGGGTAGAGAGTGGAAAGTAGAGCGGGGGGAGCGGAGATGTTGGAGGAGTGGTGTCATTGACAAGTTGTGGATTTGTCATAACATATGATTGCATTCATTTCTATGTTGCGGTCGGTCCGTTTGCCCGAATTGTAAGAAAGACGTTGGTTCTCATGTCACAGCACTGGACGACGACTCGTATTTGCAGGCAATTCCGCTTGGCGGTGCGGGCGTTTTCGCTGGTGGAGCTTTTGGTGGTGATCGCGGTGATTGCGGTGATCTTGTCGCTTTTGGTGCCGGCGATTTCAAATACGCGGAGCCTGGTGCGGACGCGGTTGTGTGCTACGAATATGCATCAGCAAGGGCAGATGTTTGCGCAATATGGGGCGGATGCGAAGGACTTTATCGCGCCGACGGCATCGCAGCACAAGATGCTGACGACGCCAGGGACGGAAAATCTGGTCATGGTGACGACCAATACGGCGACTGGACAATTGTGTCCATTTGGTGCGCCGAAGTTTGTAGCGACGGGGTTTGGGTGGTTTTACTGGCAGGGGTATTTGCCTCCGGTGAGGTCGAACGCGCGGAAGGTGGCGGTGCTGGATTGCCCGGATGCGCCGATAAAGCCGGGGCATTCGGTGAGCTATACGCAATACACGGCGAGCACGGCCGGGTTTAGCGCATTGGCGAGCACGACGGCGACGCTGGCGGCGCAGAATGGGGATTTTTCGGTGACGGGATCGAACTGGGATTGCGTGGAATCTGCGCCGGTGGCGTATTTTTATCGCGGGTGGGCGCGCGATGGGGGGTATTACCCGCGGGCGAGCACTTGGAAGCCGGGAGCAGCGGTGGCGGTGGACTTTGAGTTTCGCGAGGACGGGGTGGCGCCTTATGAGTACAAGGAGGCGCATGGAGATGGTTTGAACATTCTGTTTCAGGATGGGCATGTGAACTTTGGGGGCAAGGATCTGCCCGGGGTGGGGCCGTATGCGGGGATGGGGATGCTTAAGCCGCATGTTTATTTCACTGGGAAGTATTTCGCGTCCTACACGTTGGATGTGGCGAAGGGATCGGGAAATTCGGCGAGCAGCGGGTGGCCTTATCCTGGGGGTAATGCGCAGCGGGGGATGTGGAATTATTACGAGACCGGGGAGCGGTGATTGGGGATGGGGTTTGGGTTCTGGGGTAGAGATTTTTGAGGTTTTTTGCTGGAGTACACCCAAGACGTGGCACGTCTTGGGTGTATTGTGGCACGCGGCAAGCTGCGGACGGGCTGAAATTTCAGTTAATGTTCAGGGGTTAATTATTTCATTGGGTGGCGTGTTTGATGGGTGTTTGTGAGTTTGACCCCTTGGCGTGGCGGGGGTAAATAAGTGTGGCATTTCAAATCACTTTTAAATTCCCGCGGGTTTTGCGGGCAGGAGGATAGGGACATGGAAAAAGGGACGATTCATCTGAAGAACGAGACATTGGTGGCGCTGCCTTCGTACATTGTGACGCGGGGTTTTCCGTTTGCGGCGGGTGTGATCAAGAGCGCCGCGGATATTTCGGTGGTGGATGGGGCGGGGAAGAAACTGCCGGTGTTTGCGAAGGCATTGCAGACGCGCCGCGATGGGAGCATTGAGTGGGCGCTATTGGACATTGTGGTGGATATCGGGGGGCAGGAGAAGAAGGATGTTTACGTGGTGCCGGGGCCGACGCATGTTGTGCCGATCAAGCATCCGGTGGTGATTACGGAGGCGGGGGACGACTTTACGCTGTCGAACGGGATTTCAAGCGTGACGATTTCACGCAAGGCGGGGCCGGTGATCCGGAAGATGGTGATCAACGGGAAGACGATCTGCGATGAAAGCCACAAGGTGGACCTGCAGCTATTGGATACGGGCGGGAAGGTTTACCGGGCGAGCCTGAACGGAGATTACAAGGTGGTGGTGCAGCACCAGAACCCGGCGCGGGCGACGCTTCGGCTGGAAGGGAAGCACAAGGCGCGGGACGGCAGCACGCTGATGGACTTTGCGCTGAGGTTTGAGCTTACGGCGGATTGTGCGGATGTGAAGTTGGAGCACACGTTTTATTGCCGGGAGCATGTGGATGGGAAGGTGTTCATCAAGGGGATGAAGCTGGTGATGCCGACGACGATGGACGGGGGGGCGACGAAGCTGCTGAGGCAGGCGCACCAGGGGCAGGACTGGATGCACAAAGACCATGAGATGCATGAGAATATTGAGGTGGTGGCGAGTGCGGTGGGGGATATTGACACGTATGCCGCGACGGCCAAGGGCGGGCCGGGGAGCATTCATCCGTGTGCGGGTGGGAGCGTGTTTTTGAGGAATGCGGAGAGCTTCCGCGAGGACTGGAGCAAGTATGCGTTCCACATGCGGCCGGGGCAGGCGTCGGGCTTTCGCGCGGATTTGCAGATATCGGGCGTGAGGTCGGTGCAGCCGATGATCGGGTGGAAGCAGAAGGATTTCACGCTGGTGACGACGTTTGAGCACTTCCGGCAGTTGCATCCGAAGTCGATCTCAATTGATGAAAGCCTGATTACGTGGTCGATCTGGCCGGAGTGGTCGACACCGATGATGGTGGTGAAGGGTGTGAGCAAGAGCCACATTATTTTCATCACGGGGGAGAATAAGCCGCTCTCGATGATTGAGGTGATGGCGAAGGGATTCCGGTGGGAATACCTGTATGTGGAGCCGGTGGACATTTCGTTTGACCCGGCGTGGTTTGCGCACTGCGCGGTGCTGGATTGCCAGCACATGCTGAAGTATCAGCCGAGCAAATATCCGCTGATGGAGAATCTGATTGAGCCTGTGCCGGCGGCGGGGAACCCGAATCGGCATACGTATGACCGGCAGCCGGCGACGGGGATGTTTCACTTTGGCTGCCAGGTGAACCCGGAGGCGACAAGCTGCACGAACAACGAGGACGATGTACTGGTGTATTTCCCGTTGCAGCATTTTCTGCGGACGGGGCACACGTATGCATGGGACTACGGGAAGGAAGCCGCACGGCATTACATGGAGGTGGACTTCTGCGAATGGAGCACGGACATGCGGCAAAAGGGGGGGCTGATCCCGCATACGGGGCAGCACTTTGTGGGCAACGTGTATTCAAGCCATCAATGGGCGGAAGGCATCCTGGCGTATTACTACCTGACAGGCGATGAGCGGGCGAAGAATGTGGTGCTGAGCGTGGCGGAGAACCATATTTACTGGATCTATAACCTGACGTACCTGGTGTGTTGCGATGGGCGGGAGGCGGGGGTGCCGCTGATCAACCTGGCGGCGGCCTATCACTTGAATAGGGATGAGAAGTACATTGCCGCGGCGAAGCATGTGTGCAAGAATTTCTTTGAGAAGTTCACCAACAGCGAAGGGAAATTTGAGTATCCGTATCCGCAGGGGACGGATGGTGCGGCTTATAAGACGATCACGGGTTACGGGGATTGGTCGAGCTTTGCGGGGCTGTTTCGGATGTGGGAGGAGACTGGGGAGGAGTATTTCCGGTCGCTGGCGGTGAGGCTGCTGGACCAGGCGATTCAGCCGGGTGGGTTTAGCTTGAATGATGTGCGCGGGATGGATTTCTATGCCGCGTGGGCGTTTGGGGTGATGACGGGGGATATGGATGGCGTGTTTAAGCGCGTGGAGGCGGCGGTGCCGATGCTGCTGAGGCGCGGCGGGCATCCGATGCGGCGGATTCACTTTTTGAAGGAGATGGATGAGCGAGGGTTGATTGATGAGAGGATGGTGGGGAATCGGGCTGGGGCGATTTAGGGGGTGGGTTGTGGGTTTTGGCGGAGAAGAGAAGATTTTTACCACGAAGGCGCGAAGATGCGAAGGTAGGAAAAGGAAGAGGCGGGATGTTGAGAAGGGATGTGTTTTTGGTGTTGGGAGGGAATGTGTGAATGGGATAAGAGGCTGCTGGTGGGCTTGATATGGAGTTGTCCTATCTGGTTTTTGGCGTGATGCGCCAAGTGAAATCAGAGCTACTCTCCTGGAGGTATGCTAGAACAGGAGGGTTTGTGCAAGAGTTTCGATCCAGATCTGGTTTTTTGCCGCCTGCGGTACCTATGGTTTTGGCGTTGTTATGCATCGTTGCGATTATGTTTGTAGCTGGATTGTTGATTGCAGAATTGCCAAGACCGGGCATGTGTCTGGCGTTTTGGGCTGTAGGCTTTCTAGGGGCAACGAATATTTGTTGGGCGTTGGCGATGCCGACAATGCGGGGAGAGCGGATTTATTGGCAACTTTGGTTTCCATGGATACTGAATTGTGTGATCGCAGGGGCATGTTTGTATTGTGCAACTTGGTTAATACTCGCTCGAGACGATTTCAATTTGGTGATTGTGCTGATTGGTTCTCTTGCAGTAGGCATGGGAATTGGTGCGCTTTTACATAAGTCGCATGGATGGATTGTGACTGCGCTTATGGCATGTGTGGGGATGGTAATGGTGGGCGCAGGCGTCGCGCTTTTTATGGCACTCAGAGGCCAGGGACACTATAGCGGTGAAGCGCGGCTCGTGATGCTTTTTGGCGCGGTCGTGGTGAGCGGACTTGGTTTAATGCAGATGGTTCCACTGGGGATAGCCACAATAATTTTATATGCGAATTCGCATAATAAAGGGAGTGGGCTTTACTGCGAGAAGTGTGGATACAACTTGTATGGGACACTGATGGCGGGGAAGAGGGTTTGTCCGGAGTGCGGGATGGAGAAGGTGGCGATGAAGCGAGAGGGGTAAAAGAGCAAGAGCAGATTTTTTACCAAGAAGTCGCGAAGGGCACGAAGTTAAGAGGGGGATCAGGGAGATTATTAGAAGTTGAGTGCAATTGCCCGAGCCATGGGGATGGCCCTTTAAATCAAAAGGTGCGAAATGGGTGGTGGTGATTGGTATTTTTTGTGAATGTCGTTGGAGAGATTCGGGCTATCGCCCTCACCCTAACTGGCGTGTCGGGCTAACGCGTGATTAGGCATTTGATGGGAAATGGGTTTAATGTGGGTGCTATGGTGGGCTTCGCGGACTCAGCCCACCCTACATGGATCAGGACACTATGCAAGAGATTAGCCTTGGGCGTGGCGGATGGATTCGCGGTAGGTGGAGGGGCTTTGTTTGAGGAGGAGGGTGAAGTTGTCCCAGAGGTTGTCGGCGTTTCCCATGCCGGAGATGGAGGCGATTTCGGCGATGGTGAGGTTGGTTTCGGCCAGCAGGCGTTGGGCGCGTTCCATGCGAATGCGTCTGATTTCGTGGTAGGGGGAGGTGCCGAGGGTGTCCTGGAATTTGCGTTCGAGTGCGCGGCGGTTGATGCCGACGGCGTCGACGACATCGGTGACGGAGATGAGGTCGCAGGCGCGTTCGTAGATGAAGCGAAGGGCGGCGGCGAGGGGGCTGTCGGTGATGGCGAGGGAGTCTGAGGATTGACGGGTGATGATGCGGCCGGGGGGGAGGAGGAGGAGGGGGTTTTCGGGCGGGCGGCCGGCGATGAGATTGTCGAGCATCTGGGCGGCGGCATAGCCGCGGTGGGCGATGTTGACGGACATGCTGGAGAGCGGGGGATAGCAGTAGCGGCTGATGGTGGGGATGTTTCCGACGCTGAGGACGGCGACGGCCTGGGGGACGGAGAGATCGAATTCGGCACAGGCATCGAGGGCGTTGGCGCCCATGGTGTCGGTGGAGGTCATGAGGGCCAGGGGCTTAGGCAGGCGGGTGAGCCAGCGGCCGATTTCGCGGCGGATTTTGGGGATGTCGAGGGTGCGGGGCATGGAGAAGACGGCGACATCAAAACCGGCTTGATGGATTTTTGTGGTGAAGGCAGCCTGGCGGCGTTTGGGGGCGGGGCCCAGGGATGAGCCGAGGAAGGCGAAGTGGCGATAGCCCCGCTGGAGGAAGTAATCCGCGGCCTGCTGGCCGACGAGGCGGTCGTCGCTGCGGACGGTGGGGAGGGAGGCGTCGCGGAGGGATCCGGAGACGTTGACGCAGGGGACGCCGGTGGAGGCGATAAGGCGGGCGTAGCGTTTGTCGCTGACGTGTGCGATGAGGCCCTCGACATCCTGGGCGATGCTGCGGATGTGGAGGAGGTCCATGCGGGAGGTTTCGATGAGCCGCCAGCAGCCGTGTTTTTTCGCGTAGGCATGGATGCCTGTCTTGAGCTTGGGCAATTGGTCGCCAAAAGCCTGAGTGACGAGTCCGATGCGGCGGATTTTTTTCATTTAGGCCCTCCATTTTGAAGTGCGTGGAGGCGTTTATACCGCATGTGACGTTGGCAGGGTTTGTCGCAAAAGCGGGGATTTGGATGGGGATTAGAGCCGCAGGTTGGGATTGTGGTTTTGACTTATGGCTTGAAAGTGCGGCGAGCTGGAAAAACAAGTTGGGCAGAAGTGTTCATTTTCAGATTTGTCGCAAAAGAGAGGAAAACGTGCCGCGTAGAACTATGGACCGGTTGGGGCATGGGGTTCTATTGTGGGATTCAACACGGCGAGGGCCGTGAGGTTCAACCAGAGCGTGACGGATTTGAGTTTTTTTCAAAGACCCTTACAGGGAGCAATGTTATGTTTCAGTTGCCTCAATTCCTGCGTGATTTACGGTTTCAAGGTTCTGGCAAGCCCATGCGCAAGGGGGCGAAGCGGCAGTCGCGGCCCGCGACGTTTGAGGGGTTAGAGCGCCGCGCGCTGCTGGACGCGATCACGATCGGGTCGGGCCCGTGGAATGACCCTTCGACCTGGCAAGGCGGGCTGGTGCCTGTGGCGGGGGATTTCGTGACGATCAGCGCGGGGCACAATGTGACCTACAACGACACGACGCCGGACACACTGGCAAAACTGAATATCGATGGACAACTGGCATTTGATCCGAGCCTTACGCTGGAACTGGTGACCAAGGGGAATATCCAGGTGACGGACACGGGGAAGCTGAAGATGCACCCGGCGAGCGCGACGGTGAAACACACGATCACGTTTGTGGATGTGGATGAGAGCAAGTTTGTGGGGACAAGTGATCCGGCCAACGGGATGAAGGTGCTGGACAGCGACGTGGGGCTGTGGGTGACGGGCGGAGGTTTGCTGGATGTGATCGGGACGGATAAGACGCCGTGGAGCCATCTGGTAGCCGGAGCGACCAAGGGTCAGACGACGATTACCGTGACGGATGCCTCGGGCTGGCGGGTGGGGGATCAGATCGCCATTGCGCCGACGATGGCCCCGACGATCGATAAGAGCTGGACGACGTATGACGAGGTTTCCATCACCGCGATCAGCGGGAACACGATCACGCTGAGCAGCCCGCTGGTGTGGGATCACCCGCTGGTGAACGGCAAGTGGGCGGCAGAGGTGATGAACCTGACGCGGAACGTGGTGATCAAGGGGACGCCGTTTGACGGGACGGTGAACCATCGGGCGCATGTGGAATTTCTGATGACCACCAAGGCGCAGACGGTTAAGAACCTGGAACTGCGTTACCTGGGCCCCAAGGAAGGGGGCAGCACGACCAATCATGGCATCAAAGGCCGGTATGCGCTGCACTTTCATCATGGGGATGACGGCTCGGTGGGATCTTTGATCGAGAACGTGGTGGCGACGGATATCGGGAATCACGTGTTTGTGACGCACGCGAGCAACGGCGTGACATACAAGGGAACCATTTCGCACCGGACCTACGACGATGCCTATTGGTGGGATGGAGGGTTTGAGCATCAATCGCATAACGTGACTTACGATGGAGCGATTTCATCGCGCATTCTGGGGAGCGGGAGCACGGTGACGCGCATTGCCGGGTTTGAGCTGGGGGGCGGGACGGGCAACAAGATGATCAACAGCGTGGCGGTGGGGAATGCCGCGTTGAATTTGCAGTCGGCGGGCATCGAGTGGCCGGAGAATTCCGGGTCGAGCGTGTGGGAATTCCACGACAACATCTCGCACAACAACGGTCTTTCGGGTGTGTTCACGTGGCAGAACTCGGCGTCATCGCCGCATTTCGTGACGGATTTCGCGGCTTATCACAATGGGTCGCACGGGATCAGCCATGGGGCTTACAGCAATGTGTATGCCTTTGACAGGCTTTACCTGTATGGGAACAAGGAGGTGAATTTCATGATTCATATTGCGCCCTACCTGGGCGTGCATCAGGAATTCACGGTGAAGAATTCGATCATTGACGGGGAGGGGATTTCGACGCATGGGTTCTTTGTGGCGCGGCATACGAATCAGTCCGGCCTGCATGCGCCGGCCTTTTTGATCAACAACACCATCACCAATCTTGGGCCGGGCGGAATCGGCATTCAGTTCGCATACGATGCGGTGGCGCAGCAAGCAGGGGATATGGGTGTGGACATGGGTCCTGGGCCGACGCAGTGGTATGACCCGCCATATCCGGGGCCGGGGAATTCATCGACGCACCGGGAGTGGTACCGGATTGAGGGCACGGATTTCGGCAATATTCCAGTGGATAAGCAGATCTACGCCAATGGGTATGTCGATCCCGTGAATGGATTGCCATACGGGATTCTGGGGGATTCGGACATTGTGGTGCGGACGCGCGAGGGGGGCGTGTACAACCTGCGGTCCAAGCATTTCACGGCGCAGTATGACGTGGACTTCTACAAGCCGACGTACGACACGGCGGCGTGGCGGTGGTTCTGGGTGGGTTCCTCGGTTGGGGACGGCAACCTGGTGACCCCTACACACGTGAACGGGGAGGGGCTTTTAACGTCCAAGACGGGAGCCGTGGGAACGCAAATCATGACGCTCAAGCAGTTTGAGGCGATTGATGTGGATCAGGTTGTGCAGGCGCGATTGAGCGAGAATCTGGCGACTGCCGGGCTGATCGCGCGCAGGTCGGAGGAAGACCCGACGACGTATTACAAAGCGACCGTCGGGAATGCCGCGGGCGGCAATGTGCTGACGATCTGGAAGGTGGTGGACGGCGTGGCGACCAGCCTGGGCAGCGCGGCCGTGACGATGGCCAACGGCGTGGATTACAAGATCCGCTTTCAAGTGACGACCAACGGCGCGGGCACGGACCTGAAAGCCAAGGTGTGGGATGCGTCATTGGCCGAGCCTGGGACATGGAATGCGCAGGTGCTGGGCAACACGGAAGGGAGGCTGCAAAAAGTGTGGGGGGATTACGGCATCATCGGAGCAGCGGCGGGCGCCAACCCGACGGTGTTCGACAATTACTCGGGCACGATCCTGGACAGCATCGTGTTTGACCCGGACAAGAACGGATATATCCAGCGATGGGTGGCGGAAGGGACGCCGATCGTGAAAGCCGGGCAGGATCAATCGACGGCGATCTGGGTGGGCGGAAGCGCCATCAACCTGGATGCCACGGTGACCGACGGCGGCGTGGTGAACCCGACGAGCGGGATGACCTATGCATGGTCAGTGGTGAGCGGGCCGGGCGCGGTGACGTTCTCTTCAGGCAGCAAGATCGACACCTTTGCGACCTTCAGCACGGCGGGGCATTACACCCTGCGTCTGGTGGCCAGCGACGGCACGCTGGCGGGCAAGGACGATGTGCAGGTGTATGTGGCGCCGACCAAGGCGGCGCAGATCACCGAGACATGGACCGGAACCGCAGGCGCAGCATGGCCCGCGGCGTGGAAGAACTACCACCTCAGCGGCGGAGGCGTGGCACAGGCGACGATCATCGCCGGGAACAAGGGGCAGGTGATCAATACGGTGACCCCCAACTCCAACCAGATCTTCACGCATTCGGGCTTGGAGGCGGAGAATGTGGACATCACCACGACGATCAATGTCGGCTACAGCAGTGCGCAGGGCGGCATCGTGGCAAGGCAATCGACCGCACGGCCCGGAACATTCCTGTATGCGCGGTTTGCGCAGTACAGCCTGAATTTTTACATGGTGGTGGATGGGAAAGAGACGATGCTGTACGAAGGGCCGAACAACGCTTACCTGAGCCTGACGGATTACCGGGTGCGATACCAGGTGATCACCAACGGGGATGGAAGCATCGACATGCGGGCCAAGGTGTGGCTGGCGAGCGCCAGCGAACCGACGCCGTGGACGGCGGAATTCACGGGGTGGAAGAGCATGGAGAGCGAGCGGTTTGTCGGGCAGGCGGGGCTGACGGGTGTTTTCGCCAACCAGATTTCCTCTGGAACGAGCACGACCAAGCGCGTGCTGTTTGATGACTTCACGGCGACATCACTGGATGCGGGTGCGGTGCCGATACCCAATTCGTTTAGTGATGGATTTGCCGGGACGTCCGGGCCATGGTCGGCGTATTGGACACCTGTTGGGCCCTGGCCGACGATCAACCTCTCGGCCAACACCGGGCATGTGCAAGCAGGCGGAAGCGCGCAGGTGGGGCGCGTGTCGTACAACGGAGCGTCCTTTGTGGATTCGACGCAGCATGTGAAATTCATGGTGGATGCGAACGGCGGATACTTCGGGCTGCATGCGCGGCGGCCGGCATCCGGCGCGGATTCGTACTATTCGGCGCGCACGGGCGTGTGGGGGAGCGGGACGGCCAACCAGCTCTACATCCAGCGCATTACCAATGGCGGATCGGCTGTGGTGCTTGGGTCGGTGAACATCGGGCAGACCCTGGCTACGAACACGTGGTATCACATGACGTTTGATGTGGTCACCGTGGGCGCGACGACCGAGCTGAAAGCCAAGGTGTGGAAGGATGGCGATCCGGAGCCCGCAGCGTGGCAGCTGAGCTTGACGAACAACACTGCGTCGCATCAGAACCTGGTGGGGCAGGGAGGCGTGTACGCCAGCCTGCCGGCGAACGGGAACATGTATATCGATGACTATGCGCTGACTTACACTTAAGCGATGGTTGTTTGAATGAGCCTCAATGACGAGCCGGCCGATGTGATATCGGCCGGCTCGTTTTTGGGGTGGAACAGCACTGCCCTACAATGTGCGGATGGATATGACAGCAGATCAAGAAGTTGTAGAGCAGCGGGCGATATCGCGGCGGGTTTGTGCGATTGTGACGGTGCTTTGGGATGTGTGCATCGGGATATCGGCGTACCTGCTTTATGGGTCGATGACAGGGGCGGGGATGCTGGGGTGTTCGGATACGGGTGCGGGTTGCGGGAGCGTACTTGCAAGCAAGTGGAGCAATGTGCTGGGCGTGCCGGTGACGGTGCCGGCGATATTGGTTTATGTGGTGGGGGTGGTGTGTCTGTGGATTTGCCATCTGCGGCCTGCGGGGGCGCTGGGACGCAATGCGGGGCGGGTGCTGATGCTGGTGGTGGGGGGGATTTTTGCCGCGGGGATGTGGTTTACTTATGTGCAGATCGGGCTGCTGGGGCAGGTGTGCGGGTATTGCACGACGGCGCATGTGGTGGGGATGATCGGGGCAGGGGTGGTGTTTTTCGGATCGGGCGGGTGGAGGAAGGATGGGGTAAGCAGTGGGATGTTTCCGGGGACGTTTAAGCCGTGGGCGTGGGTGGCGGTGGGGATGGTTTGGGCGATGCTGCTGCCGGGCTTGGCGCGGGAGAAGGTGGCGAAGGTGACATCGCTGAAGACGCAGTCGCTGGGGCAGGGGGTGGGGTATGACGTGGATAAGGGGAGCGGGGATGAGCGAATGTTTTCGATATTGCAGGGTCGTTTGTTTTTGAAGCCGGTGCAGTTTCCGGTGCTTGGGCCGCGGGATGCGAAGGTGATCGTGGTGGAGATGTTTGACTACACGTGCCCGCATTGCCGGAACATGGGACGGGTGCTGGCGAAGGCGCGGGAGCGGTACAAGGGTGAATTGGCGGTGCTGCCGTTGTATGTGTCGCTGGGTGCGCAGTGCAATAAGAATGCGTCTTATAACGTGCTGCATGTGGATTCATGCGAGCTGGGGAAGATGGGGATTGCGATCAGCCGCGTGGACCATGGGAAGTGGGCGGAATATGACGCGTTTGTGATGAAGGGGGAGTATGCGCCGCCGGTGAATGAGGTGAGGAAGTTTGCGGAGGGCCTGGTGGGAAAGGAGCGGCTGGAGGCGGAGTTGGCCAAGCTGTCGGTGGATGCAATGGTGCAGACGAATCTGTCGATTTACCGGCAGGTGAGAGAGCTCGTGGGGCAGGCGAGCTTGCCGATATTGATTTACAAGGGGGAGCTGATTATCGGGTATCCGGGGAAGGAGGCGGATTTGTATCGGTTGATGGAGGAGAGTTATGGGCTGAAGGCGGTGGGAGGAGCGGAGACGAGGCCGGGAAAGACGGAGTAGATTTTTGACTGGGATTAAGAAGATTGAGGATGATTAATTAAGAGGATCAAGACGGGGTTTGGTGTTTGAGGCGCGCAGTTTGGGAGAAGTCTACAGTGCCCTAAGAGGTGCGGGTGTCGGGTTCGAGTTGGATTTTGTCTGCGGCGCGCAAGAGGAAGTTGTTTGTGAAGATGTTTTTCGAGCCTTGTTCGAAGGTGACGGGAATGTCGATTTCGCAGTTTGAGATGACGAGGCCCTGGGTGCGCTGGGCGAGGATTTGGCCGTAGAAGAAGCAGCAGGCGTTGATGAGCATGCCGTTGGGCATGTCACGGGCGAGGAGTGCGTAGCGGGCGTTATGGTTGATGAGGCAGTTGGAGATGATGCCGTGGGAGCCATTTTCGTGGTCGACGATCCAGATGCCGTCGTGATTGCCGGAGATGGAGTTGGCGTTTAGGCGGCAGTTGCCGGCGTGGATGATGGCGCCGACCTGGTTTCGCAGCAGTGAGGAGTCTGAGAGGACGGTGTATTCGCCACGGGTGTTAAAGAGGACGCCGATGGCGTTGTCGGAGGAGGTGATCTGGGAGAGCATGCCGCCGTCGCAGAAGGCGGCGTCGGCGAGGCCGAGGGGAGTGCGGGTGATTTCGATGCCGGCGAAGGCGAAGCCGCGGGTGGTGACGGCGTTGATGCGGTAGTGGTGGCA
>CAZGOM010000048.1:0-32886 GCA_964527265.1 uncultured Phycisphaeraceae bacterium | reverse complement strand
CCGGTGACGCCCATCTTGCGGTAGGCCTTAATGTTCTGGGCCATGGCGTGGGTGTTGGGGAAAGGTTCAAGGAAGTTGGAGAAGTTCGCGCCGTACTCCCAGATATAGAAGCGGTTGGGAGCAATCTCCGCCCATTTCTGCATGGCGAGATAAACCGCGCGGTTCTTGGCGGAAACGTCAACCGGGGTGCAGCTGTCATAACGCAGACGGGGAAGCTGAATGTGAACATTGGGGCCGGGCTTGGTGATGCCGGGCGGGTTATCAAGGGACATATAGGCGAAGGTGCCGACTTGGACGCCGGGGTATTTCTGATCCAGCAGTTTGCCTGTTTCGTTCATCATTCGGACAAGCGTGGCGGAGTAGGCCTTCATGGCTTTGCCATCGGCATTGGTCCAGGTTTCTTCTTCATAAATCTTGGTGCAGACGGGGCATTTACACCAGCCGCCGTACCAATCGCCCGGCCCCGCGAAGTAGATGAAATCCTTGATGTTGCCTTTGCGTTTTTCAACCTCGAGCGCAAGGGCGTCTGCGAGGGCCTGGGGAAGGCCTGGGGCTGAGTAGCACAGGTGAAGATTGTTGGCTTTGCGGTTGCCTTTGTCGTCTGCGGGGAGAAATTCGGGGTGCTCTTTGAAGGTGGATTCCAACAGCGGGTAGATGGTGTGGTTCCCGGTGAACTCCGGACCCTGCTTGGCCTTGATGGCGAACTTGAACTCGCCGGGCATTCCATACGCTTCTTTATTAAAGAGGTAAAGCTGCTTGAAGGCGGGAATGGGAGCGCGTTTGGAGGGCACGAAGGCAAGGACTTTTTGTTTGGAGACCTCTTCTTCATCGTGCGACCAGATGCGGCATTTAAGTTCATTCTGAACAAAGTCCATGACGGCGACATGAAGGTCAGCGGCTGGATTCACGCCATCGAGAAGAACCTGGGCGGAGGGGGTGGTTTCAACAGAAAAAGTGGCATCGGGGGTGAATATTTTCTGCGGATCACGGAAGCCGACATAAAAGGCTTTTTCGTCGCCGATGGCGTTGGCCTTCTCAGGTGCAACCTCGGTGCCGGTGATGGTGGAAAGATACTTCGCCAAAACTGCGGCCGCAGGGCGGGCACCAGGAACGGCTTCATTGAAGTAGACCTTCGGCGCTTCCTGAGATCTGGCCCAGAGTTGAACAGGGGTGGTGGCAGGCTGGGGGGCTTGGGCGTAAGCCGGGAGCGCCAGAATGCAGGTGATGAGGATGGCCCAGAACCCGTTGAGAATGGATTGATGCGGCATGATCACTAGGACGCTCCAGAACGGACAGGGTTTTAGGTGCCACTGATAAAACAGTAAAAAAATTTACGCGCTCGCCACTTTAACCCCCGCAATCTGCTTTCCAACAAGGACGTTTGATCAATTTATTGTAATTGCGACATTTGTAAAGTAATCTTTTCTCAAATGGTTCTCCCCCCCGCCTCGCGAGGACGACATGCTAAAAATCAATGTGGTGGTATTTGTCTTGGTTTTGATGGGTTTTCTGGCGTTTGGGCCGGAAAGTGCGCGCGGCGCGGAGCCCGCGGGAGAGAAAAATCCGTGGCATCGCCTTTATGCAGGGGCAACTTATTTCTTCGACAATCCATCGGGGAAAAGGTTTGAACTGACACTGGATGTGCAGGACTTGAACCTGCTGGAATCCGGCCCGCGCGAATTGCTGGTGAAGGTCTACCAGCCCGACGGCACGACCGCAGTGAGGGAAATCATTCCCGATGATGGAGTCGTCACAGGCGGCCTTCTGCCGGCTTATGCCGCGTGGGACCACGAAGGATGGTACTACGGCTATTGCTACGCGACGGGAAGCCAGCCGACTTACAGGTTCAGCATGCCGACCCAACCCGACCAGATTGCCAAGCGGGCAACACGGACATTTAAATGGAAAGTGCCTGGCGGGGGGCAAGGGATCTATCGCGCTGTGGTGGTGGGCAGCGCAGACCATGTGGTCAAAGTAGGGACGGATACGGGGCTGGCGTTTGCCATGGCGGGAAACGAAAACTGGCTGCATGCAGGACCGGGACAGTTTGCCAGGAGTTTTTTCTACGTGCCGGAGGATGCGACCAAGCTGCATCTGATGTTTATCGAGTATGACCAGCCCAACAACCGCGGGTTCGCCATCAAGGACGCAGACGGAAAGACAGTCATCGAGGGGACAGCCCAGTCGGGATTCAACAAAGTTGAGGTTGATCTGGCCAAGACGTCAGGGCTGGGGGGGAAGATATTGACGTTTGAAGTGCCGGAGGGAAAAAACGCCTGCATGTTTCATTTGTCGCTGGTGATGCCCAAGCCTGCCAATGTGCAGATGCGCGGGGGATATGCCGTGAACGCGGCAATGGCGCCGACGGCCGACCTGGCGAAAAAGGTGGCCAACGGCGCCATCATGGTCAATGGGGTTCGGTTCTGGCAGCCCTGGCAGCCTGCGCTCTACCAATGGATGAATGGCTTGATCGAATCGGACGTGACGCCGATGGTGGACGGTAAGCCGGCCGTACTGATGAAGAACTTGAACGGCTTCACAGGGCTCACGGTGACCGAAGGATTCCAAAACAGCAACAGCGTGCACTGGAAGGCCCCGGCCTGCGATGTGATTCTTTACAAGTGGGCACAGAACAAGAACAAGCAGGAGTTGAATTACGCGCTTAAGAACCTGGCCCAGGGCCTTTTGGCGATTGGGCCCAACGACCATGTGGCCAATGGGCCCATCGCAAACATGGGTTATGAATTCAGCAACTATGCCTATCAATACTGGCGGCCAAGCTGGCGGGTGCTGACGCAGATTCAGGCGGATGTGCCGCCGGAGGTGCTCAAGGCAGTGCGCGAAGCAATGATTTGCGGCGGAGATCGGTTGGCCTTTTGCCGCGATTGGCCGCGTGTGAACGGGAATGCGTTTGCGCAGGTGGTCGCCTCACTGCGGTATGCAGCGGCGGCGACGGGGGACAAAATGCAGTCGCAGCTTTACGAAACCTATCGCGACCGATTCTTAAATGGCGGATGGGGAGATCGCGTGGGCATGGGCCCCTCGGGGTTTGTTCAGGAAGGGTTTGCTTACGACCACCATTACGGAAGCTACATCCTGGAGACCTGGCCGGCGGTGCTGTCCGACTTGTCCGATCCCGTGCTGCAAAAGGCGTATGACCGCATGTGGAACGGCTACTCCTACACCTGCTCCATTTCCACCTATGGCCTGCCTGCGGACGGAAAATACCGGCATTACGATGCCAACCCATGGAGCTCGCGCACCAAACACTATCCCGCGTTTGAACTGCCCACCGAAGGCCCCCGCAGGTTCAAAGGCCTGGCCGGTCCGGACTTCACCGACAGCGTCAATGATGCAAATGAGTTCTTTGCGGCGCGCCGCGCGACCTACTACGCGCTCACCTATCACGGACGCCTTGGGCCCGAATACAGCGGCTATGCCTTTGACGGACAGATCGGCTACGGCGGCGGGGCACTCTGCCAGCTCTACGTCCCAGGCAAGGGGCTGGTGATCGCATCCACCGTAAATGACGCCTACGGCCACGGTATGTCCCGATCCAACTGGCGCAACTTCCACCTCCACTCCCTCGTCGGGACCATGGCCGACGGACGGCCTATTGTCACCGCATCCAGCGAACACCCGGACGCAAAACTCACCGGCAACAGCGTGACCAGCAGCGGCGAAGTGCGCGGCGCAAACGTAAGGGTGACGCGCGGGTACACCTTTGAAGACGGCAAGATCACCGCGAGCTTCAAACTGGCCGCGTCAGGGTACGAATCGATGTTTGAGTTGTGGAAGCCCTCACCGGAACGCAAGACCATCAACGAAGCGTATGAAATGATCCCCTTTTATTCACCCGCCAAGGCAAGCGCCGGAGATCCGGCAACCAAGGTGACCGTGGACGGCGTTGAAGTAACCGACAAACCTGTGAAAGCCGCCAAAGTGATGATCGACCGCGGTGGGTTTGGCGTTTACGTCGTGCTTCCTGAAGCAATGAATGTATCGCTCGGGAAGAACAATACCCTGCTCATCCATGTGGTGGAAAAACCCACCTCAGCGATGGACGTGGCATTGAAGTACGAGCTTCAGGTGTTTGGCGGGAAGTAAAAGGGTCAGACCTTATCGGCGAAAACCGGCCGTTTGGTGATGACATGCGCCACTTTTTCACCACGGCGCTTGGCATCGATGATGTCGAGGCATTCCTCAAGACATTGCGGCAGCTGAAAGCCGAGCATTTGCGCGGCCGGGGGTGCTTTCGGGACAGCAGGGAAGTTGGCGTTGGAGATGACGCGCACGTCCTTGCCCACGGTCAGGCCGGCATCGGCGATGCCTTCGCAAAGCGCTTCGCACAAGTGGTCGTCGGTGATGAGAATGCTGTCGGGACGCTGGGAAGCCGGGCAGGCAAATAGGAGCGGCGCCACATTGCGCACCCAGCGGGAGTTGATCGGATCGGCTCCCTGGACCCAGTGCCGCTGCGTCTGAATACCGGCTTTGGCCGCAAGCTCCTGGACTTGCTGGATATAAGTCGTCTCATGCCCGGAATTAAAGAAGACGGCCAGGCGCTTGCCCCCCTGCTGCACCAGGCGCTCAACACCGATCTGTAGAAAGCCGTCAAGGCTCAGGTCGATGCAACTCAGGGTTGGGATGGCCAGCGAAGTCCAGTCTTGAGGGCGGTTGAATGACACGGCAGGGATGCCGGCTTTATTGACGAACTCCCGAACATCCCGGGGAATGGTGAGAATAAGTCCGGCCAGACGACCGGCGGCCACATCGTCGCGCAAGCGGTGGCCGTCACGAGATTCCATGTTGTCATCGACTTCGAAATACAGGGAAATGCGGCGGCCGCCGGAACGGTTGAGCGTGAGGGAAAGATTGGCAAGGGTGAGCCAGAACTTCGAAGGGAGTTGCTGGGAGCTTGCTGCATGCTTGGAAGAAAACACGAGGCCGTAATTGAAAAGATGAGGCGGATGATCTGATACGAATGTGCCATGCCGCGGGCGAGCGTAGACAAAGCCGTCATTGACAAGTTGGTCCAGCGCGCGCTGAATCGTGACACTGCTCACATCGAATTTCTCAATGAGCGTTTCACGCGTCGGAAGCTGGCCCGCGGGCGGGATCTTGCCGGAGATGATCCAGCCGCGGATCTCGGCAAGGATGGACTCAAGCTTGTGGCGCGGCCTGCGTGCACGTTTTTGCGGAGTTGCGCGGGGGTTGGAGGGCATGCGGGTATGTTAACGCAAGATATGAGGAGATGGGATTCTGTTTTTGGGGTTAAACGCAGACAGGCGGCCCAAGCCGCCTGTCTTATTAACGAATGAGATTGATCTGCGGGCTGATGCCAGGCCCAGCCCAGTGGCGTTATTTCTGGCGGAACTTCTCAATGGTTTCCCAGTTGAGGTTGACACCCAGGCCTGGGGTTTCGGGCACGTCGACATAGCCGTTGACCACGGGGAATTTCTCAAGCGTGGTGGTCTGGCGGATGGGGCCTTCCTCGACGCAGTATTCAAGGATCACGCCGTTCTGGATGGCGGCCATGAAATGAAGTGAAGCGGCAATGGAAATGCCGGTTTTGTAGGAGTGATTGCAAACGCCCTTGCGGAGGGATTTGGCGATTTCGGCGATTTTCATGCCGGCGGTCAGGCCGCCGCAGCGGGCCAGGTCCGGCTGCACAATGTCGATATCACCCACGCGCATCAGGTGTTCATACGCAGCGACTCCCGATTCCCCTTCACCGGCAGCGATGCGGGTGGAAACATGGTTGGACAACTTGCCGTACCCCGCAAAATCGTCCGCCAGAAGCGGCTCTTCAATCCAGAAAGGACGGAACTGGCGCAGCATTTCCTCACGGCGAACGGCAGTCTTCCAGTCCCAGCAGCAGCCGACATCAATCATGAAATCACGGTTGTCGCCCAAGCCCTTGCGCGCAGCCGCGGCATGTTCCATGTCCAGCTTCTCATCCTTGCCGAACGGACCCCAGCCGAACTTGACCGCCGTAAAACCAGCCCCCGCCCATTGCTGAGCGATCTTGAATGTTTCATCGGGCGTGTTGCCGAAAAGAATGGAAGCATAAGCGCGCAGTTTCTTTTGATAAGCGCCGCCCAGGAGCTTGTACACCGGAACGCCATAGTGCTTCCCGGCGATATCCCACAACGCCAGATCGATCCCGGAGATGGCGTGAATAGCGGGGCCAAAACGGCCGTAATAAATAGTCGCACGGTGCATCTTTTCGTATAGCCGACCAATTTCAAGCGGATCCTCGCCGATCAGGACGTTGGCCAGCCCATTGGCGATGTAGTGGCTCATCGGCGCTTCAATGACAGCCTTGGCCACGGTGGGCGACGAATCCACTTCACCCACCCCGACGAGGCCGTTATCCGTGGTGACCAGGACAACAAGGTTGTCCTGCGTGCCGTCGCAGTCGGTGGTGACGTTGGGAAGGCGGAGGTGAATGGCTTCGACTTTGACGATTTTCATGATGGCTCCGTTGAAGGGTTGGCGTGGCGGTTGAGTTTAACGTGAATGGAGACAAATTTCATCTTCGTTAGAAAGGAAAATAGCAACGGTTCTCGGGTTTTTCCGCATCTTCCTCTTCGTAAGCAACCTGAAAAAGTGCATTTCCACCACCTGCTACACTTTGATCCAATGGCTCAAGAGGGATCAAAGATCAAGCGGGCTGAAGACTATCAGCCTTTCTGGCGGCATTTTTATGTGGCCTTCGTGGTTCTGTTTATCGGCGTGGCCATCGCGTTTTCGGTCACGCCACTGGTCAAGTCATTCAAGAAGCCGCTGGAAAACAAAGACTACACCATCTGGCAGGAATATGGTCGCCTGGGCATTAAAGGCCAGCCCCTCTACCCAGCCGACCCCGTCAATCAACCCTTTGAATATATGTACCCCCCTTTCCCCGCGGTGTTTGTCTGGGGCCCGCCGAGCCTGCTTCCCGCCCCGGGGTTTGTCCTCTTTCTGGTGCTGCTTAACTCTGCCGCGTGGCTGTTTGTCATATTCACTTCCGTCTGGCTGGCCACAGGGAAATGGTTTCGACAAGAGCCGCTCCTTTATCTGGTCCCCTCGGTCATCGCCATCGGCTATGTGTGGGACACCTTTTTGCTGGGGCAGATCAACATCCTTCTCCTCGCGCTGGTGCTGGGCGCGTTTGTCCTTATCAAGAAAAAATACCCCCTCGCGGCAGGAATGCTCATCGCACTGGCCAGCGCGATCAAGGCCTTCCCCGTCCTGCTGGTGAGCTGGCTGATCTGGCGTCGGCAGTGGAAGGCGCTGGGCGGCTTTCTGCTCGCCGCCGTCTTTATCCTTTTCGTCCTGCCCGGAATGGTGCGGGGATATGGGCAGACCACCTCGGAACTCGGGGTGTGGTTTCGCGGAATGGCGGAACAGGAATTCGGCCAGCGTGCGGGAATCGGGGTGACATATAAGAACCAATCGCTCAAAAGCGTTGTCTTCCGCCTGACGCAGCCTTTTAACGCCGGGGATGACGATGGCGTGCATTACACCGTCAACCTCGTCACGCTCAGCGATCATGCGCGCGATGCCGTGTTCCTCAGCCTCGCCGGGCTGCTTGGGGTGTGGTTTGCCGTGGCGACCCCACCGCGCGTGGGGAAAAAAGTGTGGCTGCCCGAGCCCCCGGAAAACATCACCGCCATCGAAATCGGCATGATTATCACGCTGATCGTCTTCGCCTCCCCGCTCTCCTGGACTTACTTTTATGTCTGGCTCATCCCCGGCCTCACCGTGCTTACCCATGAATGGCTGCGGCGCGGGCACAAAAGCTGGGGACGCGTCTTTGCCGCCACTCTGCTGATCATCGTCGCCCTTGTTCTGGCATGCGCCATCACGCAGGTGTGGAACGAACACCGCCCGCAGGCGTACGGCGCCACCTTCCTGGGCGCACTGGTGATGTTCTGCGTGCTGACTCTCTACCTGGTGAAGGCGCGGCGAGCGGTGCGGCAAGCATCGCTTGAAAGCGCCAAGTAACCCAAATCAATATTGATTCAGCGGGTCGCCGCCGCTTCGAATCGTGCAAAAATTCCCGCCGCGCGGCCCTGATTCGTGTCCAGCGCGATGGCCAGCCGGTTCGTGCCGTGTTTGAATTTCACAGCCACAACCGTTTTATCCGGCACTGCAGGATTAGACCCATTGCCGGAGAAAACCTCATCCCCGTTGAGCCACACGCGAACCGGGCCGTCATAGCCAAGAAACAGTGAGCCATGGTCGCGCGGGCCCACTTCAATGTCCGACACAAAATAGACGATCCCCGGCGTCTTATTGATGATCTCCTTCGCCGAAACGAAACCTGCTGCAATCTTGTTGGCATCCAGCGCCTGCACCCCATGCCAGCCGGCAAGCGCCTTATCCGCCGGATAAGCCGCGGCATGCAACCCAGGCAGATATTGCAGATCCGATACCTTCCACTCCTGAATAAACGACGCGCCAAAAAGCGCATCCACCACATAAATATCCGGATGGTGCCACTGGCTGATCGCCGGGTTTTCATGCGCCAGCGCGTTTGAATAAAACGCAAAGAAAAACCGCCCCTTGTGCGATGGATGCGGCGCAACAGACATATAAGAACAGTCAAACTCCGGCCCCGACGGCAGCACCATTTCAAACTCCGGCTGTGCTGTCGAATCTATCGCCCCAGCCTTGAAAATCGCCAGGTGCGCCACCTTCGGCCGAGGCATCCACCGGCCTGAAATCCACAAATCATCACCCACCCACCACGCCATCGGCCCCCCCAGCGGAATCTGAATCTCCCGGATGCTCCACTGGGTAAACGGCGCCTTCCCGGTCAGCAGCAGCGGGAACTTCGAAGCATGTTCCCGGCGAAGCAGAATCGCCGCTTCCCCGTTGGGCTTGATGGCCAGTGCAGCCTCATTGGGCCGCTCTTCCTGGTTCTCATAAATCGTGCGCGCCAGCTTCCACTTAAACCCATCAGCGCTTTCAAACCAGCCGATCACGTTCTTATCGTAGGCCGGGCAATAATGCGTCCCGTTAAAGAAAACCGGCCGCCACAGACGCCACGCCTCTGTCCCCTCATATTCACGATACGGCGTCCACAGCAGGCCGTCGGTGGTGGTGCAGGCGCCAGAGCGGATGCCTCGCGGCGTGGCGGTGAAGGCATTGCAGAACAGCGTCGTTCCATCGGTGTACAGGTTCGCATCACGGGTATCGCCCTGCCCGCGCGCAACGTAAACCGTATCGAAAGTCACACCCTCATCGCGGCTGCGCATGATGATGATGCGCCCCTGCTCCTCGGCATGGGAATCCCCTTGGCGAAACGCCACAAACAGCGCCCCCTTGAAAAAACATGCGCCGGTAAAGGCATTGTGGTTCGCGTCGTTGGTGATTCGGCGGATGGAATTGATTTTCATGGAGAGCTCGCAGGGTGTCAGGGTTTGTATTCCCCAATAGCGTAAGTAATGCAGGGCGCATCGCACCCAGGCGAACTAGGATGTTTTAGTCAGCGGAACGCTATTTAACCTGATTGAACACCTGAATAGTTCAAACAGGCGCCATTCACGGTGGGGTAAGCCATGCAACAGCAATCCGAACAGGAACGCCGCGAAACCTTCAGCCGCGCCGCGCAATGGCCCCTTGAATTTGAAGGATGCATCACCAACGCGCACGAAGCGCCGGTGATCGGCAATGGCGATCTCGCCGCGTGCGTCCTCATCTTTCAAAACGAATTTCGCCTGCAACTGGCCAAGAACGACATCTGGGATGCGCGTTTTGACTTCAACACCGCCAGGGCCATTTACCCGCACGAAAAGCTCATCCGGGCTTCGAAAGAATTCGGCTTTCGCCTCGAAAATCTCAAACCCGCATGGGATAAAACGCCTCCGCCCGACCTTGCCTGGCCCGATGATGACCAGGGGTTCAAAGACTCTGTCCATCCCTGCCCCAAGCCCGCCGGATGGCTGCGCGTCCTTCACTCGGGCATCAGTTCCACACGCATAAAAACCACCTTCGATATCGCCCGCGGCATCGTCACCTCCCAATACACCTTCGATAATGTCTGGCATTCCCCGGGCACACTCACCATCCACGCCTTCATTGACCGCAAGACGAACATCGCACGCCTCCTGATCTCCCGTGAAGGCAACGTCGGCCGCGTCATGCTGGTCATCGAAAAGCACGCCGACGCACTTGATCCGGATCTCCCCCGCCCGGTGGTGGTGCTGGAGGACAACACCACCGGCGTGGTGAGCCAGACCATCCCCGCGGGTTGCGATGTCGAATCCTTCTCATGGCACTTGGCCGGGGCTTTTGCCCCCCAAACGACAGGCTCGGAAGTCTGGCCGCTGGAGGCGCATGTCCAGCGACTCTGGCAGCCTTGCCTGCCGGGCCACTGCAAAAGCCTTGAGTTCAGTGTGGCTGTTGCCACTGACCGCGACGCACCGGAAAAAAGTTTTGAACACGCGCTCACTCTGGCTCGGGAAGCCCGCGATGAAGGCTGGGCGGCAGCCTTGGCCCGGCATCAGGCCGCGTGGAATGCGTTTTGGAGCCCATCAGGAATCGAACTGGAAGACAAGCAACTGGAAGCCGCATGGCATCGCGATCTTTACGCCCTGGCCTGCCACATTCCCTCCACGGCTCAGGCCCAGGCCCCCGGCCTCTGCGCAAATGTCGTCGGCTATGAAAAATCCCCCTGGCACGGGCTCTACACCGTCAACATGAACATCCAGAAAATGTTCATCTCCAGCCTCCCCGTCAACCACTCTGAGTGGATCAACGCCTACGCCGGGTGGGTCGAGCAAATGACCCCAGGCTTCGCTGAAATCTGCCGCCTCACCTTCGGCTTTGAAGGTGTTTACTCCCCCCACATGGTCCTCCCCTTTGTCCCTCCTCACCGCCAGTTCGCCACCAACACCTGCGGCCGCTCCCTGGGTATGACCGGTTGGCACGGCGAGCCTCTCTGGCGTCACTGGGAACACACCCGCGACATCGCCTTCCTTCACGACCGCGCCTACCCCTACCTCCGCAGCGCAGCCTGCTTCTACGCCGACTATCTCGACAAATTCTCCGATGAATCCGGTGATTACTTCCCCACCATGAACCTTGAAATGCCTCCCTGGACCAAAGACTTCCGCCACAACCGCGATTGTTACATGGATGTCATCCTCACCCGCGCCGCCCTTCAGCGCGCCCTCTCCGCGGCGCAGATTCTCGACATCGATCCACACCTCCAATCGCGCTGGTCAGCCGCCCTCGCCCGCCTCCGCCCGCTCACCCACACCCGCACGCCCGATGGCGTCCCCTGGATCGCCCAGGACAAAAACGACGCTCCCCCATCCAACCCCGACTGGCTGCAAAAAAACGACCGCCAGTGGAACATCGTCGCCGCCGCATGGTCCATCTTCCCCGGCGAATACGTCGCCGGAGACGAGCAACCCGGCGAACCCGGCGCTTCCTTCGCCCAGGACGCGCGCGACCTGATGATGCAGGCCAACTGGGCCAGGCTCCACCCCATCGTCACATGGATCCACCATTGGTGGTGCGCCGTCCCCGCCCTGCGCATGGGCCTCCCCGATGCGTTCCAGCATGCCCGCCAGCTCATCCTCAAGGAACGCTTCCCCGCCGGCCATGCCCGCACCACCCATTGGATCAACATGCAGCCCGACGCATGGCGCTGCCCGGAAGACAATTATCTCGGCGTCCTGGCCACCACGGAGATGCTCCTGCAAAGCCATGGCGGAGTGATTCGCCTCTTCCCCTGCTGGCCCAAAGACAAACACGCCCGCTTCCACGGCCTCAGCGCCCGCGGCGGCTTTGAAATCGACTCCTCCTGGCACCCCGCCGCCGGCATGGGTAAAACCCGCATCTTCAGCCGCGCGGGCGGCCCATGCCGTCTGCGCTGGGAACAAGGAATGCCTCACGTCACATGCGACGGCAACCCAATAAACATCACCCGCGAAGGCCGAAATGTCGTCTTCGACACCGCCCCAGAAAAAACATTTTGGATCACGCAGTGACCCATCGGCGCCGTACATCGCTCCGGGTGTAGTCCGAATTTCCGGGAATGGTGCCATGCTCTCGTCCGCGTGAGCATGTCTTGCTCGCGCCTCCACTTATTGGAAGGCATTCCATCTCCACCTTGCTCCTCTCCCCGAAACTTGGACTACACCCGACAACTCCCGATTCTTCAATCCACCCTTGTCCTTTTCAAACAATTCGCGAATAATATCTCACCGTGAACCAGCTCCACGCCATCTTGCGCCTCATCATCCTCCTCCTTGTGATGCTTGGTGTCCTCGCGGCATCATTGGCCACCACCTGCAATGCCGCGGCTCTCAAGCAGACCGCCAGTTGCTGCACCGGTGATACCTGCGATCCCGCCGCCCTCTCGCCCGCTGCGGACTCTGCCAAAGCCCCCGCTCACCCGTCCTCTAAATCCCCTTGCACAGATTGCACCATTCTCTGCAAAACGCTTGAGCGGTCCATGGTTCCTTTTCAGACCGCCCTGGTCGATCTCTCCTCCCCGGATGCGATCACCTTTATCGACACATCTCCAGTCATCCCCGCCTCTGAACATCTCTCCGGCGTCTTCAAGCCGCCCAAAGCCTGATATTTCTATTCCCAGGGTCGTTCCGCGCTTTGCGCCCGCGTTCTTTTAACGCGTGTTGCTGCATGAGCTTGCGGTCCCAGTCTGATCTTCCCACCCCATCAATTCAATCTCAGGAGGCCCTGCCATGGCAGGTCCAAATATGCCAGATCCAGATATGGCAGTCCCAGTTTCTGATTCACACGCCGCGCAATCCGCGGACGTCACAGGGCTGGCTTCTTTGTCCGCCTCACGCGCGTCATCCCCCGTCCCGCCCCCCAAATCCCGCTGGAAAACCCGTCTCCTCCTCCCTATGGGCATCGTGCTGGCGGTCTTGCTGCTCCTGGGCTACTCCCTCCGTGACGCCCTTCGGCCGGCCATTTCCGTCCGCGTCATCCCCGTCGTCATGCGCAGCGTGGAAAATACCCAGGTCGCCGGCAGCGTCGTCACCCAGGCCCCCGGCTGGGTGGAGCCGGCGCCTTACCCTGTCACCGTCAGCGCCCAGCGCGACGGAATCGTCTCCCAGCTCATCGTGCTCGAAGGCGACAAAGTTCAAGCCGGCCAGACGGTGGCCCACCTGATTGATCTGGATGCCAAACTCGCCCTTGCCAAGGCCCAGGCGCAAGTCACCCAGGCCCAGGCTGGGCTTGATACCGCCCGCCAGGCGCTTGGCGACGGCCAAACCCCCGGCCCGGCCGCCGCCGAACTCCAGGCGCAGATCAGGCAGCTCCCCGCGGAAGTCGCCCGCCTCGAAGCCAAACTGGCGGAATCAAACCTTGAACTAACCAACCGCAAGCTCGCCGTCGACCGCGGCTTAGTCGCCCCCGCACAAATGCAGGCAGCCGAATCCCGTGCGAAAGCCCTGCGCGCGGAACTCGACGCCATCCGCCGGCAGGAGCCCGTCTTCAAAGCCCGGGCCGACAAGCTGACCAATCAGTTGGAAGCCGATGTGCGCATCGCCGCGGCACAATTAACCGCCGCGCAAGCCGGGTATGACGAAGCCAAACTCGCTCTCACCCGCTCAGACGTAGTCACCCCCGTGTCAGGCGTCGTCATGGCGCGTCTTGTGGAACCCGGCTCAGCCGTGCGCCACATGGAATCAGCCATCCTCAAAATCTACGACCCCGCCAGCCTCCAGATCCGTGTCGACGTCCCCCAATCCCACGCCGCCAAAGTGCAGGTCGGGATGGAGGCCCACATCGTCCTTGACGTCCTCCCGGATCAAACCTTCACCGGCCGCGTCGCGCGTGTGGTGCCCGAGGCTGACATCGCCCGCAACACCCTCCAGTTCAAAGTCACCATTGAAAACCCCTCCCCTATCATCAAGCCGCAAATGCTCGCCCGCGTGAAGTTCATCGCGCCCGCACGTGAGGCCGTCGGCTCCGGCAGACAATCCCCCAGCCGCGTCTTTGCCCCTGCCCGCATCGTCGGTGGTGAAGCAGGCGCCACGAAACAGGTCTGGGCCGCCGATGAATCAGGCAAAGCCGCACAGAAAACCATCACCCTCGGGCAGTTGAAGCACAAAGACTGGATCGAAGTCACCGACGGCTTAAACCCCGGCGACCGCCTGATCCTCGATGCCCCTGAAAACCTCACCCAGGGCCGCATTCTCACCGTCCATGAAGTCCAGCTTGATGAAAACCCAGCTTCAGGAGCCAACCCATGAGTCTCATTGCATGCCAGCAACTCAGGCGCGAATACCGCCGGGGCGACAACATCATCGTCCCCCTGGATAACCTCGACCTCCAGGTGGAGGCCGGCGCATTCCTCGCCCTCATGGGCCCCTCCGGCAGCGGGAAAACCACCCTGCTCAACCTCATCGCCGGTATCGACCGCCCCACCTCCGGCAAGCTCATCATCGACGGCCAAGACATTACCCGGCTCTCACGCTCACAACTGGCGCGCTGGCGCAGCACCTACGTCGGCTACATCTTCCAGCTCTACAACCTCATGCCCACGCTCACGGCTTATGAAAACGTGGAGCTCCCCCTCCTTCTCCACGACATCTCCCGTCAGGAGCGCCACCAGCGCACCGCCAATGCGCTCAATCTCGTCGGCATTGCCGACCGCCACGACCATTACCCCCGCCAGCTCTCCGGCGGTCAGGAACAGCGCGTCGCCATCGCCCGCGCCATCGTCACCGATCCCCGCATCATCGTCGCCGACGAGCCCACCGGCGACCTTGATAAATCCTCCGCTGCCGCCGTCATGGCCCTGCTTAAAGACCTCAACCGCAAGCTCGGCAAAACCATCGTCATGGTCACGCACGACCCCCACTGCGCAGAGCACGCCCACGCCACGCTCCACCTCGAAAAAGGCCAGTTGGTGCGAACCGTCGAAAAACCCAGGGAGGCGGCTCATGCTCACCCCTAAGCTCACTCTAAAACTGCTTCCCTTCATCCTCAGGCAGATCATCCGCCGCCCCCTGCGCAGCACGCTCACCATCGCCGGGGTCGCAGTGGCCATGTTCCTCTTCGCCGCCATCCAGACCATGCAGCAAGGCGTGGAAGCCACCACCCGCCAGACCGCGCAGGACGCCACCCTGGTGGTCTACCAGCAGGGCCGCTTTTGCCCCTCCACAAGCCGCCTACCTGAGCGTTACGGGGAAAGCATCGCCCGCCTCCCGGGCGTCAAAGAAGTCACGCCCATCCGCGTCATCGTCTCCAATTGCCGCGCCGGCCTGGATGTCGTCACCTACCGCGGCGTCCCCGCCGAGCAATGGGCCAGGGAAAACGCCTCCGCCATTCGCCTCCTTTCAGGCTCCACGGCCCAATGGGTCCAGCGCGCCGACGGCGCTCTGGTTGGTAAAACCCTCGCCCAGCGGCGCGGCGTGAAAGTCGGCGACCAGATCGAAGCCGCAGGCAGGCGCGTTCACGTCACCGGCATCCTCGATTCCGACAACCCCCAGGATCTCAACGTCGCCTACGTTCACCTCCCCTTCCTCCAGCGCGGCTCAACCTCCGCCGACCTGGGCGTCGTCACCCAATTCAACGTGAAAATAAGCGACCCTGCGCAGCTCAAAACCACCTCCCAGGCTGTGGACGCCCTGTTTGCCCAGGACCAGCTCCCCACCATGACCAGCGGCGAAAAAAGCTTCATCGCCCAGACAGCAGGAGACGCTGTCCAGCTCATCGCCTTCACCCGTTATGTCGGCTGGGGCTGCCTGGCCGCCGTGCTGGGGCTCATCGCCAATGCCATCGTGCTCAGTGTTCAGGACCGCATCAAGGAGCATGCCGTGCTCCAGACGCTGGGATTCACCGGCCTTCAGATTGCCGGTCTGATCATCACCGAAAGCCTCCTTTTGGGGCTGGCCGGGGGGCTCATCGGCTGCGGCGCGGCTTTGTGGGTAATGCACGCCGGCCAGTTCGCCCTCTCCAGCGAAGGCTTTTCCATCCCCTTCCTGGCCACGCCCGCCACGCTTATCACGGGCCTCATGGTCTCCATGGCGCTGGGCATCGTCGCCGGGCTGGTGCCCGCATGGCAGGCTTCACACCGGGAAATTTCCGGTTGCTTCCGGGCCGTTTGAAAGGACTTAAAAGATGCGCACATTACCTTGGGAATATGCCGTTCGGAACATGGGCCGTTCACCCTCCCGCCTGGGCTTGCTTGTTGCCGGCAGCATGCTTGTGGTGCTGCTCGTGCTCGCCGCCGCCGGCTTCGTGCAGGGGATGAACAGCAGCCTCCAGACCAGCGGATCGCCTGATAACGCCTTGATCGTCGCCGCCGGCAGCGAGGAAAGCGTCGAGCGCAGTGAAATTTCCGCCCGCGTCCCGGGCATGGCCGCTTCCAGCCTCCCTGGCTTGCGCTCCACGCTGGGTGTCGCCCATGTCTCGCCGGAAGTTCACATCCAGGCCCGTTTGAACCGTGCCCCGGACAATGCGGACAACGGCAAGTCCATCTCCCTCGCGCTGCGCGGCGTCACCCCGGAAGCCCTTCTGGTTCACAGCCACGTCCGTCTCACCCTGGGCGCATGGCCTCAGCCCGGAAGCGATCAGATTCTCGTCGGCCGTTTGGCTCTCGCAGCGCTGGGTTTCCCCGACAGCCAGGCAGTCCTGGGCCAGAAGGTCTACTTCGATAATCGCCCCTGGACAGTCGCCGGCATCCTCTCCTCACCCGGCAGCGTCACCGATTCGGAAGTCTGGGTCCCGCTTTCAGACCTTCAGGTCGCCACGCGCCGCGACACCGTCTCCTGTGTGGTCATCACCCTTGATACCGCCACGCTTGAAGACGTCCAGCTATTCGCCTCCAAACGGGTGGATCTGGAAATCGTCGCCATGTCTGAAAAAGCCTATTACGACCAGGTCGCCGCCTTCTACAAACCCATCCAGCTCATGGCTCTCGTCACCGCTGGCCTCATCGGCATCGGCGGCCTCTTTGGCGGCCTCAACACCCTTTACTCCGCCTTCGCCACCCGCATGCGTGAGTTCGCCACCCTCCAGACCCTGGGTTTTTCCCGCCGCGCCGTCTTCGTCAGCCTGATGCAGGAAGCCTTGCTGGCCACCATGGCCGGCGGCTTGCTCGCCTGCCTCATCGGCGTTCTCTTCCTCGACGGCCTCACCGTCCGTTTCGCCATGGGTGAAACCGGCCTTCGCATTGATTCCCCGGTCCTCGCCCTGGGCCTCCTCACCTCCATCGCCCTGGGGCTTTTCGGCGTGCTCCCCCCCGCGATCCACTGCCTCCGCATGCCCATCACTTCAGCCTTAAAGTCCGTTTAACCCCTTTTAAAGGAACCTCATTCATGCTTCTTCAAATCAAATCCTGCTCCCTCGCCTGTGCCGTCGCTTTCCTCCTGCTTGCCGCATTCCCCGGATGCGATAAAAAAGAGGAAAAGCCTGCCGTGCAATCGCCCGCCGTTTCTCTGCCCGCAACGCTCCTGCTCACCAGTCCTCCCACCCAAGCACCCATCGACATCGCCCAGGCCATCGCCAACGCGAAGGACGGCGAAAAAATCCTCGTCACCGGTGTCGTGGGCGGGCGTAAGGAGCCCTTTGTTCCCAACCGATCCGCCGTCCTCATCATCGATAAATCAGTCCCCGACTGCATCGCCGAAGGCGACGAATGCAAAACCCCGTGGGATTACTGCTGCACCCCCAAGGAAAAACTCAAAGGCCATGTCGCTCTGGTTCAGGTGGTGGATGCTGCCGGCCAGCCCTTTAAAACCGGGCTCGATAAGACCGGCCAAATTGCTCCCCTCAAAACACTCCTCGTCCAAGGCACAGTCCAGCGCGATAAAGACTCCGGCACCCTCACCATCAACGCCACTGGCATCTACGTGCAACCATGAACACACCACCCCCCAACAACATGATTCCGCCCGCCAAATGGATCCTCGTTCTGGCCCTGGCGCTGCCCGGCTGTTCCTCCACGCCCGACCCCGCCCCCAGCCTCGATGCCTCCGCGGCACTCGTCCGCCAGAGTTTGCCCGATGCGAGCCTAAGCCAAAACAGAGATCTAAACCCAGGCCAGAACCTTCCGTCCCTCAACGGCAAACCGCTCTCCCGTGATCAAGCCGTGGCACTCGCCATCGCACGCCACCCCTCCATCACCGCGGACCTCGCCCGCATCCGCGAAGCCCAGGCCCACCACATCCAATCCGGCGTCCTCCCCAATCCCTCCCTCTACGGCAGCTTGGGCTTCGCTTCCGATGGCGGCATCGGCTTCGCCATGGCCTCGCTCACCCAATCTCTCTCCGCCCTCTGGCAGCGCTCAGACAAGCAGGCCCTCGCCAACGCCCAGCTTCAGCAGACCATCGTCCGCGTCGCCTTCAATACGCTGGAGACCGCCGCCGCCGTCCAGCGCCAGCACCGCCAGGTCGTCTATCGTCAGGATGTTCTCACCCGGCTTGATCAGAAAGCAAAACTGCTTGAGCAGATGGTCCACGCCGGCCAGGACAGCTTCGACACCGGCACAGGCGACGCGCTGGCCATCAGCGCCATCAAGGCCCAGGCGCTGCGCGCCGCCCTTGAGCGCCACCAGGCTGCCGCCGATCTCGCCGACGCCAAACGCAAACTTCTGGAAGCCATGGGCGCCGCATCCGCTTCGGCAGACTTCATCGCGGCCCCATCCCCGCTTCCGGCCATCCATATCACCGATGAAGCCCAGGCCCTTACCCTGGGCCTGTCTCAGCGGCTGGATGTCCAGGCCGCGCAGTGGGCGCTGGCCGCCGCCTCCAGCGATCTTGCTTTGACCAAAACAAAAGCCATCCCCGAAGTCACCGCGGGAGTGGAATTTCAAAAAGACGACGGCATGAACACCCTCGGCCCCGCAGGCACCGTCGAACTCCCCATCTTCGACCAGGGCCAGGCCCGTATCGCCGCCGCCCAGGCAAGCCAGGAACGCGAGCAAGCCCTCTATCAATCCGTCGTTGAGCAGGCCACCCTTCAAATTCGCCAGGCATGGGTCGCCTTTGATTCACGCCAGAAGCAGGTAGAGCTTCAACAAGCCCAAATCATCCCAAACGCCCAATCCACTCTCGCCTTCAAACGCTCCTCATTTGAGACCGGCGATGCCACTTCCCTGGACATCCTCCAGGCTCAGGCGGATCTGCTCGACGCTCAAACGGCCCTGCTTCAATCCCAATACGAAGCCGACCTTGCGCAAATCACCCTCAAGCAATCCACCGGTTGGCGTGACCCACAGGACCCAAAGGCTCCCTGAAGGGCTCATAAATTCTCCCACACCCCATCAACAGTACAACTAGAGCATTTGTCATAAATAATCTCCGCATTTCTGTCCCCCTCCCCATCAGGGCTGATCTTTCCCCACATTTTGCCAATGTGCCTGCAAATGCCCCAGCCGTGTTAGCGCGCAGCGCCAGCAAGCGTTCGGGCGAAGCCCGAATCTCTCCAAGACGCCCCCGCACACCTCTCACCAACATGAAACCCATTTCATCTACCCTTTTACATCCTCGATTCGTAAATGTGGGGAAAGATCACCCCTCACGGGAAGGATTGGGGTGAGGCGGTGACGTTCTCGTGATGGCGGTTATTTATGGCAATGCTCTAGTGGTCTTTCAAATGTCAATTGACGGGTCGACTTTTTCTGCGTGCCATGCTCTCGTCTGCGTGAGCATGTCTTTTCTGCTTCTTCCATCCATCATTTTTCACTTGAAACACCACTAGTCTTCCAATTCACGAGATTCCCATGTGTCATCTAAATGCGGTTTTATAAATGCCAGTGCTTCAGAAGTCTTCGAGCCCAAAAACACAGTGAAGCATTCAGAGTTTTTGCCATCCTTAAAAAAGGAATTAAGCATGACGCAGGCAAAAGCCCCATTGCCATAGAAAAAGCGCGTATCGGCTGGAACTTCCCACGCGGGCAACGCCACCCGGGTCAGATGACCGGTGACGACCTCGAGTGCACCAGGATGAAGACATGAGGCGGATGCATGGTAGGGACTGGTGTGCTCTCCCAGAATCGCTTCGAAGATGCAGATCAAAATTAAGTGCTCAGACAGCGTGACGGCCTCTGGGATCAAAGGAGAGCGTTCATCCACGCGTGTAAACACTGGGGGATCTTCCCATCTAGGAAATGTGGCGCGATCCCATACACCTTGATTCTCACTGTGAAAAAAGAGGTAGCCATTCTCGTTCTTGAGAGAGTAAGCCTGTGGATTAGGGATTGGGGTAGCGAGTGTATCTTGGCCGGAAAGAATGTCATTGCGCTTACCGGCCCATCGGTACCAGCTTTCAAGCGGCGCAGGTAGAGCGATACCGGCAAGTTCCTCGCTGGCAAAACCATCTGCTGGAAGGATCGGCCCATGCCAATATTCGACAAGTGTCTTGAGAATAGTAAAGCGATCCGCGGGCGTACTTTTCCCCGCTAGACGCCCAAGTGCCTGATCCACGACTTGTTGCGATACGGATTTCCCGTACATGACTTTACTCCTACTCCCCCTTAATCCAATCCGACAGCCAATCCGTCAAGAGCCCCGTCCAGGACCGCAGGGCCGGATGATCCAGCGCCATGCCCAGCCCATGCGCCCCGCTCTTGTACACATGCAGCTCAAACGGCACCTTCTCCCGAGCGTAAGCCGCCGCGAACATCAGTGAATTCTCCACCAGCACGCCCCGGTCATCCGCCGTGTGATAGATGAACGCAGGGGGGTTCTGCGGCGTCACATGCAGCTCAAGCGAAAGCTCCCGCCGCTGCTCTTCCGGCGCATCCGGCCCAAACAGCTTCGTCGCGCATCCCGCATGATGGCTGGTCACCAGCGAAATCGCCGGATATCCCACGATCACCCTGTCCGGCCGCGCGCTCACCCGCCCCGCCAGGTCATCATCCCCATCCACATAAAAATCGGGCCGCGTCGCCACTGATGCGGATAAATGCCCCCCCGCGCTGAATCCCATGATCGCGATCCGCTCCGGGTCAAAATCCAGTTCCTCCGCCTGCGACCGCAGCATCCGAATGGCGCGGCATCCATCCGCATAAGGCGCCGGATGCCGAAAAGGCGCAATCCGCGAACAAAGAATCCCGCTCGCCAGCCCCAGCGATGAGAACAATTCGCAAAATGGCTCCCCCTCATGCCGCGTCAACCGCGAATACCCACCGCCTGGGCACACCAGGATGCACGCCCGCTTCCTTGGCCCGCTGCGAGGCTTCGCATCCGCCGCAGGCGCATAAAACTCTATCCGTGGTCTCCCCGGCGGCATCGTTCGCGCCGCCGGCGGCTCCGCCGACCCTTCAGGCGGCGGCACATTGTGCAAAGAAGCGTCAGGCCACAGGTTAATCGTGCGCGTCACCAGCATTTAAACCCTCTCCGCAAAAGAAAAAGCCACCATCACCCCCGTTTTTTAGCAACATTCCCAACTTCCACAACATTCCACCCCCGTTTTCCCCTCGCTCCCCAAGCTGCCTCTCCGGCCTCCGCTCAAAAAACGCCCAATTCCTTCCCCATCCTGCCTGCATCCGTCCCATTCCAGCACCCATTTGCACCCCAAAGCAGCCCAATCCACCCCTACCGCTGGCCCGCGCACCCATCCACCCCTGCAAAACCGCACCCAAACCGCATTTTCAAAACACCTCAATTGACGAAACTCGCGCACGATTCAAAAACGCCGTAAGTGCCCGATTTGCACGGCTCATTCCGCAGACAAAAATTCCGACCAATGTTCCGTTTTTCCATGCCGGCTTCCCCAAGGGTAAACCATTTTGGAGAATTCGGTGGTCTATGCGCTCGAATTGCCGGGTGTTCGGGCTGCCGGGAGGCAGGCATGCCAGCCCAGGTGTAGACCCCTTTTGCCGCATCAAATACGCTTTAAACCGACTCATGGACACGCGGCAACCCGATACCCGGTCACCCGAGTGCGTGCCCTTCGTCAAATGCTTTGCCCCTGGCCCCAGCCCGCCCCCTTATTCCCCCTTCACCCAGTCCGAAAGCCAATCCGTCATCAGCCGCGTCCACGAAGCCAGCGCCGGATTGTTCGCCGCCATCCCCACCCCATGCGGTCCCGAGCGGTAGGAATGCACCTCACAAGGCACTTGCGCACGCGCATAAGCCGCCGCAAACATGAGCGCATTCTCCACCGGCACCGCCTGGTCATCCGCCGTATGAAAAATAAACGCCGGCGGATTGTTCTTCGTCACATGCAGTTCATTTGAGAATTTCGCCCGCAATTCCTCCGGCGCATCCGGCCCCAGCAGATTCGCCGCCGATCCTGCATGGTGCCTGGTCACCATTGAAATCACGGGATAGCCCAGAATCACCCGGTCAGGCCGCGCTGAAATCTTGGTCGCCAGATCATCCTGAGGCTCAGAATGAAGGTTGGGCTGGGTCGCCACCGTCGACGCCAGATGCCCCCCCGCGCTGAACCCCATCAAAGCAATGCGGCTCGGGTCGATATCAAGCTCATCGGCCTTGGACCGGATGATCCGCATCGCCCGGCAGGCATCCGCATAAGGCGCCGGAAAGCGGTTGGGCGCCACCCGGTAATAAACCACCCCGCTCAGCAATCCAAGCGAGGCAAACAGCTCCGCAAAAGGCTCTCCCTCATGCTTGGCAAGGCCCGCATAGCCCCCGCCCGGGCACACCAGCACGCACCCGCGGCCTTTAGGCCCTGTCCGAACCTTGGGCGCAGGGCTGTAAAGCTCAATGCGCGGCCGCGAAATGGTCGTCGCCCATGAATACGCCGAAGCATCCGCCGTTCCCGGAGGCACGGCATTAAAAGAGGAAGCATCCGGCCAAAGGTTGATCGTTTGATTTGCAGGCATTTTGGAACTCTCGGGTGAAAGGAAAAAGGATTTCAACCTCAAACAGCCCCGGGTGCAACGTCACAAACCAGGAGATGAGGGGTAAGGCCTCGCAGGAGTGAAAATCTTCGCCCGAAGATTCCCTTTTGCGAACTCAACCAGGCCTTACGTTTTCATGCACAAGCTCCGGGTGTCTCCGGGCTGCTCATGTTTCCATTGGAAGGATAGGCAAAAGTGATGAATTTGAAGCCCTTGAAAATAGTGGCATTGCTGGCGGCTTTTTGTATTGCCGCGGGCGGATGCCGGGAAAAGAACGAAAAAGTGACCCTTAATCCTGACGGCTCAGGCAAGCGGCAATTCAAGATTGTCATGGCCCCGCCCATGGAAATGAAAATGACCGCCAACGGCCAGTCTGCCCCACAGCCAACCCCGCAGGAGAAGTTGAAGGGTCTGGTCGAAACAATGGTGAACGCGCCCTCCGGCATCGACGCCTGGGAGGACTTGGCTTTTGAGGTCACCAAGGAAGGGAAATACCAGGTCTCCGGCACGGCATACTTCAAGGATTTCGCCCGTGGACAGGTCGAGCCAGGAGGCATGAGATCCAACCTCATTCCCTCATGGACCAAAGAAGCAGATGGAACCATGCTGCTGGCCTACAAAGGTTCCAAAGCGCGGGCCAACGCCCCTGCCAACGCAATGACCGACGCGCAGATCGATGCCGCCGTGGCCAAATCAAAGACTGAATGGGCGCAGATGAAACCGATGGCGGCAGGGTTTCTAGGCTCCCTGCATGAGGAAACCACCTACATCCTTCCCGGCAAAGTCACCAGCGCCGGCGCATTTGAGGCCGTGCCTGGCGGGGTCAAACTGGATATCAAAGGAACAAAAATCCTCGAATCAATGGACAAGATGTTTGCCGATGATGCGGCTTTGAAAACCGCCATGAAAGCCGGGCGCAACCTGATGCAGGACGGCCCTCCAGATGACCAGATGGGCGCCACGCTGCTGGGGCGCCCAGGCCCTATGACCGCCCGCGTGGAAGGGGCAGCCAAGCCCCTCTTCGACTACGACAGCCAAATGAACACCGCCAAGGCGAAGATGCCTGAAATGCTAAAGAAACTCGGCCTCAACTACGCGCCTGTCGCACCCGTTCCCGCGGTGCAGGGCAAGCCGGGCCAGGTTCCCTATGCGGTGGACAAGCGCCCCATGCCGCAGGATGACAAGCCCCTCACGCTCCTGCCCGATGTGAAAGGTTTTAAGCGCCTCAGTGCGCAGGATCAGACAACCGCCGATGATAAGGGCAAGTCCTATCTCGGCACCTACGCCAAAGACGGCAAGACGGATGAATCCGTGGCGGTCTCGGTCGAGGTGTTCAAGACCGCGGTCGACGCGCAAAAACAACTCACCTCCATGGCCGACGAAAGCAACCCCGCCCACGTGCGCAAGGGCACCGACCCCAGCTACTACCGCATCCCCAACACCGGCGAAGGAGCGGAAATGTGCTGGACACGCGGGCGTTTCTTCTATCTGGCCCAATCCTTCACCGGTGAAAAAGACCTCGACGCCTTCATGACGGAATTTGCTTACTAAAACCGCTGGCTCACACCTCTCCCTTCCCTTTTCGCGTTCGGCCTAAAAAACATAAAAACGGCACCTCATCGCTGTGCACGGGGTGCCGTTTTTCCATATCGTCCCGCCCCGTTTGGAGTAAGCTGACCCACCATGAACGCCACCTCTTCCCCCACCAGTGCCCTCCCCCTTCAATGGCCCAATAACAAACGCGTAGCGGTGTGCCTCACGTTTGACGACGGCGTCCCCAGCCAGATCGACATCGGCATGGACGTCCTCAATCGCAACAACGTGCGAGGCACTTTCTACGTCACCCTCCGCGCATTGCCTCAACGCATCGAAGGCTGGAAAGCCGCCGTAGCCAAGGGCCATGAAATCGGCAATCACACGATGAACCACCCATGCACGGGCAATTTCGGGTGGTCACGCACAAATGCGCTGGAGGACTACACCCTCCCGCGCATGGAAGCTGAATTGGTGGATGCTAATCGGGAAATCCAAAAGCTTCTGGGTGTCACTCCCACCACCTTTGCCTACCCTTGCGGCCTCACCTTCATCGGCCGCGGGCTCAACCACCAAAGCTATGTTCCCCTGGTTGCCAAGCACTTCCTCGCCGGCCGCGGCTTCCGCAATGAATCCGTGAATGTGCCTGCATTCTGCGACCTCCCCACTGTCGGCGCATTCGACATGGACTGCATGCGCGCCGACTACCTCATCGACAAAATCAAAAGCGGTGCCCAATCCGGCGACTGGATCAATTTCGCCGGCCACCACATCGGCGACGACGCGCGCCAAACCGTCAACGCCGGCGAACTCGACAAGGTCTGCAAATACTGCCAGGACCCGGCCAACGGCGTCTGGATCAACACCTTGCACAACGTTGCAACCTACGTAAAAGCCAACCGCAAATAGCCTTTAAACGCATCACCGCACAAAACATCACCGCAAAGGATGAATCATGTATCGCATTGGACAAGAAGAACTAGACGCCCTCGCCGCAGTCATCAAATCAGGCAAGCTTTTCCGCTACCACAGCGAAAGCCAGTGCGCCAAGTTTGAAGCGCGATACTCCAAGTACCTGAAAGTGACGCACACGCATCTCTGCGCCAGCGGCACCAACGCGCTCACGGCGGGACTCTCGGCGCTGGGCATTGGCCCTGGCGACGAAGTAGTGGTCCCGGCGCATACCTACATGGCCTCCGGCGCGGCCGTGCTGGCGGTGGGGGCGATCCCGGTCATTGCGGATATCGATGACTCCATCACCCTCAGCCCAGAGGCGCTTGAGGATGCGTGCGGACCGCTGACACGGGCGGTGATCCCCGTTCACATGTGGGGGCAGCCGTGTGACATGAATGCCATTATGAAGGTGGCGAAAAAGAAAAAACTTTTTGTGATTGAAGACGCATGCCAGGCCGTCGGCGGCGGCTATGAGGGAAAAATGTGCGGCTCCATCGGCGACGTCGGTGCCTTCAGCTTCAACTACTTCAAAAACATGACATGCGGAGAAGGCGGAGCCATCGTGATGAACGATGAAAAACTCAGCCAGCGTGCGCGCTGCATGATCGACTGCTGCGGGTTTTACTGGACGGGCCGCAACAACGATGTCGTGCCGTTCATCGCCAATGGCGCACGGGCATCTGAATTTGAAGGGGCTCTGCTGAATGTCCAGTTGGATCGCCTGCCCGACATGATCAAACAGATGCGCAAGCAAAAGAAAAAGACCCTCAGGCAGACGGCAAAAACAGGATTAAAGCCTGCTCGGGCCAACAGCTTGAACGATGAATGCGCAACCAACACCATGTACACCCTCCCGACCGCTGAGCAGGCACAGAAATTCGCCGCCCACGTCAAATGTGGCATCGCGGGCAAAACCGGGCGCCACACCTATACGGAGTGGGATCAGTTCTTCACGCACCAGGGCGGGCCGCATCCCGCGCTCAACCCGTTCAAACTGCCGCAGAACAAAAAGTGCCGCAAGAACTACACCAAGGATATGTGTGCCAAATCCCTGGACATACTGAATCGCACGGCCATGATTTCCAACCACCCGGACCGCAGCGAAGCCGACACCGATGCTCTCATCGGACGAATCAAAGAAGCAGCCAAGCTGGTGCTTTAACGCTGCACAACCACACCCAACTGGCCCACAGGTAACGCCGTAAGGGGATTTCCCATGGCGCATTTGTGCGGTTCCATGGGTAAACTGGTGTGTATGAAGCTCAAACTTCCCAGTAAACGCCTCTGGCCCAGACATCATGGTGAGGGCGTTGCTGAGCCTGGCGATCCCAGACGCAAACCGGTGAAGCGGACCATCATGGTTCTGCCTACGCTTTTTACCTTGGCCAATCTGCTTTGCGGCTTTGGTGCCATCTTTCTGGCAAGCCGCGCTCCGCTGGATCCAGAGCTCCCCGTCCCCACCGTCATGGGAATGTCGATCTTCACCCTGGCGGTCTGTTTTATCTTCCTCGGCATGCTCATGGACGCACTGGACGGCCAGGTCGCGCGCATGACCAAAACCACCAGCAGCTTCGGCGAACAACTCGACTCCATGGCCGACATGGTCACCTTCGGCATCGCCCCGGCGTTCATCGCCATCAAGCTCGTCGCCATCCGCATCCCATTCTTCGGCGATAACACAGCAGGCATTGCAATCTTTGATCGCACGGCATTCGTCATCGCCATGATCTATGTCGCCTGCACGGCCATCCGCCTTGCCCGCTTCAATGTTGAAGTCAGCCTCCCCTCTGAAGCAGACCATTCGGGCTTTAAGGGCATCCCCTCCCCCGGTGCCGCGGGCACCGTCGTTAGCCTCGTCCTGCTTCATCAAACCCTGACCTCCGCCCCCTGGGCAAAGCAACATGACTGGCTTCTCAAAGCCATGCCCGTATTTACCGTCTGGATCATGCTCCTTGTCGCTTTTGCCATGGTCAGCCGCCTGCGTTACGCGCATCTGGCCAATCGGCTGATCAAAAACCGCGGCAAGGCGAAGATCAACACCGTCATCTGGCTGGTCATCATCGTGCTGTTCCTGGCGATTGCGCCGCAGGCATCGTTGGCCCTGGGCTTCACGCTCTATGCCTTAAGCGCGCCCACGCTCTATGTCTGGCGTAAATTCACCGGCGTCAAGGTGGTCCCACCCGTCGCTTCGCAGGCGACTTCGCCCGCGGAAACCCCAACACCCGCTACCCCGGCAGCCGCGGCACATGTGGACGGCCTCACCCAACCTCCGGCCAATGACTCGGACCGAAAAATCGGCTGATTGGGCGCAAGGCATGACGACTCAAACTAAGAACCCCAAAATCCAAGACGTACTGGCTACGCCCAGCCTTGTCGCTTTCTGGGACTTTCAGACCCCGCTGGGCGCGCCCCTCGTGGCGCATGGTCCACACGCATGCCGGCTCCATGAAACCGGCGGGCCCGTAAAAAGGGCAGAAGAAGGCGTGTTTGGCTCAACTTCCATGCAACTCGGAAATGGCGGTTGGCTCAACGCCCCCCGCGCCGAATGCGGGCCATTGGATATCCACGGCTCAAACGCCCAAGTCTCTATTGTGACATGGCTCAAGCGTACTCAAGCCCCGGCAGACAGCCCAGGCTGCCAAGCCGTCGCCGGCATGTGGAATGAACATGGCAAGCGGCAATACGCGCTGTTTTTAAATCTGCATATCTGGGACAGCGCCCAGCAGGTATGCGCCCACATCTCCGCCACGGGCGGCGCCACACCGGGCCAAAAGTACTGCATGGAAGCGGCGATCGGCCAGACCCGCGTCCCTTTGAATGTCTGGCACTGCGTTGCAATCACTTACGACGGACAAAACGCTCGCGCCTACCTCAACGGCACACTCGACATCCGCCCAGGACGCAACCCCGTCCCCCTCCCGGGCGGCATCTTCTCTGCCGGCCCAAAGGGCGCAGACTTCACCGTCGGTGCTGTCACGCGCCCGCAACGTGTCGACGAACAACTCTGCGAACACGGCAGCATCGTCGCCAACCGCTTCCACGGCCTGCTCGGCGGTCTCGCCATCTTCAACCGCGCCCTAAGCGACAACCAAATCCACAGCCTGACCATACTCACAGGCCCATGATTCTGCTCTGACAAAACCCAAGACCCAGAACCCAAGACCCATCTTCAAGTCGTGTAATCCGCATTAATGCGGATGTACTCGCGGGAAAGATCGCAGCCAAGCCAATCCACGGTCGTGCTCCCCAGGCCAATGTCCAGCACAATCAGGATTTCCTTGGCCTTCATCGCCTCCTGCAGTTTGGTCTGCTGGGCCGTGGTGAGTTTGGTGGGCTCGCCATTCTTAAACACCAGCACGGCCTGGTTTGCCGCTTCCGGCACGCCGATCGTGAGGCTCATTTTCTCAGGACGCACCGCAGCACCCGCATAACCGGCGGCCGTGGTGATGCGGCCCCAGTTGGGATCGCCGCCATGAATCGCGCATTTCACCAGCGGGCTGTCCACCACTGCGCGGCCAATCTTGTCCGCATCCTTGGCGCTCTTGGCATTCTTCACCCGCACGCGGAAAACCTTGGTCGCGCCTTCGCCATCCTTGACGATCTGATACGCCAGGCTCTGGCACACCTTCGTCAGAATTTCGGTAAACGTGTCGAAATCCTTGCCGGTCTTGGTGATCTTGACGTTCCCCGCCAAACCAGATGCCATCACCACCACGGTGTCGCTAGGGCTGGTGTGCTGGTCGACGCTGATGCGGTTGAAACTAGCCCCCGTCGCAGCTTTAAGCGCGCGCTTGAGCAAACCAGGAGAAATCGCGACATCGGTGGTGACAAAGGCAAGCATGGTCGCCATGTTGGGGGCAATCATCCCGCTCCCTTTGCTGATGCCGGCGATGGTGATGGTTTTGCCATCGATCTTCACCGTGGCTCCATCGCTCTTGGGCACCAGATCGGTGGTCATGATGCCGCGCGCCGCGGCTTCGTTGGCCTCATCCCCCGCAGCCAGCCGGCCCGCCAGGTCATCGATCCCTGCCGTGATCTTCTCCATTGGCAGTGGACGGCCAATGATGCCTGTGGAGGAAGGGATCACCTTACGCAAATCACAACCCAGCGCGACTGAGACGCGCTTGCACATGAGCAACGCATCGTTTTCCCCGGGCTTGCCGGTGGAAGCATTGGCATTGCCGGAATTGACGATGATGGCGCGCAACGTGCCTGAGCGCAGATGCCTGCGTCCGATCACCACCGGCGCGCTCGGCATTTTGCTGGTGGTGTACATACCCGCGGCTGCAGCCGGAACATCGCATGTAATCAGCGTCAGATCCGGCTTGCCGGACACTTTGATGCCGCAGGTTCCGCCGGCAGCCTTAAACCCCTTGGGGGACGTCACGCCTAATGTTTTCGTCGTCATGGGGCGAGATTATAAAAAAACCGGATGGGTCTTGGGTTGTGGGTTTTGCTGCTTCCCGAAAAAAGCAAAGAAAAAGCCCCATGTCGGCTGCCATAGGGCTTCATCTTTAACAAGAAACTCACATTAACTCAGATGCCGAGTCTCCCTCTGACAAAACTCAAGACTCGCAACCCACAACTCATCTTCCATCACTTCCCCAGCGCCGTCTGGAGCGCGATCAGTGAATAAGCCGTGGTCAGGACAGGGTCTTCTTCCATGAAGCGGTTCTGCGTATTCTCCCAGGAACCATTTTCCTTCTGCAGCGATGCAAGCTTATCCACCAGGTCATTGGCCCAGTTGTGCTCGCTCTTGTCCGCAAGCGTGAGAGTCGGTTCCTGCCACGCTTCAAACGCGCGGGCGAAAGTCATCAGGTAGTAGTAATAACCGGACATGCGTTCGTCGGATTCCGTTTTGGGGTTATCGACAAAGCCGGGGTTCTGGCTCAGGGTGTAATGCTTGCTGATCCATTCCTTGGCGGCCACAACGCGGGGGTCTTTCTTATCGAGTTTGGCATACGCATAGCTCTTCCAGCCCGCATAGGTGACTGACCCGTAGCTCCTGAGCTGGCTGACAGGCCCCTTGCCTGGCACGTCAATCGATTCATCTCCCGCCATCGACTGCGCCACACCGATCTTGTCCTTGCTTTCGGAAGTGGTGTACACAAAGCCGCCATCGCTGGACATCTGGCTCTTCCAGGGCGAGGTGTTAGCGTCGGTGGCCTGACAGCGGGTAATGAAAACCACGGCACGCTTGTAAGCCGGGTCTTCGGACGAGAGCCCGGATTCCTTCAAGCCATCAAGCATGATCTGCACATTCGACATGTCCGGCCGGCCGGAGCGGCCATAGCCAGCGCCCCCGTAATACGGATGCGCCTCGGTGATTTCCTTGCCCTGCGGGTCTTTCTGGTTGTACCACTGAAGGGCACGCAGATAGTCCTGCGCGGGGCCAATCTTCGCTTTCACCGCCGGCCTGTCGGCAAACTGCGCCAAAGCGGAAAGGCAGATGGCAGTGTTGTAATTTTCAAGCATGCCCGAGTGAATACCACCATTTTTAGAGACGCCATCCTTCTCCGGCTCGGCTTTGGAAAGGATGTAGGCCAACCCCTTCTCCACCGCTGGGTCCTTTTTCGCTTCGGGGCCCTCCACCGCAATCCCTCGCACAACCAACGCCGTGATCGCCGGGCCGGGCTTGGGCGACCAGCTTCCATCTTCCCCTTGCTTGCTCTTTAAAAAGCTGATCGCCTTGGCGACCGCCTCCTCACCCTTTTTCTTATGCGCCTCATCCACCGCCCCAAACGCCGGCATCCCCAGCGACACCATCACCAAACCCGCCACCGCAACCGCGGCAAACAAACGACTGGTCTTCATCTTCATGTTTTAAATCCTGGTAAAAAGTGCGACCCGAATACCACACGAAACGATCATACACCGCTGTTGATTTCAATTCTCAAGTAAGTTTCCAAACTCACCTATTACCTATGATGATCCGGTCGCAATTCGTCTCCTGCCCCCGCTGGCGCGCCCGCATACATCATGGGATGATGACTCTTCGATGAAGAAATACCTCTCCATTGCACTCCGCGTCCTCTTTGCCGCCCTTGGCCTGGCGTATATCGCCTATACCCTCACCTGGTCAGACTCCGTCCACCTGGATAAGGGGTACGAAGCCGCTCCCGGCATCGTCATCACCAAGGAAGCAGGCGTCACTGTCCCCATCCTCGAAGGCAAATACACCGGGCCCGACCAGACCCCTACCATTACCATCGCGCCAATCAAGGAAAAACCTGAATTTCGCGTCCAAATTCCCCACGACCAGATCAGCCAGGACGACAAAGGCCAGGTTCTTTACAAGCCCGGCATCATCACCAGCTTCAAATCCGCAAACCTTGTGCTGCTACTGATCGGGCTCCTGATCGTCGCGCCCATCTACCCCCTGCAAACTTTCCGCTGGTTCCTCCTCCTTCGCTGCCAGAACATCGATACCACCTTCCAGAAAGCCTTCCGCCTCACCATGGTGGGCTGCTTCTTCAACTACTGCATCCCCGGCACCACCGGCGGCGACGTTGTTAAAGCCTATTACGTGGCTAAAAACTCCGACCGCCGCGCCGTTTCAGTCATGACTGTGATCTTCGACCGCATCACCGGCCTCCTGGGCCTCATCGTCGTCGGCGGCCTGGCGGGGCTGCTCGTACTCGATAACCCCACCGCACGCGCCGTCACCCTTTCCATCTGGTCGGGCGTGGGTGTGGTGATCATCCTTTCAGCGATCTATTTCTCCCGCCGCATCCGCTCCGCGCTTTATATCGACAAGCTTCTGGAAAAAACAATCTACCGCCTGCCCGGCGGTTCCATTCTCAGCAAAGTCGACGAAGCCGCCACGGCTTACTCCTCCAACAAACTCACTGTCCTCTGGGCCGTGCTTCTCTCCATCCCCTGCCACATCCTCCTGGCCACGGCCACCGCCTTGGCGGCCTACGCCCTGGGCTCCCAATCTGAATTCCTTCTCATCCTCACTGTCATGCCCGTTGTCTTCCTCGCCGGCTCCATCCCCATCTCCCCCCAGGGCGTCGGCATCATGGAAGCCCTGGCCATCGCCCTGCTCTTCAAAGCCGGCGTGATGAGCACCAACCAGATCGTTGGCATGCTCCTGATGATCCGCTTCTATCAAGTGGTTTACTCCCTCCTGGGCGGCGTCTTTCTCCTCAAGGGTGACATCCACATGCATCCGGAAAAGGAAATTGAAGAAGCCGAAAAACTCCAAGGCAAAACCGCGGAAACTCCCGCTTAACCATCCCTCTTCATCTCCCGTTCCTCACTTATCCCTTATCCCTTTTCATTTATCACTTTCTTGAAAATCGGCCCCGTCCAACTTCAAAATCCCCTCCTCCTGGCCCCCATCGCCGGTTACTGCGACCTGCCTTTCCGTCTTGTCGTCCGCAGCGTGACTGGCCCCTCCGGCGGTGTCGGCCTCGCCTGTACTGACCTCCTCTGCCCCCAGGCTCTCCTCTCTGAAAACGAAAAATCACTCTGGCTCGCTGCTACCGACCCCGCCGACCAACCCGTGTGCATGCAACTCTATGGCGCAGACCCTGACATCCTCGCCGATGCCGCCCGCTGGGCCCAGGCGCACGGCGCAACCACCATCGATATCAACATGGGCTGCCCCG
>CAZGOM010000047.1:31126-33024 GCA_964527265.1 uncultured Phycisphaeraceae bacterium | reverse complement strand
CTCGCCATGACCCGCGCCGTCCTCTACTCCTCCGGCGTCGCTTACTTCGAACATCAGGCCCAGGTCACCGACGATGCCACCGTCGTCCTTCCCTTCAAAACCGAACAGATCAATGACATCTTGAAAAGCATGGTCATCATCGACGACTCCGGCAAACCCGCCACCGTCACCTACCCCAGCAATGACCCCGTCAATCGCTCCTTGAAAAGCTTCGGCGTCGACATCTCCGGCCCCGTCACCATCCCCCGCATCCTCGCACAGCTCCAGGGCGTCGCCGTCCGTCTTGAAGGACCGCAAACCGTCGAAGGCACACTCCTCTCCATCGAAGAAATCACCAAGGTCACCCACGGCTCATCACCCGTCGAAACCACCGACTACACCGTCTCCCTCGTCACCCCCACCGGCATACGCTCCCTTTCCTTGAGCGCCGTCAGCAATGTCACCATCCTCGATCCCCGCCTCCAGGAAGAGCTCGCCAAAGCCCTCGCCCTCGTTGCCGCTTCCCGAGACACCCAGCGCAAGCCCGTCACCATCCACCTCAAAGGCAAAGGCCCCCGCACCGTCCGCATCGGCTATCTCCTTGAATCCCCCGTCTGGAAATCCACCTACCGTCTCGACCTCTCCGACAAACCCATCCTCCAGGGCTGGGCTCTGGTCGAAAACACCTCCGACAGCGACTGGAACAAGGTCGGCCTCTCCCTGGTCTCCGGCCGCCCCATCTCCTTCCAGATGAACCTCTACACGCCCATGTATCTTGACCGCCCTTTCGTCCAGCCCCAATACTTCCAGTTCCTCAAGTCCCGCATCTCCGAAGCCGGCATCGAAGAAGCCCAGCCCATGGTCCCCCTTCGTCGCGCAGGTAATTCCCAATCCGGCGGCAGCTCTTCCTCCTTCAGCATGTCCACCGCCCTTCCGTCTGAGGGCATGAACCAGCGCGGCAGGCAGCAGCAGGAAGGCGTTATGAATCAGGATCCCTCCCTTGACGACGCCATCGGCGGCCTCCTGGAACTCGGCACCCAGTCAGGCAAAATGGGAGAACTCTTCAAGTTCACCCTCCCCGACCCCGTCACCATGCCCCGCCGCCAGTCGGCCATGCTCGCCATCATTTCAAAGCCCATCAAAGCCCAGAAACTCAGCCTTTACAACCCCAATCTCTTCGGCCAGTCAGCTTTGAACGGCGTACGCATCACCAACGACACCGGCATGAAACTCCTCACCGGACCCGTCACTGTCTTCGACGCCGGCGCATACGCCGGTGACGCACAGATCGACAACCTCGTCGAAAACGATTCCCGCCTCCTCACCTACGGCGTGGATCTCTCCCTCACCATCCAGAACTCCCTCCACGAGGACCGCGACGTCATCCAGATCAAAATCGTCAAAGGTGTTCTCCAGCAAATCATCAAATCCATCTCCACCTACGAATACAAAATCAAAAACAACGCAGACAAAGACCGCCTCGTCGTCCTCGAACTTCCGCGCGCCGATGCCTACGAACTCGTCGAGCCCGCAAAGCCCGACGAAACCACCGCCAGCTACCTCCGCTTCAACGTCACCGCTCCCGCTGGCAAAACCGGCTCCTTCAAAATCATCCGCCAGGTTCAAACCTCTCAGCTCACCGCAATGACCAGCGCCTCCACCGACACCCTCCAGCTTCTCCTTAAAAACCAGAAGCTCTCCGACACCGTCAAGGAAGCCCTCGCCAAAGCCATCCAACTCCGCACCGAACTCTCCGAACTCGAACAACTCGAAAAACAACTCACCTCCGAACTCGCCGCCATCACCCAGGAACAAAACCGCCTCCGCGAAAACATCAAAACCCTCGGCTCCCAATCCACCACCAGCCAGCGCTACATCACCAAACTCAGCGACCAGGAAACCCGCATCGACGCCATCAA
>CAZGOM010000047.1:0-31026 GCA_964527265.1 uncultured Phycisphaeraceae bacterium | reverse complement strand
GCCAGCGCTACATCACCAAACTCAGCGACCAGGAAACCCGCATCGACGCCATCAATGCCCAATCCAAAACCCTCCAAATCCAAATCACTGAAAAACGCAAATCCCTCTCCGACTACCTCCTCTCCCTCACACTCCAATAAACACCCCACCATCGAATGCCATTCGGATATCCGAATGGCATTCACACCCCACCACCTTTTAAACCCATCCTGGAAATCAGCATCTTTGAATAGTCTCATTTGGATCTTTCTCCTCCCTCCCCATCAGGGGGAGGGGGGTGAGGATGTTCTTCTCACGATGATTCAAAGGCCCCAATCCTCAGGATCCTGCGACTCCTGTCAGAAAATTCGCTCTTCAAAAAGGCGGCGAAAAACCAACCACCGTCTTGCTCCCCCTGAATTTCAAGCCCCTCCCGCATCACCCTCAACCAAACACCCCCGTTTTCCGCCACAAAACCCACATTTCCAACCTCACTCAAAACCCGAAATAATTCCCTCATCCCCGTCGCCTTTCAAAAATCCCTTAAAACAAGCTCTCAACCTCAATTTCCAGCCATGCCCACACAGCATGCAGCCCCAACCTACATATTATACCCGAACCAACGATAAAATAGATTAAATAATACAAAAATATTATAATTTGTTAATAATTTCATATCTTTCATGCACACAAACACTTACATCAATCCACCACAAAACCCACCCGCCCAATAGACCCCGCACCACCCCTCCCGCTATAGTCACCCAAACCATCACACCTTACGCGGGGGAAAAAGGCTCGCGGTTCCATGTCTCCCAAATCCATCCTCCTCGCCCTCCTCCTCGCAGCCTCCCTCTTCACCGCCCAACACATCCACGCTCAGCCCACCGCCAAACCACGCCCTGAAAAAGCCATCAACCTCGCACCCGACGACATCCCCCTTTTCAAATTCCGCTTCCGCATCGTTGAAAACGACGCAAAACCACCCACCGGCAAATTCACCCTCGCCCTGGGCCTCTCCCGCACCGGAGCCTCCACCAACAACGGCGACTGGTCCGCATGGTCCGCCTTCACCGCCGAAAGCATCAAGACCGACACCGGCCTCCACGCCTACCCAAACACCTATATGCGCGGTTGGCCCTTCGTCCTCCACGCCGTCGTCAACAACCTCGGCCAAACCGCCATCCTCGAAGTCCAGACCCAGTTTGAAGGTTTTGAAGAAGTCACCACCTTAAAAGGCAATCTCAAGGACGGCGGCTCCCTGGGCATCCTCCTCTACCCCTCAAAAGACTCCAAGCTCGCCTTCGCCACCATGGCCCAGTACAACCGCGACCAATTCTGGTCCCTCTTGAAAGACCTCCCCAAAAACCAGGACAATCGCCCCAAAAACCTCATCATCGCCGACCGCTTCATCCCCGGCGACTCCGACATCGACGCACTCCGCGAAGGCATCGAAAACCTCGCCCGCGTCGGCTTCAACACCCTCGCCGACCCCGGCGGCAAAGTCCACGCCACCCTCATGAAGGAAAATGGCATCCCCTACACCGCCGGCGGTGTCTACTCTCCCCCAGGCTACACCTTCCAATTCACCGAGCAGCCCAAAGACCCATCCCTCCAGGACTGGGCCGAAAATCTCGCCAAACCCTTCAAAGACTCCGACTCCCTCATCGACCAGGTCAAAATCTTCGCCATGGCCGATGAACCCGGCTGGTATTACCCCTCCGCATTCGAAGCCCTCAAAAAAAATCCCGCAGGCCTCCAGCGCTTCCGCGACTTCCTCATCGGCCAAAACCTCACCCTCGCCGATCTGGGCGCAAAATCATGGGAAGAAGTCTTCCCCATCGGCCAAAGCCAGGCACAAACACCTCAATCAAGGAAACTCTTTTACTGGACCATGCGCTTCTTCCCCTGGGATTCCTCCCGCTACTTCGCCGAATCCAACCGCGCCATGGAAAAAGCCTTCTACCCCGGAATCCAGACCTTCAACAACTGGAATTTTTTCTCCGGCCGCTCCTACGTCCCCGGCGCCGTCGCAAATAATGGCGATAAATCCTCTCCCGACGCCGCCATGGGCGGCCAGGATTGGTTCGAATACGCCCGTTTAAAGGGCTCCAACGTCCTCTGGGTCGAAGACTGGTTCGGCGATAACCGCAGCTACCAATGGTCCTACTACATGGCCCGCCTTGATGCCGCAGCCAATTCCGGGGGCAATTCCAAGCCCAATGGGCTCACATCAGGCGGCTACATCGTCCCCCGCACCGCCGGCGACATGCCCAATGGCATCCTCCAGAAAATCACCGGCCTCTTCGGCTACGGTGGTAAAACCGTCAAATACTTCGTCTTTGGCCCCGAATACAACTTCCCCTCCAACTGCTACTCCTTCAAATCCTTCCTCCTCCCCAAAATGGCGCAGGCACACGCCATGGTCGCCAAAGCCGAACCCCTTCTTTACCCCGGCAAACGCCCCGCCATCTACACCGCCCTCCTCTTCCCCCGCTCCGCGCAAATGTGGGATTTCAAAGGCGACGCCCCCAAAGGCAAGCTTACGCTCAAAGGCATCCGCTACCCCATCAGCGACGCCACCAACACCCACCTCGACAAGGAAACCGTCGACTACCTCGCCGAGCTCAACGCCCTCTACGTCGCCCTTCAACATCAAAACATCCCCGCCACCTTCATCGACGAAGAACAACTCACTGCCGAAGGTCTCAAAAACCTCAAAGTCCTCTACATCACCACCCCCAATCTCCCCGCTGAATCAGTCTCCGTTCTCCACGCCTGGGTCAACGCCGGCGGCACCCTCGTCACCACCGTCGGTGCCGGCGCACGCGATCGCTACGACGATCCCCTCCCCGCATTCGCCCAGGCCTTCAGCCTCCCGCCTGACCGCGACCAGGGCCGCCCCATGATCATCGACTCCCTCCAGGATCTTCCCACCCTCGGCTCAGCCAACGCCCCCCTAAGCGGCTATTCCCGACCCGCCACCCCGCAGGAACTCAAAGGCGGCCCCGCACTCGTCGCCCGCAAACCCACCTTCAAGGGCACCAAATTTGGCTTGGGCCAGGCCATGCACTACGAATGGTTCCCCGGCCTCACTTATCTCCGCTCCGCCAAGGGCTGGGACAAAAAAGACCAATTCCCCTCCGGCTTCTCCTCTCCCATCGCTGACCAGATCGCCGCCCCCGTTTCCCTCGCTCTCTCCTCCAACGGCAAATGGGCCACTCTCAGCCACGATCAGGTCGAAACCCCACTGCTCACCTCCGAAAAAGGCACCGTCATGACCCTTCTCAACTGGAATAACACCCCCATCGAAAAGCTCACCGTCACCGTCAATCTCGCCTACACCCCATCAAAAGTCGAAAGTGTCATCCACGGCCTAATCAAAACCACAACCGCAAACGGCGTCACCACCTTCGACATCCCTCTCGACGCCGCCGACTACGTCCTCTTTTTCAAATAATTCACTCATGAAATGGCGCCCGGCACGCCATGCTCACTTCCCCACTGGCCTCAATTGCACCAGTTTCGCCTCCAACAACCGGAATTTAATCCCATCCATCCCAGTCACGCACTTGTACAACTCGCCATGGGCCGTGACCATGTCCCCCTCCTGTAGCCCCTGCAATTCCTGACTGGGCTGGGGAAACCACACGATCCACTCAATGTCCAGACCAAACCGGTTTTCCACCTTCAGGTAGGCCATGAAAAAAATCGGAGGGTTATTCCCGTTGGGTTCGAATGTGATCCTCTTCACCCGCCCACCCACCGTCATTTTCCGCTTCAGGGGAAAAGCCTGATTCACCATCGACTCCACCATCCGTATCTGCGACGGCAGCCACCGTCCGTTCATCGGCGTCAGCACAAGATCCAGGCTGGCCAGGAATTGGTCCACTTCACTGACACCGGCCGGTGAAACATCTGCCCTCCGGTAGCCCGCGGCATTTGTCTCCGCCGGTCCCGCTGGCGGCGCAAGCAGCTCTCTCACCACGCCAAACACGCGCTTCTTCTCCGCCTCTGTCAACCCCTCCGCTCCCTCTTGCGATAAGCTCAACCCCCTTGTGTATGCCTCATACGCCTTCACCTGGGCAGCGCGTTTCAAGCTCGCCGTCCGCTTCCCCGCCTCCATCATCCAGTCCCCCTCCGCAACACACTCCCGCACCCCACCGGTGCCCGCAATCAGCCGGAAAATCACCGCTTCCAGCTCGCTCGCGCCCGCGTCCCTCGCCACTGTCGCCGCCAGGTCACGCCGCTCCAGCTCAATGACAATCGCCTCCACCGCCTGTCGCGCCACGTCTTTGTTCCCAGGGTCCTTCTCCAATTGCCGCATCAACTGCGAAACCCGGATAAGCGCCGTCCGACCCGCTCTCGCCTTTGCCAGCAGTGGTTCCACAAACTCCGCATCCGAAGCCATGGACGTCTTGGCCATCACCACTGACGGCTGAAGCACCGTGATCGCATCGTCATGCCTCAGTTCCTGAATCATCTCCCTGGCGCTCTTCACCAGCGCGCTAAAATACGACGCCTGCTCGGCTTTCTGTTTCTCCTTCTTGACCAGCGCAAGCCCTCGCCGCTGGGAATCCAGTACCGCCAACCGCGGATCCACCGGCAACGGTTCCCCCGGCTTCCTTTTGAGGATTTCAAGGCCCGACATGGCCGTCCAACCATCCTCAGAGGGGGCTCCACCCGCTATCAAAGCCTTCACCTGCTCTTTCTCCGCCTCCGTCAACGCACCCTCTCCCGTCACCGCCAACGCCCGCTGGTAGGCCTCGTTGGCTTTGGACTTGGCCAAAGACGCTACCGCCGGCACACGCTTGCCAATGTCCAGCATCCACTCGCCCCGCTTCAACTCGTCTTTCCCTGTTGACGTGCCCGAATTCCCTGTAAACAAAAGCGTCGACAACTCCTCCCATTGCGCTTCCTGTGCCACTGACAGCGCCAGGTCTGTGCGGTCCAGATCAAGCACGTAGCATTCCACAGCCGTTCGCGCCGCCTCTTTGTCCTTCGGGTTGCTCTCCAGCACCTTCAGCGCCGGCGCAATGCGAATCAATCCGGCCTTCACCGCCTTCGCCCGGGCCAACAGGCCCGCCACCTCACCGGCCGATGCGCCCTTGGCTTTCTTGCTCAAAGGCACCGCCGCCTCAAGCGCGGCAATGGCGTCATCCGCCTTCAACTCCCGAATCATCGCCTTGGCGTTTTGCGTAAGCGCGACGAAATACCCTGCCATCTCTCCATCCAGTTTGTCGACTTTCACCGTCGCCAGCGACTTGCGCAACGCCTCCAACTCCGCCACCCGCGGGTCTGGGGTCCTGGCTTGCGCAACCTCTTTCTGCGCCTCCGGTTCCTGTGCAAGGGCCATCCCCAAACCACCGCTTGCGAAGCCCATGCACACCGTCAACAAAACCGCCTGACCGGAAAATGTTCGAAACATACATACCCCTGTAGAAATGAGAACCACAAGTATACCCCTCTCCTACCACCCTCAGGCCGGCAGCAGCCTCACCAATTTCTCAATCTGCCCCACTGAATTATAAAAATGCGCACTCACCCGAAGCCGCCCCTCCCTTATCACGATCACCACATTCTCCTTCTCCAGATCCCCCACGATCTTCTGTAACACTGCCGCCGTTCTCATCTTCTCAACGAGCGGCTCAAACACCACGATCCCGCTTCTCTCCCCTTCCTTCTTCCGTGGCGAATACACCCGATACCCCTTCTTTTCCAATCCCTCGCACAACAGCCCGTTCAAAGCCTCCACACGCCGCCAAACCTCATCAATCCCTACCTTCAAAAGCAATTCCAGGCTCGCCCCCATCCCCAGAACACCCGGAATGTTGTATGTCCCCGGCTCAAATCGCCTCGCATCCTTCTGAAACTCAAACCGGTAATCCCCATAGTTCTGCGCATCCACCATGTTCATCCATCCCACCACATTCGGATGCAGCATCTCGCACAAATCCTCCCTGCAATAGAAAATCCCCGCACCCTCCGGCCCCAGCATCCATTTGTGCCCATCCGCGCTTAAAAAATCGATCCCCATCCCCTGCACATCCACCGGCAACACCCCCACCGACTGGATCGCATCCACGCACAAATACCCCCCCGCCTTGTGAACCATCTCCCCGATCGCCGCCACATCCATCCGATACCCCGATGCGTACTGCACATGCGAAATCGACACGATCCGCGTCCTGTTGGTGATCGCCTCGATCACATCATCCGTATCGATCCTCCCATCCGGCTGCTGCGGCACCTCAATCACCCGCACTCCCTGGCGCTTCAAATCCTCCCACGGATATCGATTCGCCGGGTATTCCACCCCTGTGATCACCACGTTATCCCCGGGCTTGAAGGCGAATCCCTTGGCCACCAAACTTAAGCCGGTCGACGTATTGGGCACATAGGCGATCTCCCCCGCCCGCTCCGCATTGATCAGTCTTGCCGCGATTCCCTTCACTTCCCCCGCCCGTTTGTACCACCCCGACTTCAAATAGGCCCGCCCCTGCGCCTGCGTCACATACGCCTCCATCGCCCTCCCCGCCGCACGCGAGATCGGCGCCACCCCGGCATGATTAAAAAAATCCAGTTCCCGCAGGATCGGAAATTCGTCCAAAACGTCTAACTTGGCGTGGTCTTCCATGACGATGAATCCTACACTGGTTCATGTCATTGGACCGTCGCAAACCGCAAGTCAAGACTTCATTGTTGGGGGAACCTGTGCCAAAAACCGTCCGTACATCCTCATCCCTCCCCTGCCTCATCGCGGCATTTCTTCTTTCAACCGCCACATGCCTGGCCGCGCCCCATGCCGCAACTGCCGACGAAACTCCGAAGCCCACTGCCTCCGTCGCCAAAAAATCCAGCCCCATCGACATAAAACCCTCCCCCGCTCTCGCCGCTCTTTTGGCCGACAAACTCCTTCCCGAACAAACCCGCCGCATGCTTCTCCTTCAAGCCGGCCGGTTTGATGAACTCAAAAACCCCACCTCAGCCGAACGGGCTCAGATCGCCCTCATCAAAGGCAACTGGCTCGACCCTGTCTTTTCCCAATCCGACACACCCCGCGCGTTCTCTGCTCAGGCCGCGCTCAACCGTGGGGAGCCTGCTCAAGTCCTGGCCTTGATCGATAAAGCCCAAAACCCCGAGGAAGCCTGGCTACGTGCCTCCGCCCTTCTTCAGACCGGCCAGCGTCAGCCGGCGCGTGACCAGATCAAATCCGCCCTCAGCGCCTACGACTATTCCCCTCCCGAAGCTGCGTACTTCAAGGGCCTGCTCATCACTCTCAGCACGGAACTCACTCCTGCCTCTCCCGGCGATTTTCAAGCAGCTCTGGACGCCTTCTCCAAAGCCCGTGAAGCACGCCTCGGCACCTTCTGGCAGGCCCGCCTCGCCGAAGCTCGCCTTCTGGTTGAAAAAGACCAGATCGAAGCCGGTGTCAAAGCCCTCACCGAAGCGCTCGCCATCCAGCCCACCCTTCCTGAAGGCTGGGCACTCTTTGCGGAAATCCACGGCTGGATGTTTGACTTTGAAACCGCCGACCAATGCATCGCCAAAGCCGGCGCCATCCACCCCAATCACCCCGAACTCCTCGCCTCCCAGGCACAGATCGCCTTTGTCTCCCGCGACCTGGAAACCGGCGCCAAGCCCCTCGAAGACCTCCTCGCCCGCTACCCTGCCCACCGCACCGGCATGGCCTTAAAAGCCGCCTCCCTCGCCCTCGCCTACAAAGAAGACGCCCTCAAAGCCCAGATGGATCGCTACGCCCTCATCTACCCCGGCGACCCCGCCGCGGCTTATCTCCTGGGCGACACCCTCTCCCGTTCCCGCCAATATCCCGAGGCCAAGGCATGGCTCAAGGAATCCATCCGCCTCGCCCCCGAATGGTCCGCCCCCTGGACACGCCTTGGCATGCTCCTCATGCAGTCCGGCGATGAAGAAGAAGCCCGCGATACCCTCCGCCATGCCATTAAGCTCGACGCATTTCAGCGCTCCGCCGTCAACCAGCTCCGCCTCGTTGAAGAACTCCTCGCCTACAACACCATCCGCACCGAACACTTTCTCATCCGCTACAAACCGGGCATCGATGAAGCGTGGGCCCGCGACATGCCCGACCGCCTCGAAGCCATCTACCGCGACGTCACCCAGACCTTCGGCTTCACACCCAAAAACCCCACGCTCATTGAGCTCATGCCCGACAGCCGCACCTTTGCCGTGCGCATCACCGGCATGCCTTTCATCTGGACCATCGGCGCCTCCACCGGCGATGTCATCGCCCTCACGCCTCCCAAATCAGGCCCCTACCAGAAAGGCATTTACGATTGGCCACGCGTCATTCGCCACGAATTCACCCACACCGTCACTCTCGGCATGACGCAAAACCGCATCCCTCACTGGTTCACCGAAGCCTGCGCCGTCAACCAGGAACCCGGCGAATGGCCCTTTGAGTTCTACGTCCTCCTCTCCCGCGCCGTCGAAAAAGACGAGCTCTTCGACCTCACAGAGATCAACTGGGCCTTTGCACGCCCCAAAAAGCCCACCGACCGCAACCTCGCCTACGCCCAGGCAGCATGGATGATGGAATACATCACCCGCACGCACGGCTTTCCCGCCATTCTCAAACTTCTCGAAGGCTACAAGCAAGGCAAGTCCGACGTTGAAAATTTCCAGGCCGTCACCGGGCGCAACCAGGACGAATTCCTCGCCGCCTTCAAAGCCTGGACGCAAGCCCAGGTCAAAGTCTGGGGCCTCCAGAAGCTCACGCCAGAACCTCGCATCACCAGTGTTATGAAGTCCGCCAGTCCCACCCTTGAGCAAGTCGATAAGCTGCTTGAAGAATTCCCCGCAGACCGCCGCCTCCTCCACAAGCGCGCGGAACTGTTGCTCAAAGGACCTGACAAACAAGCCGCGCGCTACGCCTTATATGCCTACGGCCAGGCCGTCCCCGTCGACCCCTGGCCTTACGAAGAGCTCGTCAAACTCGGCCCCAACGACAAAAACCCCCGTGAGGCCGTCGGCGCCCTCGAATTCCTCGACGCTCAATCCATCACTTCAGGCCGATGGTCCTTTGAGCTTTCCCGCGCTTATAGAAACGGCAATCTCCTCGCTCAGGCCATCCTCGCCGGCAAGCGCGCCGTCGAACGCGAGCCCTACAACGCCTCTTACCGCGAAGCCCTCGCCACCCTTTATCTGCTGGACAAAAATCTCGAATCCACTGCCCACCAGGTCGAATCCCTCCGCATTCTTGAGCCCAGCGACCCCAAGCACACCCAGCGCCTCATCGCCATCTACAAAAAACTCGGCCGCGACCAGGACGCAGCAAAGCTCCAGGAATCCCCGACTACCGCCCCTACGCCTTGATTCGCCAGCGCCACATCCACTCTTACCCCCTCTCTATCAGTAAAGAGTGCAAGGAGCTTTCGCACGTCCCAGCGATAATGCGATATCCTCGCCAGCAAGAGCTAAAGCATGATCGCCTGACCATCAAAATCCGAGCTACTTTTTGTGATTTGAAGGGCTAGACGGTCCAAAAATGTGTCGCCATCTTCCAAGTATTGCCCGCGCTCTTCCACCGTCAATTTGAACTTCACGTCATACATTCCCACGCCGCCACAAGTCACGGCCAGGAATAACGCCTCATCCTTGTCCACCTCAAGGATGTACAGAAGCTTTGAGTTTCTTCTCATTTCTTTTGATCCCACACAACTCCTCCAAACCCATCATCTCAATCCCCTCACCTCAACTCCAACGAATTCGGCCCGCAAACCTCCACCCACCTCTCCGCGCCATACGCCTCCATCAACACCTCAACCACCACCCTCCTCTCCAGCCTCCCCCGCTCAATCGACAAATTCGCATACAACCCCGCCACTCTGCTGGGCCAAACACACTTTCTAATGACTTCTCTTTCTCCCTCACCCTCATTCTGTGCAACAACAAAAACCTGCCATTCCCCACCCACCAATCGAAACGTCCCCTCCTCCCAACCTCCGCGCTCTTCCACCGGCTCCAATAAATCAAAGCTGATTTCCATGCCCATACCTTATCTCTACTTCACGCTCTCCCACAACTCTTTTAAGAGATGTTAAAGAGGGACGGGCTCTATTTTTGCGCAAATTCGTGGCTCCAAAACCGTCAACCCCATATCTCATCGAATCTTACGAAGTTTGAGCCTGATTTCATAAAACGGCAATGCCCCCCATCAGGCAAGAGCATAAGAAACCTATCAATGGTGATTGTCTCGAATGTTGTTGGGTTAAGACCGCCTAACGCGGGGACCATGGATCTGTCTTCCGCCCCTCTCATTCAAATGGGGGGACCCCAGAAGGTGTTCTTTTCCTGCCGCTTTTGGCCGTTTCTTTGATTCTTGTTTCATCGCTTTACCCCCTTATAGCACTACAGGGTTAAGCGCCGCCTTCAAATGTGATAATGAACCCAAAACTGACCCGCACAGCCTTGCAACTCGCATTGCAAACCGCTCCCTCTCAAATCCTCTTAATCATCCTCTATCCTCTTAGATCCTAGTCAAAAATTCCTCTTCTCAATTCCCGCCGAATGACCGGATATCATGTGGGCTTCTCCAAAGGACCAGCCCTTGTCGGAACCGGCCCAAAAATCACGCCTCGCCATCACCTATAGCCGCCCCAGCGAAACGCGGCTCGTGCTGCACTTTGCCGGACGCCTGGACATCAACACCCTCCAGGAAGCCTGGACCGACACCACACACACCATCAGCCAGTCCAGCTCGCCCCGCATCACCCTCGACCTTACCAACCTCACTTACTGCGACGCTTCTGGCCTGGGCCTCATCATTGAACTCCGCCGCCTCGCCCTCACCCGAAAGGCCAACCTCGATTTTGACGGCATGACGCCCGACCTCTGCACCCTCGTCGGCATGTCCGAACTGGCCGACCCCACCGTCGGCGGCCTCAAATGCCCTCCCTCCGTCAACCTCATCACTTATCTGGGGATGGCCGCCAGCACCATCTTCTACGATATGGGCAAGATCATCGTCTTCATTGGTGAGCTGGCCGCCGGTATCGCCTGGGCCATCCGCCACCCCCGCAAAGTCCGCTGGGACGATGTCATCGATATCGCCAACAAAGCCGGCACCCAGGGCCTCCCCGTCGTCGTCCTTCTGGGCTTCCTCGTCGGCGTCATCCTCGCCTTCCAGGCCAGCACGGCATTAAAGTCCTACGGCGGCGATAGCCTCGTCCCCGTCCTCGTCGGCCTCTCCCTCATCCGTGAGCTTGGCCCCCTCATCACCGCCATCCTCCTCTCCGGCCGCTCCGGCTCCGCCTTCGCCGCAGAACTCGGCACCATGAAAGTCACCGAGGAGCTTAGCGCACTGGAAACCCTCGGCATCCGCCCCGTCCGCTTCCTGGTCGTCCCCCGCATCCTCGCCGCCGTCTTTGTCACCCCTCTCCTCACCGGCTTTAACATCCTTGCCGGTCTTGTCGGCGGGTACCTGGTCATGGCCACCAAAGGCTACACCAGCGCCTTCTACATCAACTCCGTCATTAAGGCCACCAATTCCACCGAATTCCTCGGCGGCATCTTCAAATCCCTCGTCTTCGGCTTCATCGTCGCAGGCGTCGGCTGCCTCCGCGGCGTGCAGACCGCCTCCGGCCCCGGCGCCGTCGGCGACAGCACCACCCGCGCCGTCGTCGCTGGCATCGTCCTCACCATCCTCGCCGATGCCGTCCTGGGCTTCGCTTACTACCAGTTGGGAATCTGACCCATGCGAACCCAAAGACCCAATAAACCCAGGCAATTCGGCCCTCCCATCATCCGCGTCATTGGTTTTAAAGCCGCCTATGGCGATCGCACTGTCCTGGAAAACATCAACTTTGAGGTCTTAAAAGGCGAGATCATGATCCTCGGCGGCGGCTCCGGCTGCGGCAAGTCCACCATGCTCAAACACATGATCGGCATGTACGAGCCCGCCGCAGGCCAGATCCTCATCGACGGTAAAGACCTCAACAACCCCGGCGACACCGACGAAGGCGAAATCCTCCGCAAATTCGGCGTCGCCTTCCAATCCAGCGCCCTCTTTGGCAACATGACCGTCCTGGAAAACATCATGCTCCCCCTCCAGGAATTCACCGAGCTCGACCCCGAAATCATGCAGATCATCGCCCTCGCCAAGGCCCGCCTTGTCGGCCTGGAACACGCCATCCAGCGCCTCCCCTCTGAACTCTCCGGCGGCATGCAGAAACGCGCGGCCCTCGCCCGCGCCATCGCATTGGATCCCGACATCGTCTTCCTCGACGAACCCTCCGCCGGCCTCGACCCCATCACCTCGGCCGATCTCGACCAGCTCATCCTCACCTTAAACCACCTCATCGGCACCACCTTCGTCATCGTCACCCACGAGCTTCCCAGCATCTTTTCCATTGCCGACCGCGTCGTCTTCCTCGACGCCAAAAAGAAAACCATCGGCGCCATCGACGCCCCCGCCGTCCTGCGCGACACCCATCCAGACCCCGCCGTCCATGACTTCTTCAACCGCCATCCCACGAAACACCAGGAGCGCCCAGCCGAAAACGCCGGCGCCGCCGGGAAAGCCAGCTAAAGGACCCACACCATGCCCGCAGAAAAAGCTTATTTCCGTCTGGGTCTCTTTGTCCTGGCAGGCTTTGCCCTCATCATCGGCGCCGTCGTCTTGATCGGCGCCACCTCCGGCCGCGGCGGCGTCATCACCATGGAAACCTATCTCCTGGAATCCGCGCAAGGCCTCTACAAAGGCTCCGACGTCAAAGTCCGCGGCGTCACCATCGGCAAAATCACCAGCATCGAACTCGCCGGAATGGTCTACACCAAGGGCGACCTCCAGGAAACCTTCGAAAAAGGCAGCTACGTCGTCGTCACCTTCGATATCGACGATGACCTCATCAGCAGTGACCGCGGCGAGGAAATCGAGCAGCGCATCACCAGTGCCGTCGCACGCGGCTGCCGCACCCGCATGGCGCAGGCCGGCCTCACCGGCCCCACTTATCTTGAACTCGTCTTCCTCAATCCCGATTTGAACCCCGTCCCGAAATTCTCCTGGACACCGAAAAACCATTACATCCCCTCCGCGCCCAGCACCATCCTCGCCATCACCCAGGGCCTTGAAGAAATCATCCTCGGCTTAAAACGCGCCAAGCTCACCCAGCTCATTGATAACTCCAACGACACCGTCCTCGCCCTTAAAGCCTCGGTTGAAAAAATCGACGTCAAGGCTCTCAATGAAAACGCCGTCGCCCTCCTGGCCGAGGCCCGCGAATCCAACCAGAAGATCAAGCACATCCTTGAAAACCCTGACATCGCCAAAACTCTCGCCAATTTCCAAGCTATGTCCGGCTCCCTCAAGGACCTCACCGGCAGCAAGGAACTTTTCGACTTCGCCAAAGATCTCCCCCTGATCACCGCCAAGCTTAAATCCACCTCCCAGCGCCTGGACACCCTCCTCCACGACAAACGCATTGATCAGGCCCTCACCGGCCTCAACACCACGCTCGACAACTCTGACCAGACCGTCATCGAAGCCCGCCGGTCACTCAAGGAAATCGGCATCCTCCTGGCCAGCCAGAAGGAAGAAATCGCCACCCTCATCAACGCCTTGAAGCACACCGCCGAAAACCTCTCCACCGTCACCCAGGACGCCAAATCCAACCCCGCACGCCTTATCTTCGGCGAGCCCCCGGCCAAGCAGCAGCCCGGCAAGTAAATCCATCCGATTAAAAAATACCCAACAGGGAATCCTCCCATGAACACCCTTAAACCCGCCGTCCTCCTGCCTCTCCTGTCCGCGGCCCTGTCCATTGCAGGATGCTCCGGCCTGGGCCAGCCCTATCACGAAAAAGATCTCTACGCCCTCACCCTCAGCACCCCCGAACCCTCTACACAACCCGCCCACCCCTCGTCGGCCGCAATGGATAAACCTCTCCGCGTGCGCCCCATGCGGGTCGCCAACCCCTACGGAGGATCCGAGCTCGTCTACAAAACCAAGACCGGCATCTACACCACCGATTACTACCGCGCCTTCATTGCCAACCCCGGCAAGCTCCTCACCGCCGGCCTTGTCGACTATCTCAACGCCCACGGCCCAGCCTACGCCATCGACCCCGGCAGCATCGCCGATGGCGCCTGCGACCTTGAAAGCCAGTGCACACTCCTCCTAGGCGACTACTCCGGCCCGACACCCGTCGCCCGCGTCGCCTTCCGCTTCCAGCTCTTAAAAACCCAGGGCGGGCTTATCCGTCCCATCTGGGCCAAGACCTACACCAAAGACATCGCCGTCAGCGACGAAAGCGCCCAGGCACTCATCGACGCCCTCTCCGACGCCGTCCGCCAGGTCTACGCGGAGCTCAGCGCCGACCTGACCGCCACCGATGAGTTTCCCCGCAAGTAATCCCGCCCGCCCCAACAATCCCAAATATCACATCATTGCGCTGGTGCGGCGTGCCACCGCAGTGGTATTCTTATTCACCCTTTCTTGCTCTGATTTACCCCTTGGAATCCCCCCAATGCCACCTCGTAACCAACTCCGCCAGGCCGCGTTTACGCTCATCGAACTTCTCGTCGTCATTTCCATCATCGCGCTCTTAATCGCAGTAATGCTCCCCTCCCTCGCGCAAGCGCGAGAATCGGCCTACCGCGCCAAGTGCCTCTCAGGCACCCGCCAGACCTCCGTCGCCGTCCTCGCCTACGCAACCGACAACAGGGAATACCTCCTCAACTCCAAGCCCACCGCGAACAAGCCCAACATCAACGTGGCTTACCACGTCAAACTCGTCGACGAAAACTACGCACAAAGCACCCTCTTCACCAACAAGGGCGGCTGTCCTCACGGTCCCACCACTTACATCGACTGGACCCTCGGCGACGAATACGGCGGCTTCGCCTCCGTCCCCACTGTCACCTATGGCTTAAACGGCATGCTCCAATCCGGCAGAGGCACCTCTCCCCTTGGCGCCCTTGTCATCTACGGCACCACCCGCACCTCCGACACCCGCATCCTCCGCTACGCGGACCAGACGCCCCTCATTCTCGACGCTCACGTTCCCATGAGCCACGGCACTGATCTTCAAGCCCTCGCAATGGTCCTCATGCGCACCTCCGGCCACACCAATTACCTCACCGTCGCCAGCGGCGCACCCGACACCGAAGGCCGCCACAAAGGCGATGGCCTCAACATCACCAATGCCGATGGCGCAGGTCGCTTCGTCCCCCGCGCCCTCACACTGGGCAAAATGTACACCGACTGGGGCTCTACCTGGCCCCGCGGCTCCTGGGTCCGCGGCTTCTGGTACGTCAACGCAGACCCCGATTTCGACACCGGCCGCACGGAACGCACCTGGTAGCACCCGTTTATTTGTGCTTTTGACCGTAGTCACCCAAAGCAAGCCCCTGAAACGATAAGTCTTCATCCAGGTCCGGCCAGTGAAGGCCAAACGGCGATATCTGAATATTCTTTAATTGCGCAACCGTTCCCGAGGCCAGCCGTGGGTTTTTCGCGACGGGAAAACGAATCTCAAGTCCGTCTTGTAAACGAACCACGATCCAGCCCGAATCAAATGTGGCGCTGCGTGTTGTTTCATCCAAAGTAGTCATGCCATGCCTCAATTATTAATTGACGGTACTCTTCGGCCAAGTCTTCAGCCTTTGACAGTTCCCTGACACTCAACCCAACTGACTCTCTGAGTCTCACTGCGGGCTCCACTTCAAACACCGCTTCGCCGCCGCCATACTGCACGTGAGCATGGATCGGCTCGTGATCGTTTGAATAGAAGAAAAAGCGATAGCCGTTCTTCACGAATATGATGGGCATGCGCTAGATCATATTCCTGCCAGCCTGCAAAGAAAACTGCATTTCCTCCCCCAAACAAAAAACGGCCGGGCCTGTTCACACAAGCCCGGCCGTCCTTATTTCAATCCAAACCAATCTCAACCGATCTTGACTTCCTTGCCCGAAACCGCCGAAGCGTACAAGCCGTCAAGCATCTTCTGAACCATCAGCCCGTGCTCGGCAGGCGCCATCGTGGGCTTGTTGTACAGCACGTGGTCCACCCAGTTGCGCATCTTCTTGTCAAACGGATCGCCTGCCAGGCCCGTGGGCATGTACCCGGGCACCTGGTTGACCATGTAGCTGTCCTGGTCCTTGTAGATCACCGGCGGGTCAAACGTCGCTCCGGCCTTTTCGCCCATGATCTGGAAGTTGAACACGTCCTTTTCGATGTGCGCCACGAAGGACGATTCCACTGACAGGATCGCGCCGTTTTCAAAACGGATCTGGCCCATCGCCATATCTTCCACCGTGTAGGTCTTGTGGTCCCAGTTGGGCCACATCGACTTCACATCTGACTTCTTGTTGCCAAGGAATGTCCAGGTGTTGCCCGAAGCGGAGATCGGCTTGGGCGAACCCATCACAAAGTGCGTCAGTTCCAGGATGTGTACGCCGATGTCGATCATCGGACCGCCGCCCTGCAGGTCCTTGCGGCCAAACACGCCCCAGTTGGGAATGCCGCGCCTGCGAAGCGCCTGGCAGCGCCCGAACATGATGTTGCCGAACTGGCCCGCGTCCACGGCTTCCTTCACAAAGGTCGCCGCGGGGTGGTAGCGCCACTGGAAGCCGATCACCAGCTTCGTCTTGGCCTTCTTGGCCGCGTCCATCATCGCCTGTGCTTCGACCGCATCCATCGCCATCGGCTTTTCGACGATCACATGTGCGCCGGCCTGTGAAGCCGCGATGCTCGCCGGTGCGTGCATCCCGTTGGGTGTGCACACGCTCACCGCGTCGGGCTTCACCACATCCAGCATCTTCTTGTAGTCGGCAAACAGATTCTCCGTCGGGATCTTGTAAGTCGCAGCGTGCTTGGCCATGTTGGCCTCGCTCACATCCGCCAGCGCCACCAGTTCCACATCGGGATACTTGGCCAGATAGCCCATGTGCGCGCCGGCGATGCCGCCCGCGCCGATGACGGCTACGCGTAATTTGGTCGGGGTCTTGATGCTGGGCTTCTTAGCCATTGAGAGGCTCCTTCAGAGGTTTGTTATAAGGTTCGTGCGGCCCAGTTGGGCCGTTAAAATCAGGCACAATGTTCTAACCGCTAAACAAGACAATGACAAATCGACATAACAAGCGGGCAGGGGAAAGAGATAAGGAAAAAGGGAGAAGGTACAAGTAGTAGAGGGAGAAAATAGGGGGGCAATCTGTATGTCTTACTTGTCCCTTATGCCTTTTTCCTTATCACTTTCTTCCACCCCCTTGCGTCAAGCCTCTCTCTGAGGTAGATTACTCGACTCACTCCGTTACAAAACACCGTTCACTCGGGAGACTGGTCTTGGTAAAGCTGCGTTTAAAGCGTTTTGGTCGTCGCAACAGCCCCTTCTATCGCCTCACCGCGATCGACATCCGGAGCCCCCGCGATGGTCGCGCCATCGAAGAACTGGGCACCTTCAACCCCATCGAGAAGGACGTTGCCAAGCAGATCAACTTCAAGGCTGATCGCGTCAAGCACTGGCTCAGCGTCGGCGCTCAGCCCAGCGAAACCGTCAGCACCCTCTGCCGTCGCTCCGGCATTGATGTGCCCAAGCCCGCCAAGGAAGTCAAGGATCGCTCCAAGCGCAAGAAGTCCCCACGCGTCGTCAAGACCGTGCAGATCGACAAGCCCCGCGCTGAAAAGCCCGCCGAACAGGCCTGAGCTCCACGCTCAGCCTTTCGCTAAGTGACTGCAAACAGTCTACTTAAAGCAAATAAAACAGGCGACCCGTTCTTCGGACCGGGTCGCTTTCTTTATTTCCTTTCCAACCCCTTGACTCTCATCTAAACTCTTCTTCTTTGACTCGTAAGACTCTGGACGCCAGACCCTGGACCTCCTCCCCATGACCATGCGCATTGACATCCTCACCCTCTTCCCTGAGATGTTCCATGGAGTCCTGAGCAGCAGCATCTTAAAGCGCGCCGCCGATGTCGCCAATTTTGAAAAAGAAGGCGCCCCGGCCGTCGCCTACCACCTCCACAACATCCGCGACTACACCACCGACAAGCACCACAAGGTCGACCGTTCACCCTACGGTGGCGGCCCCGGCATGGTCATTCAGTGCCAACCCGTCTGGGATGCTGTCCAGGCCGCACAGGCCCAGGATCCCCGCCCCGCCACCCGCATCCTCCTCTCGCCTCAGGGCAAGCCCCTCACCCAGACCGATGTCGAAGCCCTCGCCAAAGAACCCCGCATCCTCATGATTGCCGGCCATTACGAAGGCATTGACGAACGTGTCATCGAAAAGCTTCAGCCCATGCGCGAAGTCAGCATCGGCGATTATGTCCTCTCGGGTGGCGAACTCCCTGCCATGGTCCTCATTGACGCCATTGTCCGCCTTCTCCCCGGCGTCCTGGGCGATGCAGAATCCGCGCATTACGAAAGTTTTTCTCCCGGCTCAGATCGCCTCCTCGACCACCCCCACTACACCCGCCCCCCCGTGTGGATGGACATGCCCGTCCCCGAAATCCTCACCGGTGGCGACCACTCAAAAGTCGCCAAATGGCGCACTCAGCAATCCCTCCTGCGCACCAAAGCACGCCGCCCCGACCTCCTCCCTCCAGCCCCACCCGCAGTCGACACCGATCAGCGCATGATCTTTAACGATCCCTCTCCCGGCGCGTAAAGACAACCCGATTCCTGTCGATCGCATCTCACTCTACAGCGATGTATTGCCGTGATCCATCAGGATGATCCAACTGCAAAATCAGACCCATGTTTGAAACATCAGCCTCCGCTTCCGCCGGTACCAGCACCTCAAGCGTCTCGCGATCTACTGTCACACCTGGAATTTTGACGGCCAATTCCACTGCGGTGTCTGGATGCAGTAGCCCCCGAAGGCCAGCTGCCTTGTTTTTCGAGTTTCTCCTCACATTAAACCGCACCTCGCTTCCACCAACGGGTGTCCACCGGAAAAACAAGCTCTTGCCCTCGGCAGTCATCAGGGCCGCCGCCCCCTGCTTTGGAGAAAGCGCCAGGACGCTCCCCGGTAACGGAGCCGACACGCTGTCCATCCAAACGCCCGACGAGTCAAAAAAATCAAACGCCTGCGTCACATTATTGGAAGCCACAAACAAGTTGGCTCCCGCCACATGCCGCGGCAAAGCTCCAGGAATCCAATACCCTTGCTTTGAACTCAGCGGTGTCACAGTGCTCGCACCAAACCCGCGGCTGCTCACTTTGTTGGCCTCAACCGCCTGGGTATCGGGTTGAAAAATATCGCCTTCAGCTGACATCACCGCCCTCGGCAATCTTTCCATCGCCTGAACAAGCGTCCTTTTCTTCTCTCCGAACTTTCGGCTTGCAACTTCCATCACCATCCACTTCAGCCGGAATGGCGTGGCCCCGGTTTTCTCCACCCCCTCCGTCACTTGCACCACCGCCAATTCATCGTTTCCGGCCCCCATCCAGATTCCAGAAGGCTTACCCTCGCGCCAATCGATGGGCGACACATCCAATTGCTTCCCCGTAGCTAGGTCCCAAGTCTCCACCACTCCCGGGTCGTCAATCAGAATCACCAGCCGATTCCCACCCGCCGCAAACACTGCCTTTGGGCTCAGTAGCGGCACCTTAAACACGACCTTTCCCTGTCCGGGGTCTATCACATAAATCAAATCATGGGCTTTGGAAGTCACAACGGTCCAGCCACGTGCTCCCACCCCTTCCACCAGTGACGAAATATCCAGCGGTCCCAGGTCCATCTCTCCTGTTGTGGACATGAAACGCGACTTCACCTGCGCAGCGCGATCCTTCCCATCTCCCATCACCCCCACCCCCGTCTGATCAAAAGGCATCACTCGCAAGACTCTTGACTTGGTTGGTTCATGGACCACCACTCGATTCACCGACGCACTCGCCCACACCTGCGGATTGACAAACATCCCAGGAACCACTGTCGCTTTATCAGCCAGCACACCGGCCTCTCTGGCATCTACAAACCGATTCTGAACCTCAAATCCCGGCAATCCCAGAACTTGAAAAGTCCGCCCCGCCTTCACCAGCATCTGTGATCGCGATCCCAGAATGGCCGAAACAGCCTTTAACCCTGCATGATTCTCTCCCCCAATGGTGATTGGCAGTTTTAGGGTCGTCCCCCCAGGCCCGTTGATCACAGGCGAGCTGCTGTTCGCTCCCTGCTTGATGAAAAAATCCGGTGTCAGCCGCAGGTAAATATCATCCCAGGGTGCGTCTGACATACGCTTGATGATCGCACCGTCCCGCTCCAGCACGGTCTTCCCATTGATTGTAAATCGGTCGAACTTAGGTCCATTGATTTGAATATTCCCCTTCTCCAAGGCATCCCGCAGGGCCTCAGCGCCATCACCCACCAGCGGTAGAAACGCCCCCTTTTCCAGGTTGACGATGTACGCCGGATGTGCGCCTTTACGGGCAATCACCAGCGCCAGCCGGTCGTTGTCCGGATGCATCACCACGCGGACGCGCTCCACCGCGGGCAGATCGATCGTTCGCAGTCTTTCACCCGTGGCAATCGATCGCACCTCCAGCACCTTCCTGGAATAATCAGGTGCAACAAGTACTCGATTCGACCAATCCAGATCCTTGAGATCGCGCGTCCAGGCTGCCGTGATGCGGTTTTCCAGCGGGCTGAAGAAAACCAGTCCCTTGTCGCTATGGAACGACATGTAAAGACCGTCGGTGGTCGCTGGGCCGCTCGCCTCATAAGTCTGAGGCATCCGTATCGTGATGCCGCCTTTGGGGATCATCCGTCCCGCACTCAGCATTGTTTTCACATCCGCCTGCACATCGCGCGCCGGGCTTTGCGCAAAATCAAACTGGCTCGACTCCACCATGTTGATCTTTGTCGCCGCACGCAGAAAATCTTCCAGGCCTTGCTGCGAATAGGAAGTTGCCTCGCCAAGCATCCTTCGTTGCTGGGCATTGACGGATTCGCCCATACTGCGCATCGCACTCTCGACATTATGTCGATCATGCGAGCACGTCTTCAATACGTAAAGCATTTTCAGGGGGTCAGCCTGTTTGTACTGGATCGTCAAAAACGCGCGTGCCTCTTCATAGGGGGTCATCTTCCCCTCGATATACAAATCCAGAATCAATTTCTCCACGGCCTTCAGATCCCCCGCCTGATTGGCGATCTCAGCCTGCCTCAGGCGTATGGATCTGTCCATAGGTGCGTTTTTAATCCCCAATTCAAGGTAAGCCTTGGCCACATCCTGGCGCTTGTGCGAGTTGTAATACTCCTCCATCACCAGATAGGGATTGGCCTCTTCCGGGTTAAACTTCAAAAGCGCTCGATTGCAGATAAGAAAAATCTGAAAGTAATAGGCCGAGACATCGTAATCGTCGTCCACTGCAATGGCCGTCAGCCGCGCCGCCTCCCCGATATCTTTCATTCGCTGCGTCTGCTGCTGTGTGGGTTTTACCCATCTGACAGGCTTGAACCTCTTAGGGTCGATATCCTGAATCGGGATCGAAAAACCCAGTCCGTGTTTGCCCGCCGCCTCCACTACGAGCACGCCCAGCAATGCCCCTGATGAATCAACCAGACCTCCCCCCCATGAGCTGATTTTGATCGCACTGTCCGACTGGATCACCGCCCCCGCCTTTGCATCTTGACGCACCCCCGATGAAACGCCTCGCATCGCTTCCAGAGTGTGCTTGGCCGGGGGGATCCGGGAATTGGGAATGCCCACCGCGTAAGTTGTTTCCCCGGGCTTGGGCGTTCCCACAGCCCGTCGGCATGGCGTCAGCCTCGCCCCCTCGGGATTCACTCGGATAAGCGCCAATCCTTTTTCCTTATCAACACCGATCAACACCACCTTTTCAAATAACTTTTCCTGATAGTTCCCCTGTTGCCCCACCAGTGCCCGCACCTTCAAATCAAAATTCAGGCTCACCACGGCATCACTGGTCACGATCAACCCAGAGGAATCCAGCAATACACCCGTGAAAGCCACCTCCATATCCTGCACCACGACCACCCCCGGGCCCGCCGCCGCAAGCACAGCCGCTGCCGCGGCGTCCACCTTCGCCCCCCCTGCCGCTTCAGAAGGTTTGCCCAATGGGTCAGCTTCAGCCCTGCTCGTGCCCCATCCCGTCATAATCAACGCACATAACAGACTCGCAACGACTTTTCTCATCGCTTAGTCCACTCCAATCGTCACTGATACATAACGCGACTTCTGACCCGGCTCCTCAACAATCATGAGCACTTTTTTTCCTCGTAGCTCGGGCGTCAGGTCGCCAACCTTTAAATCAAACGTGACAAGATCCTGTTCCACTCCCTCAGGTTTAGTGACCATTTTGACTTTGGTCCCAGGCGCGAACTTGCCCGACCACCGCCACGCGAGCGCCGTTGATGCCGTGTTGCCTCCTGTTGAGGAAGGGATTTGCATCGGAAGAATCAGGAATTGCCGCACCTCGCGGTCCAGGATGCAAAACCTCTCGGCTCTTGCCGATCCCGATGCCCATGCCCATGATCGCTTCTTGTCCACCCCCAAAGGCGCTTCTCGAGATGGGACGCTCCAGCCGCCTCCCTTCTGGCCATCTGCCATCCTCAGCAATCCGACATCGCATGTCCGGCCAAATGAAAACATCGCACCTGTTTCAGTGATCTCGCCAGCACCCTGGCCCGTGAAACCCACGACAACGTCGGCATTCTGCACAGGCCAAACAAATCGCTTCTTGAGTCCCTCCGCCAACTCTCCCTCAAGCGTCAGCACATGGCCTCCGCTTCCCATCACCCACCCCGAAGGATTAAGCACCGCCGCCCAGCCCCCCAACGGATCAGCCTTTGTCCATGTCACATCCAGCACCTGGGCTCTCTCAAAAGCCAACCTGTGAACCCCTCGGGCCTGATCCAGCCCCAGGAAAACCCGGCATCCAGAGTCCGTCACCACCGAGCTGGGATCAATCGAACCCAACCATTGCGCCCGCCCCACCGGCGACAGCGTCTGCCCGTCAATCGCATACGCCCGCGTCGAGCCCTGACTGGCAGCGGGCACCACATAGATCATTTGTGAATCGGCGCCCCCTATCAACCGCGCCCCCTGCATTGTCCCCCGCTCAAACAGGACTCCTTCTTTCACCTTCATTAACAAACAAAGATCCCACAGCACGTACCGACTCTCTTTTTCCGCCACGACCAAAAGGTTGTTTCCCGTGGGAACAAGCGTTGACCCTGCCGCCATAGGCAGGATTTTGACAAGCCGGCCCGAAAGCAGGTCCACCACCGCGGCCGCAGAGTCTTCCGGTAATGGAATCACCACTGCCAATCCGTGCATCGCGAAAATGGGGCTTCCCGGCAAGCTCGGAAGGTCAACCACCGCCATCCCCGTAACGCCAACGGGGTTCTTGGCAGTCAACACGGTCCGCGCATCATCCACCCTGTCACGCAATTGTTGCGGCGAAATCACCGCGGGCATCCCCCCAGGCGCGCCATCCAGGTCGGCTTGCAAGAGCCCTTTCTCCTGGCCCGCTTCGCCGCTGCTGCTTTTCTTGGAAGGCGTCCCCAAAGGCACTCTGGACACTTTGGTGTTGTTGACGCCACGGACGGAACGAATCGCCTCTCCCTCTCCCACTGGAAGGCCGCTCCGGAAAAAACGTTGATCACTCTCCGCCGGCTCGGTCGTCAGCGTGGCAAATGCATCCAATCCCGCCAGGCTGTATCGGCTGATTCGCGGTAGCAGCCTTGCCTGCGTCGGATTGAGATTCGCCACCGCTGTCGCCGCGGACTCCGTAACCGCTGCCCGCAACTTCCCGTCTCCCAACGTCTGGCCCCGCAACGCCTCCCGATAATACTCCGCCCCGCGCGCCGCATAGGCCGCCTCTGCCCAACGCTGCGATGAATAGCACAAACCCGCGTACAACCCCCATGCCGTGCCCGTGGCGTTCACATTCTCATCATCCGCCAGGGCCCGCCTCACCAGCAATTCCAGCCGGGCCTTATCCCCGTCTGGGGCGCGGCTTATCCGATACGCCTCATCCACAAATTTTTGACCATCAATGGGATTCGCCGCATCCCACCCCGGCCTCGAATACAACCCCTGATTGGTCATCAACCCTGTATCCGCCGGCGGCGACTTAGACCCCCCTGAAATCTTGGGTTTGTTCTTTTCACGCAGCAATGCCTCGTATTTGTCAGCCGTCAAAAACTCCGTCTGTTTAAAAAGCCCCAGCGCAATCGCATACGCCCGCCGCTCGTCATTCATCCCTTTGAGCGTCACGATCCCCAACAAACGCCCTTGTCGGTCCAGCAGCGCTCCGCCGGAGTTTCCCGGGTTCACCGCCACTTCCGCCTCAATCATTGGATAGCCTTCGGCCGCATCCGTTAAAGATGCCGTAACCACCGTTCCCCGCGTAATCGTCTGCTCCAGCACGCCTCCACCCAATGTGGGCGATCCCAGCGCGTAGCACACCGCACCCTTTTCAGGAAGCGCCAGCACTTGTGTGCATGGCCGCAGCCCAGCCTGCGGCGCATCCAGCTGCACCAATGCCAGGTCATACTTCGGATGCAGGCTTTTAAGCGTTGCCTTGAGTCCCGTGCGGGTAACCAATTTTCCCTTTTCCATCACTACAGCATCAACCTTAAACTCCCTTGCCGTCCCAACGACGTGATGGTTGGTCAAAATCAAGCCATTCTCATTGATGATCACGCCAGACCCGGTTGATGACTCCTCGTAAATCCTTACAACGCTGGGGCTCGCAGTGCGAAACACACGCTCACCCTCGTTGTCCGCCTGCGCCAGCGCCACCCCGCCCGGCATCGCCATCTGGCTGGCAGCATCACCCGTAATCACGCTCAATAAAACAAGGAAACATTTCATCCAATCTCTGTTCATCGCACCACCTCGATATTGATGCGCCTGTAATACTCCGGCCCCGCACCGCCAGTCACCCGGATCAAAGTCTCATGACACCCAGGCTCTGTCCCCAACGGCACGGCCCACCTCAAATCCCCCCCCAGCACCTGAGCCCCATCAGGTCCTAAAATAAACTGTGCCGCCTCCCCCGCCCCCAGCCCCAAAGGTATGACCACAACGCCTCCCGCCTTTGCGTCGCGGCTCGGCCATTGCGCCGATGAAAGCGATAACACGCCCAGATCCGCAACCGTCACTTGATTCTCCTTGGGTCCCGCGGCAATCATCCTGTCGCTCGCAGCAGCCCCCAGCAGCCCCATCCGGCCCCCTGAAACCTGCGCCTCAAATGGCAGCCTGATCCGGTTCACCACGCACTGCCGAAAGGGATCCAGCACGCAAACCTCTCCGGGCACGGTCGTATAGTGCCCGGCCAGCATGAATGGCGTTCCATGAAGCGCTATCCCCTTGCCTCCTGGCGTGGGAAGCGGCCTGCTGCGAACTTGATCCAGCACCCCATCCCCATCCATGCCGAAAACCCAGTCGGGCAGGGTCCCCTTGAAATCTTTCGCCTCTGGAAATTCTGGAGCCCCCATGTCCACCACTTCCAGCCTTTGATTCCCCACCGCATGCAGCATCACCATTCCGGGGAGATCCGGTCGGGAACACAAAAAGATTTCTCTTCTCCCCGTCGCTTTGGGACGCGTGAATTCCTGCTCTACCTTGGATGTTTGCAAATCCACGATCCAGAATCGCTTCTGATCGCTCGAAAGGCACGCCACCTTTGTGCCGTCCCCGGCAATGGACCCTGCACTTTGGTCCAGGGTGATGGACGGCTCCATCTTCAGCTTCACCAGGTCATACACCCATAAGGTCTTGCCGTCTCCCGACAGGGCAAGCAGGGTCTTTCCGCCCCCAGCCAATGAAAGTTGAGCGGCGGGCCCATCGAAGGTCACCGTCACTGGCTGACTTGCCGGAATCCACCCTTGAGGCTTGGCTGCTCCCGCCGCCAGCCGCACCGGCCTGCGCAGCATCAGCCGTTCATGTTCTTGTGCAAATTCCGCCATGCCGGCCAGCGAAAAGCCCTGTTTCTTCGCTTCCAGGCGCTCGCGCAATTTCGGCTGCATCATCTCCGGCCAGTTCATCCCGGCAGACAATCCCTCGGCCGCTCCCCAGGCGCGCATGTAAAGTTCCTCGGCATCCTTCTTCTGGTCTTGCAGCGCATCAACCGCCGCCTTAAGCGCCTTCTCTCCTCTTTTGGTCTTGCGCTCCCCGTAGGGCATGGCCACCCACACATTCAATGCCTCACGTAACGCCGCATCTTGATCTCCCGATTTGACCGCCAGCGCCACGCGCTGTTGCGCCAGATCGGTTTCCACTTCCCCCTTGCCGCCATTTCCTCCGGTGCCGCCTCCCGACGTGTTCTTAGCCGCCCGCTCCAGGTATTTCCTGGCCACCTCCACTGGCAAAACTTTGCGCGCCTTGTCCGCCAGCGCCGCCTGCGCCTCCGGAGTCTGGTTGCTCCCTGCAAAACCCAGCAGCGCGCCATACCACCCCAGGACCGTCCCCTCATTGTTCGCACCCCGCCATCCCGGTACCGTCATCAAATCCACCTGCATCTTCATATCACGCGCACTCGCAGGCGACTGGGCCATAAAATCATTTGGCCGGATGAAAATCAGCGGCACAACCGATTTATGCCGCCACGCTTCCCGCACCCCGCACCAGATCCCCACCACTTTCCCCGCCTCATCCGCCACCACGCTTCCGGCCATCGACCGGCGCGGGTAGCTGTCGAGTCCGAAATATCCTGTCTCCACAGGCGCGTCCTTCACCACCCCGCTCAATGCTCCAAGCAAACACGGCACTCTGCGCGCACCAGACCCATCCGGAGAATTGCGATAACCCACAACCGACACCGGCATGTATGATCCCGGCCGCGCTGTCGACTTTTCAATCGGCACCAGTCGGATGCTTCTATCGTCGAGTTGCACACTGGCAATCGTGAAATACTTGTTGTACCCCGTCACCTTGTACTCATGGGGTGCAAACTTCCGCCGTTCAACACCACGCGCCGTACTGACTTGAAGCGTCAGCGTCACCGGTTCCACCCCCATCAGGACGCCCTGCTCCGTCAGAATCGGCCCCTGGGGCGAAAGCACCATTCCTCCCGCCACGATTTCCACGCTCTCAAACAAGGCAAGCCCGGCAAACGACTCCGCTCCGGCATGATTCACCGGTTCTGACAAAGCCTCACGCCCACTCTCCTCACTGGGCTGACTGCTCCGACTCTTCTTGCTTGCCGATGCTTCATCCCCTGGCTCTTTGGCCGTAGCTCCCCCGGCTTGCTCTTTCAGCAATTGCGCTGCGCCCTGTTCCGTAAGTGACTGCGCTTGCCCCTGCGGCAGGCCAAGCGTCCACACTCCGCATATCGCCAGCAACATGAGACGGATTCGATTCATCCCGCCACCGATCATCCTGAACCGCAGGCACTGCGACCATATGCCCGCGGCATGCCAGGAAAGAAGACCGCCCCGGATGTCCAGCCGGCCTGAAACAAGGCCGATGACAGGGCATCCGCCACTATATCACGCGCCCATTCCCATGTATCCGTCGATTTAATACGCAACAAAAAAGAGGCCGGAAGCCAAAAAGCTCCAGACCTCTTTTTTGATTTCCGCATCATTCGCCCAGGCCCTTAGGATCCTGGACTCGCAACTCGATTACAGCTTGACCGGCACCCCGCCATCCACGGCAGAATCAAACGCCGCCAGCGAAAGACGGCTCGTTTCCCAGATTTCTTCCTGCGTGATCGGCATTTTCCCATCGTGCAGCAACGCGCTCAGCAGCGCATCATCCCACTCGGTAATCGTCGGCATTCCCGTCAAATCCAACGGCTGCTGCGCTGTCTCGCTCGTCCAGATCTCCGCGCTCTGCGTGTCACCCAGGCGGATTTCGATCTTCCCCGTCGTCCCCTGAATCCACATCCGGGTGTCCCCGAAGTTGCGCATCGAAACCGGGTTAAGCCAGTCCACTTCCACATGCCCCATCACGCCGTTGGAGAATCGCACCTGCGCCTGCGCAAAATCCTGAAACCCCTTGTGCGTCGGCTGGTCAATATTCGCGTGCATCGCGCTCACCGTGCTCGGCTTGGCCCCCGCCAGCCACAGGCAAGCATCAAAATGATGCGACCCGATATCGATCAGTGCTCCGCCATTTTGTTCCTTGGAAAAATGCCAGCTCGGACGGCCCGCCGCGTTCAGCTTGTGCGGCCCAGCTGAAAACACGCGCACCAGCTTCCCGATCCGTCCCGCATCCACCGCCGCCTTCGCCGCCACCGTGTGCGCATACCCGCGGTACGGGTAATACACCATCACCGCTTTTCCGTATTTTTTCTGCGCCTTGATCACCACTTCCAGATCCGCGCTCGTCACCGCCAGCGGCTTATCCACCAGTACATTTGCTCCCGCCGCCAACGATGCCTCCACCAGTTTCGCCCGCTCATTGGGAACCGCCGCCGTCATCATCAGCGCAGGCTTGCACGAAAGCGCTTCCTCAACCGTATTCGCCACCGGCACGCCGATCTTGTCCGAAATAATCTTCGCCCGTGCAGGATCGCTGTCATACACCGACACCAGCTTCGCGTCCGCCCGCTTTTTGATGCTGTCAGCCAGGGCATAAATGTGCGGATGAGCCGTTCCAAGGATCACAACATTCTTCATTTGAACAATTCCATGATGGTTTGAGTGAAATCAGACCCACCATGATACAACACCAAAATCTTCCTTATCCCCCCTCCCCTCTTTCACATCTAACATCTACCATCTGATCAACTTCTATCACCCTCCCCGGAGCCACCCATGCGCCTTCTGATCATCCGCCACGGCATCGCTGAAGACTCCGGCCCCGACGGCACCGACGCCTCCCGCCGCCTCACTCCCGAAGGCATCGAGAAAACCGGCCGCATCGCCCAGGGCCTTATCAAGCTCGCCAGAAAACCTGACCTTATCCTCACCAGCCCCAAGACCCGCGCCGACCACACCGCCCGCATCATCGCTGATGCCTTCAACGTCAACGTACAAACCCTCCCCATCCTCCAGGAGGAAGACCCCGTCGCCCTCGTCTCCGCCCTCGCCGCCCGCAAGGAAGAATCCCTCGCCATCGTCGGCCACGAACCCACCCTCGGCGCACTCGTCGAGCTCCTCATCTCCGGCCGCATGGCCCGCGGCTCCACCCCGCTCAAAAAAGCCGGCATCGCCTGTTTTGAAATCTACTTCGCCAAAAATCCCAGCGATTTCTCCGCCCAGCTCAAATGGTTCCTCCCGCCCGACGTCCTTATGCTCATTTAACCTGTCGGCATGCCCAAACACCCTGTTTTCGCTATGGAATTCAAGCCTCAGCCACGATACCTTCATGGATCGTTAATCAACCGTCCATCATCTCTGCCTGAGGCATCCCATGCGTTTCTCACCACGACGTGCATTTACGCTCATTGAACTCCTCGTCGTCATCACCATCCTCAGCGTTCTCCTCTCCCTCTTCCTCCCCAGTCTCAGTAAGGCGCGCGAAGCTGCCCGCACACTCCTCTGCGGCAATAAAATGCGTCAGACCGGCATCATGGCCGCTCAATACCAGGCCGACACACGTTACATCCTCCCATGGCTCTCCACCTCCTTTGACCCCTCCACCCCAGACGGCGGCTTGAACGTCAACTCCCGCTGGGCCGTCGGCTACCGCTTCACAGGCATCCTCTGCGTCGGCGGCTATGCCTCCATGGATCAGATGCTCGCCGACGATACCGCACCCTCCCTCTGGGCTGCCAACTGGGACCGCATGGGCCTCCGCAAATCCAGCCCATTCCTCTGCCCCTCGGGACAATACTTCCCCGCACCCATCACTGGCGGTGCCACCTTCGGCGCCTGGAGTGCCCGCGCCTGGCCCAATGGCGTCGGCAAGTGGGATGCCGCCTCGGTCGACGTCGTAGACATGCACCTCACCAACTATCCTATCCCCTCCAACAAGATTTATGCCACGTCCAAGGTTTATCTGCGCACCCTCAGCTCCTATCAGGTCAACCGCTCCACCACCATCACGAAAGTCATTAACACAGTCTCGGGTCTCACTCCTAAAAAATACATCCGCGACGCCACCGAATCCGACACTGTCCTCCTCATGGAAGCCAGCGACGAAACCACCGGCCGCGAACTCGACATGGATCAGGAACAGCCCTACAACGTCTACACCAACACCATCTCCGCAATACGCGAGTTCCGCATCCCCCACCAGGACGCGGCCAACTTCCTCGCACTCGACGGACACGTCGGACGCGTCTACCGCAAACACTTCGGCACAAACTTCAAATCCGAACGCCCCTTCAAATTCGGGGAACTCGATCCGTAAAAATGGGTTTCGATTCCACGCCAACCTCTACATCAAGCAAGCAGCCTCCCTCTGTGTGTTTTTACTCCCTCCAAACGTCCTCTTCTTCCTTCTTCACTCTGGTCACACGTCTCCTGACGTCGGACCATCCCCTTGCGACCCAGTCTCAATATTGAACCCCACCCGCTTTTCCCCTATCATTTCTGACCTATGGATATCCAAAACCGCATCGCCCAATGGGAAAACATGACCAAGTCTGACCCCACCAACGACATGGGGTGGTTCAGCCTCGGAAACGCTTATCGCGACGCAGAACGCCACGAAGACGCCGTCAGCGCCTACAAAAAAGCCATCGAGGCAAACGTAGGCCTAAGCCGCGCCTACCAGCTCCAGGCCCAGTCCCTGATCCAGCTCAACCGCAATGAGGAAGCCGGCGAAGTCCTCGCCATCGGCTACGTCCAGGCCGCCGAACGCGGCGACGTCATGCCCCAGCGCGCTATGGAATCCCTCCTCAAAAAGGTTGGCAAGCCCGTCCCCGCCGTCAAATCCGCCGCCCCGGTCGAAGAAGCTCCTCAGGCTGGCGACGCCGTCCGCTGCAAAAAATCCGGCCTTCTGGGCACCCGCCTCCCCGACCCGCCGATGCGCGGCCCAATCGGCCGCTACATCTTCGACAACTACTCCGCCCAAACCTGGCGTCAATGGATCGCCCAGGGCACCAAAGTCATCAACGAAATGCGCCTCGACTTCTCCAACGAAGCCCACCAGCAAACCTACGACCAGCAAATGATGGAATGGCTCGGCTTCACCGCCGACGA